>DKEU01000082.1 GCA_002452635.1 Desulfovibrionaceae bacterium UBA6814 | reverse complement strand
CATTCATTGGCGCAGGAAGAATGGGTAAGCGCGGTTTCCAGCAACTTGACTTGCGAAAAGCTATGAGAAATAGATGTCTGGAGCGTTTTCAACCTTTCATCCATGAGCGTACTCCGCTTGCACACCATGGCTACATTCGACCTAGACGCCCTCTTCGCCCCGGCTTCGGTCGCCATTATCGGCGCATCGGCCGTTCCGGGCAAGGTCGGCCACAGTGTTTTGTCCAACATGGTCCAGGCCGGTTTCGCGGGAAAAATCTACCCCGTCAACCCCAAGGGCGGGGAGATGTTCGGCCTGCAGGCCGTGGCCAACATCGCCGACCTGCCCGAGGCCCTGGACATGGCGGTGATCTGCATCCCGCCGGCCCATGTCGTCGGCGCCATGGAACAGTTGGCCGCCAAGAAGGTCAAGAGCGCGGTGGTCATCACCGCCGGGTTCAAGGAAGTGGGCCGCGAGGGCTACTACCTGGAGCAGAAGCTGGTGGCCATCGCCCGGGAGCACGGCATCGCGCTCCTGGGCCCCAACTGCCTGGGCCTCATGAGCACCGGGGCCAAGGTCAACGCCTCCTTTGCCGCGGACCAGCCCAACCCCGGCAACATCGCCTTCTTCTCCCAGTCCGGGGCCCTGTGCGTGGCCATCCTGGACTGGGCCATGGGCGAGAACATCGGGTTCTCCAAGTTCGTGTCCCTGGGCAACAAGGCGGTCATCGACGAATCGCACATGCTCGACTACCTGAAGGACGACCCCGAGACCAAGGTCATCCTGGGCTACATGGAGGGCGTGGAGGACGGCCCCCGCTTCATGCGCGCCGCCGAGGCGGTGACCGCGGTCAAGCCGGTGATCCTCATCAAGAGCGGCACCACCGCGGCCGGCGCCAAGGCCGCCTCCAGCCACACCGGGGCCATCGCCGGGTCGGACCAGGCCTACCAGGCCGCGTTCCACCAGGCCGGCATCATCCGGGTGCGCGACGTGGCCTCGCTCTTCAACCTGGCCCTGGCCTTCTCCAACCAGCCCCTGCCCAAGGGCCCCAACCTGGCCATCGTCACCAACTCCGGCGGCCCGGGCATCCTGGCTGCGGACGCGGCCGAGAAGTCCAAGCTCATCATGGGCTCCCTGTCCTCCACCACGGTCAACGAACTGCTCGCCCTGCTGCCGCCCTTCGCCGCGGTGTACAACCCGGTGGACATCATCGGCGACGCGGACGCGGAGCGCTACCGCAAGACCCTGGAGGTGGTGGCCAAGGACCCCATGGTCCACGCCGTCCTGGTGCTGCTCTCGCCCACGGCCTCGGCCCAGATTCCCGAGACCGGCCAGGCCATCGTGGATGTCGCCAAGACCTGCGACAAGCCGGTGTTCGCCTGCTTCATGGGCCGCAAGCGGGTCAAGGCCGGGGAGGAGATCCTCACCCGGGCCGGCATCCCCTGCTACGGCTTCCCCGAGCCGGCCATCGCCGCCATCGAGACCATGTACCTCTTCTCCCAGTGGAAGGAGCGGCCCGCGCCGGTGCAGGTGTGCTACCGCCGCGACAAGCCCCGGGCCCAGAAGGTCCTGGACGCGGCCCGCATCCAGGGGTGCACCGAGATCGTGGAGTTCCAGGCCCAGGAGCTGCTCAAGGCCTACGAGCTGCCCATCCCCAACACCATCCTGGCCCGCACCTCCGCGGAGGCCGTGGCCGCGGCCAAGCAGATCGGCTTCCCGGTGGTGCTCAAGATCGCCTCGCCCCAGATCAGCCACAAGAGCGACGTGGGCGGCGTGAAGGTGGGCCTGGCCGACGCGGACGCCGTGTCCCGGACCTTCCACGACATCACCACCCGGGCCAAGAGCCTGCGCCCCGACGCCTACATCACCGGCTGCCTGGTGCAGAGCATGGCCCCCAAGGGCTGCAAGGAGTGCATCATCGGGTTCAAGCGCGATCCGCAGTTCGGGCCCATGATCCTCTTCGGCCTGGGCGGCATCTACGTGGAGGTGCTCAAGGACGTGGCCATCCGCCTGGTGCCCCTGTCCATGGACGACGCCAAGCAGATGATCCGCGAGATCAAGAGCTTCCCGCTCCTGCGCGGGGTGCGCGGCGAGCAGCCGGTGGACTTCAACGCCATCGAGGACATCCTGCTCACCATGTCCCAGCTGGCCCTGGACTTCCCCCAGATCATGGAGGCCGAATTCAACCCGGTGCTGGCGCACCCCGGCGGGGCCATCGTGGCCGACGTCCGGGTCACGGTCTGCGCCGAGGACGCGGCGAACGGTTGATTCTGGTCGGTCGCCGCATTTTCAACCATCCGAAAAACGTGTAGCACGAGCATACGGCAGACGCGCCAAAGGCAGATTCAGGAGGACGACATGGCAGGTATCTACGTGGGCTCCACCTCCGGGTTCTCGGGCAAGAACATGGTCATCATGGGCCTGGGACTCAAGTTCCAGAAGGACAACCTGTCGGTGGCCTACATGAAGCCCGTGGGCGCGGTGCCCCGGGAGATCGAGGGCAAGCTCCGCGACGAGGACGCCCACTTCGTGCAGAAGATTCTCAAGATCGAGGCCGAGCCCGATCTGCTCACCCCGGTCCTGGTGACCCAGGACTTCAAGGTCAAGGCCTTCTCCGGCGAGTGCGCGGACCTGATGCCCGCCATCGCCGACGCCTACGCCAAGGTGTCGAGCGGCAAGGACGTGACCATCGTGGCCGGTTCGGGCAGCATGTACTCGGGCAAGTACTGCAAGGTGGACGGCGTGAGCGTGGTCAAGAAGCTGGGCATCAAGGCCCTGGTCATCGACCGCTTCGACAACGAGCTCAAGTACGACTACCTGCTGGCCATGAAGGAGGCCCTGGGCGACCAGCTCCTGGGCGTGGTGCTGAACGACATCCCGCCCACCTTCATGGACGAGGTGGAGTCCATGCTCAAGCCGTTCTTCGAGCGGGTGGGCATCAAGGTCATCGGCATCATCCCCAAGGACCCGCTCATGGGCGCCATCAAGGTGTCGGACCTGGCCGAACGCCTGGGCGGCAAGGTCATCTCCGCCCACAACAAGGCGGACAAGGTCGTGGAGAACTTCCTCATCGGCACCATGCAGGTGGACAACTTCATGACCCACTTCCGCAAGAACAAGAACTCCGCGGTGATCGTGGGCGGCGACCGGGCGGACGTGCAGTTGGTGGCCCTGGAGGGCAACTGCCCCTGCCTCATCCTCACCGGCAACCTCTACCCCAACGACATCATCATGACCCGCTCCGAGGTGCTGGAGATTCCCATCATCATCGTGCGGGAGGACACCTATTCCGTGGCCAAGAAGATGGAGAACATCCTCTCCCGCCACAAGCTGCGCGACGTGATCAAGATCCGCCAGGGCGCGCAGCTGGTGTCCGCCTCCATCGACTACGACTACATCAAGAAGGAGATCGGGCTGGCCAAGTAGCCGGCCCGTTTGATTCTTCGCGAAAAGCGGAAGGGCTCGGCAGGCCCTTCCGCTTTTCCTTTCAGCGGTTGACAGAATGCAGCATTCGTTATCATGGTGGCGTATGCCTGAAGAGAAGATGACTCCCAGCTGCGGCAACGTGTTCGTCGACCTGGACCTGCCCGATGCCGAGGAACTTACGGTCAAGTCCCAACTCATTCTCAGCCTGCAGCGGCTCATGAAGCTGCACCGGCTCACCCAGCGGGAGGTGGCGGCCCGGGTGGGGGCCGACCAGCCGACCATTTCCAAGGTGCTGCGCGGCCACCTGGACCTGGTGACCGTGGACCGGCTCCTGGCCTGGTTGGCCCGGCTGGACCAGGAGGTGCAGATCACGGTGCGCGACCGCTTCTCTTCCCATGCCAAGGGCGACGGTCCCCGCGGCGGCATCAGCGTGTTTTCCGGGATGTAGCCTCGACTCCGCAATGCAAAAGGGCCGGCCCCGCGGGGCCGGCCCTTTGCTTTCTCGGGCTGCGCGGGGCTACAGGAACGCCTTCCAGGGAAAATCCAATACCTCGGCCAGGCGCTTGGCCATGGCCTTGCCGATGGGGCGCAGGCCGCGCTCCATTTCGGAGATGTGGGTCTTGTGCGCCCCGATCCGGGCGGCCAGGGCCGCCTGGGTCATCTCCCGCAGGCCGCGCGCGCCGCGCAGGACCGTGCCCGGGGTGGATTCGGGGAAGGCTTCGCGCCGCGAAACCGTGGGCTCGGCAGCCTGCTCGATGGCGCGGGCAACGGCGTCCGCCTGGGGAGCCGGAACAACGGCGGTAAACACCACCATGCCGTCAGTACGGGGCCTTCTCGTGAGTTCCAACATAGGTCACCTCCACCAGTTCCACGGTGCGGTCCTTTACTTGCCACACCGCCACGTAGGTTGGCCGGCCCTTGTTCAGGTGGCAATGGTACAGGTCGCCGCCCAGGCCCTTGAGTTTCCCGAAGTGCGGCATGGTCGGCTGCACCGGACCGGCGATTTCTATGGCCATGGTCAAGGCGTCCAGCCGAACCCGGATGCGCGCGGGCAATTTGTCTTTCTGCTTGTTGGCGCGCTTGCTGAACACCAATGTCCATGACATGAAAGACGTATAACCATTTGATGGTTACACGTCAATGCCGACCAACGCGAAAAAGGGCCGGCCCCGCGGGGGCCGGCCCTTTGTTTTACCCGTCGGCGGGCTGGCTAGAGCGCCCTGGCGACCTTCTTGATGAGGCGCAGGAGCTGGTTGGTGTAGCCGCCCTCGTTGTCGTACCAGATGATGAGCTTGACCATGGTCTTGTCCATGACCGAGGTGAGCAGGCTGTCCACCACGCCGCCGTAAGAGGTGGACACGAAGTCCACGGACACCAGGGGCTCGTCGCAGTAGCCCATGGCCCCGAGCATGGGGCCCTCGGCCGCGGCCTTGATCGCGGCGTTGACCTCGGCCTTGGTGGTGGGCTTCTCCACCTCCAGGGTCATGTCCACCAGGGACACGTTGGGCGTGGGCACGCGCAGGGACATGCCGTCCAGCTTGCCCTTGAGCGCGGGCAGCACCTCGGTCACGGCCTTGGCCGCGCCGGTGGTGGTGGGCACGATGTTCATGCCCGCGGCCCGGGCCCGGCGCAGGTCCTTGTGCGAGCCGTCCAGGATGCGCTGGCTCATGGTGTAGGAGTGCACCGTGGTCATGAGCCCGTGCTTGATGCCGAAGTTGTCCAGGATGACCTTGGTGGCCGGGGCCATGCAGTTGGTGGTGCAGGAGGCGCAGGACAGGATGTGGTGCTTGGCCGGGTCGTAGAGCTCGTCGTTGACCCCGGGCACCACGGTGAGGTCCACGTCCTTGCCGGGCGCGCCGATGATGGCCTTCTTGGCCCCGCAGGCGAGGTGCTGGGCCAGGCTCTCGCGGTCCTTCACCTTGCCGGTGGTCTCCACCACGATGTCGCAGCCCAGGTCCTTCCAGGCGTACTCGCCCAGGGGCTGGCGGGTGACTTGCACGGGCCGGCCGTTCAAGTAGAAGCCCTGGTCCGAGGCGATGGCCTCGCCCCGGAAGCGGCCGTGCACCGAGTCGTATTTCAGCAGGTGGACCAGGCTGGGGTTGTCGGCGCGGGCGTTGACCGCGGCGAGCTCCACCTCGGTCTCGTCGGCCAGGAGGCGGGTCAGGAAACGTCCGATGCGGCCGAAGCCGTTCAGTCCAATCTTCACAGCCATGGGAGTACTCCTCGCAGGGATTTTAGATGCTGCCCGAGCAGCCCAGGACGTGGCGGATCTTGTGCTGCACCATGTCCTTGACCGCGGCCCGGGCCGGGCCGAGATAGGCGCGCGGGTCGAAGTCCGCGGGCTTCTCCGCGAAATGCTTGCGGATGGTGGCGGTGATGGCCAGCCGGATGTCGGTGTCGATGTTGATCTTGCACACCGCGGACCCCGCGGCCTTGCGCAGGAGCTCCTCGGGCACGCCCTTGGCCCCGGGGATCTGGCCGCCGTACTTGTTGCACATCTCCACGAACTCGGGGAGCACGCTGGACGCGCCGTGCAGCACCAGGGGATAGCCGGGCAGCATGGAGCCGATGGTGTCCAGGCGCGCGAAGTCCAGCTTGGCCTCGCCCTTGAACTTGTAGGCCCCGTGCGAGGTGCCGATGGCGATGGCCAGGGAGTCGCACCCGGTCTTCTGCACGAAGTCCACGGCCTGGTCCGGGTCGGTGTAGATGCTCTTTTCGCTCACCACCTCGTCCTCCACCCCGGCCAGGCGGCCCAGTTCGGCCTCCACCCAGACCCCGCGGGGATGGGCGTATTCCACGACCTTCTTGGTGACCGCGATGTTGTCCTCGTAGGGCAGGTGGGAGCCGTCGATCATCACCGAGGTGAAGCCGCCCTCGATGCAGTCCACGCACTGCTCGAAGCTGGCCCCGTGGTCCAGGTGCAGGCAGATGGGCAGGTCCGAAACCTCCAGGCCGGCCTCCACCAGCTTTTTCAGGTACACCGGGTTGGCGTATTTCCGGGCTCCGGCCGAGACCTGGAGGATGAGGGGGCTCTTCTCCTCCTCGGCGGCCATGATGATGCCCTGGATGATCTCCATGTTGTTCACGTTGAACGCGCCGATGGCGAAGCCGCCGGCATAGGCCTTGGCGAACATTTCCTTGGGGCCGACGAGGGGCATGGCGTCCTCCCGGAGGTGGTGGTTGGGGCGGCCCGAACGGGCCGGCACTGAACGAAAAATCCTACTCCGCAGCGGGCTTGGTGTCAACGAGGCCGGCGGTTTCCAGTGTCTTCAAGGTGCCCCGGTCGGTGAAGTCGAAGCGCAGGGGGGTGAGGGTCATCCAGCCCTCCCAGAGCAGGGCGCGGTCCGTGCCCGCGGCCACCTTGTCCTTGGGTATCTCCCCTTCCAGCCAGTAGTAGGCGTTGCCCCGCGGATCCTGGCGGGCCACGTACCAGTCGTGGTAGGCGGCCGAGGTCTGGGGACAGAGCCTGAGTCCCTTGACCTCCTCCCAGGCGTGCACCGGGAAGTTCAGGTTGAGCATGCA
>DKEU01000032.1:17215-17417 GCA_002452635.1 Desulfovibrionaceae bacterium UBA6814 | reverse complement strand
GGGAAGGGGATGGCGTCGCGGATGTTGGACACCCCGGTGAGGAACATGAGCAGCCGCTCGAAGCCCAGGCCGAACCCGGCGTGGGGCGTGGACCCGAAGCGGCGCAGGTCCAGGTACCACCAGTAGGGGGCCTCCTCCAGGCCCATCTCGGCCATGCGGCCGAGCATGACCTCCAGCCGCTCCTCGCGCTGGCTGCCGCCCA
>DKEU01000032.1:0-17194 GCA_002452635.1 Desulfovibrionaceae bacterium UBA6814 | reverse complement strand
TCACCCGCATGTAGAAGGGCTTGATGGTCCTGGGGTAGTCGTACACCGCCACCGGCCGCTTGCAGTGCACCTCGGCCAGGTAGCGCTCGTGCTCGGTCTGCAGGTCCAGGCCCCACTGCACCGGATACTCGAACTTGGCCTTGCCCGCGGCCTGGGCGCGGGCCAGGGCCTCCACCGCCTCGGTGTAGGACATGCGGGCAAAGGGCTGGGCCGTGATGCTGTCCAGCCGGGCCGCGAGCTGCGGGTCCACGAACTTGGCGAAGAGCTCCAGGTCCTCGGCGCAGCGCTCCCGGAGCACCGCGACCAGGTGCTGGAGCATGGCCTCGGCCAGGTCCATGTTGGCGGCCAGGTCCGCAAAGGCCACCTCGGGCTCGATCATCCAGAACTCGGCCGCGTGGCGCGGGGTGTTGGAGTTCTCGGNNCCGGCTCGATCATCCAGAACTCGGCCAGATGGCGCGTGGTGTTGCTGTTCTCGGCGCGGAAGGTCGGGCCGAAGGTGTAGACCTTGCCCAGGGCCTGGGCAAAGGCCTCGGCCGAGAGCTGGCCGGACACGGTGAGGAAGGCGTCCTGGCCGAAGAAGTCCTCGTCCGCCTTGGGGGCGGGCGCGGCCTCGCGCGGCTGGGTGGTGACCCGGAAGAGCTCGCCCGCGCCCTCGCAGTCCGAGCCCGTGAGCAGCGGGGTGTGCAGGTACACGAAGCCCCGGGAGCGGAAGAACTCGTGCACCGCGAAGGACAGCTCCGAGCGGATGCGGAAGAGCGCCCCGAACTTGTTGGTGCGCGGCCGCAGGTGCGCGATGGTGCGCAGGAACTCGTCGGAGTGGCGCTTCTTCTGGAGCGGGTAGGCCTCCTGGTCCGCGCCGCCCACCACCGCCAGGCCCGTGGCCTTCATCTCCCACTGCTGGCCCTTGCCCGGGGACTCCACCAGGTCGCCGTCCACGGCCACGGCCGCGCCGGTGGCCGCCTGGACCAGCACCGCCGGGTCAACCACGCCGTCGTCCACCACCACCTGAAGATTCTTGAGGCAGGAGCCGTCGTTGACCTCCAGGAAGGCGAAACCCTTGCCGTCGCGCTTGGTGCGCACCCAGCCCTGCACCCGCACCCCGGTCCGGGGGGCGTCCGCGGCCAGCGCGGCCTTGACCGAAATCACGCGCATGATTCCCTCGTGATGATTGAACTTCTTGCCAGGGACACGCCCCGGGACCGGCTCCTTCCTGCCCCTTTCCCGACACTTTTGCAAGGCCGCGCGGGCGACTTGACCTTGCCCCTCTTCTGGGCAAAGGAGGAGCCCATGCATCCACAGCACGACCTGTACTTCGACCGCTTCCAGCGCTTCCGCCTGGCCGCCGAGCTGCTCGGCGGGCTTTTGGGCTCCGCCCCCGGGGCCACGGTGCTGGACGTGGGCGGGCACGACGCGGCCTTCGCCGCCTTCCTGCCGGGCTGCGCGGTGCACGCCTACGACGGCATGGTCACCCGCGGCGCGGGCCTGCCCCTGGCCGACGGGGCCGTGGACGCGGCCGCGGCCCTGGACGTGCTGGAGCACGTGGCCCCCGCGGACCGCACCTTCCTCCTGGCCGAACTGGCCCGGGTGAGCCGGCGGGGCTTCGTGCTCTGCTTCCCGGTGCCCGCGGCGGCCGAGGCCGAACGCTTCGTGTTCGAGACCACCGGCTCGGCCTGGCTGGCCGAGCACCTGGACCTGGTCCTGCCCGACCCCGCCGAGGTGGAGGCCGTGCTCACCGCCCTGGGCCTGGCCTTCGAGCGCCGGCCCAGCGCCAGCCTGCCCTCCTGGACCGCCATGATGCTGCTCATGCACGGGGTGGGCAAGGACCTTCGCCACTCCATCAGCTCCTTCTTCAACCACCACTTTGCGGTGATCGAGGACCGCGAGCCCGCCTACCGGGCCATGTACCTCTGCCGCAAACCCGCGAGGCCGTAAGATGGGATTCTTCTCCAAGATAAAGCGCATCTTCACGAGCAAGCCCGGCGAGCCCGCCCCGGCGGACCAGGCCGCGCCCCAGGCCCCGGAGGCCGCCCCGGCGGCAGCGCCCGCCGCCGAGGCCCCGGCGACCGCGCCCGAAGCCCCCGCCGCCCCGGCAGCCGCCCCGGCCGGCGAGACCAGGCTGGTGGCCGGCGCGGACTGGCAGAAGGGCATGACCCTGGCCCTGCGCGCGGCCGAGCCCCGGCTCTCGGCCTGGCTCGGGGTGGTGCTGCAGGGCGTGGACACGCGCGGGGAGCTGCTCTCCAAGCGCCTGCTCTTCCTGTTCGCGGCCCTGGAGGCCCCGACCGACGAGGCCCGCGAGTTCGTGGCCCGCTTCGATTCCTGGCTGGACACCATGGAGTACGAGCGCCTGGCGGACTTCCGCTCGGAACTGCAATACCGCCTGGCCCTGGCCCTGGACCTGGAGGACGAGGAGGACGAGCGCTCCCGGCTCATGCTCAAGCTCTCGGCCGGGCTGGAGAAGACCAAGGAGCGCATCACCCGCCAGATCGACGGCCTGCTCTCGGGCCGCGCCGAGCTGGACGAGGCCTTCTGGGAGGAGCTGGAAGAGGTCCTCATCATGGCCGACGTGGGCATGGACGCGGTGGTGGGCCTGACCAGGCGGCTGCGCGACCGGGTGCGCAAGGACGGGGCCAAGCCCGAGGACTTCAAGGCCATCCTGCGCGAGGAGCTGGCCGCGGTGTTCACCCCGGCCAAGCGCATCACCGCGGTGAACCCGCCCGAGGTGGTGCTCATGATCGGGGTCAACGGGGTGGGCAAGACCACCACCATCGCCAAGCTGGCCCACCGCGCGGCCATGCAGGGCCGCAAGGTGCTCATCGCCGCGGGCGACACCTTCCGGGCCGCGGCCATGGAGCAGCTCAAGATCTGGGCGGACCGCACCGGCGCGGGCTTCTACGGCAAGGGCGAGGGCGCGGACCCCGCGGCCGTGGCCTTCGAGGCCGTGGACCAGGCCCTGCATGGGGGCTACGACATCCTGTTCGTGGACACCGCGGGCCGGCTGCACACCAAGACCAACCTCATGGAAGAGCTCAAGAAGATCAAGGCGGTGCTGGGCAAGAAGCACCCCGGCGCGCCCCACCGCTGCGTGCTGGTGGTGGACGCCACCACCGGCCAGAACGCCATCGCCCAGACCAAGCTGTTCTCCGAGGCCGTGGGCGTGGACGAGATCGTGCTCACCAAGCTGGACGGCACGGCCAAGGGCGGGGTGGTGGTGGCCATCGCCCTGCAGTTCAAGCTGCCCATCACCTTCGTGGGCCTGGGCGAGAAGATGGAGGACCTGCGCCCCTTCTCGGGCGACGACTTCGCCTCCGCGCTGGTGGGGGACTAGGGACGGCAAGCCAAGGCCATGACGGGGATCCGCCGCAGCCGCGCCGGCGGGGAGCAACCCGCCGGGTTTGACCCGGGGCCGGGGCGTGGCTATATGGCGGGCATGAAGACCGTGGGAAAGCGGCGCGAACCTGCCGTCTCCGCCACCGCCTCGGCCGAACTGCTCAAGGCCGGAGCCCGGCTCAACGAAGCCGCGCACGGTCTGCCCGGGGCCGGCTCCACCTTCATTCCCAAGGGCGTCTATCGCTTTGCCACCCTGGACGAAGCCGACCGCCACCGCAACGCCTGCCTGGCCCAGGGCATGGCCCGGCTGGCCCGGGAACGCAGCTAGCGGCCCGCCGCCCGCCCCACCTGCAATGGATGAATTCAGCCGCCCCGCCACCCTTGACGACCTCAAGGCCCTGGTTTCGGCCCTCAACGCCCACGGCGTGGAGTACCTGCTCATCGGCGGCTATGCCTTGCTCCTGCACGGCTACAGCCGGACGACCATCGACATAGACCTGCTGGTCCCGGCCGACCGCACCACCGGAGAGCGCCTGCGCCAGGCCCTCATGGTCCTGCCCGACCAGGCCGCCCGAGACCTGGATCCGGCCTGGTTCGAGGAGGGCGAGAACATCCGGGTGGCGGACGACATCGTGGTGGATATCCTGTTCAACGCCTGCGGCGAGACCTTCGCCACCCTGGCCGGTCACGCCCAGACCGTGGACCTGGACGGCGTGCCGGTCCGCACCGTGGACCTGGAGGGCCTGCTGCGCACCAAGCAATCCCTGCGGGACAAGGACACCCCGGACCGGATTGTTCTGGAAAGAGCCCTGGCCGTCCTGGACCGGAAGCGCCCCAAAAAGCCCTAGGCCCACCCCACCTCCCCTCCCTTGCGGCATCATGGGCTTGTGGGGTAGGCTTGAGCCTTACGCCCCCGACAAGGTAGCACCTATGGAAATCATCTGCCCGCAATGCGGGTTCGGCCGCGAGGTGGCCGAGGACAAGGTCCCGGCCAAGTCCGTGTTCGCCACCTGCCCCAAGTGCCGCTTCAAGTTCCGCTTCCGCTCCCTGGAAGAGCCCGACTACGAGTTCGACCTGGGCGAGGAGGAGCCCGAGGCCCCTGCGCCGCAGGCCCCGCCCGCTCCGGAGCCCCCGGTCGCCGCCCGCCCGGTCCAGTCCGCCCCGGCCGACCCGGCTCCGCCCGCGCCCCAGCCCTTCTCGCCGCCTCCCCCGCCCCAGCCGGACAACCGGCCGGTGCGGCGCATCGTGCTGCGCGACGAGTACGCGGACGAGCCCGCGGACCAGCCCGCCGCCCGCCCGGCCAAGGACGAGCCCGAATCCCCGCACCGGCCCGGCGACATCTGGCAGAAGCTGGAGAACCTGGCCCGGGAAGAGGACCGCCGCGCCGAGGCCGAGGACGAGGCCGGCGAACACGGCGGCGCGGGCCGCGCCGGGGCCGTGCCCTGGGAGAACCTGGGCGAGCACGGCTTCTTCAAGGGCCTTTGGGCCACCATCATGGGCGCGGTGTTCCACCCCACCCAGTTCTTCCGGACCATGCCCACCGCCGGCGGCATCAGCAAGCCCATGAGCTTCTACATCCTGCTCACGGTGCTCTCCACGGCCCTGCAGACCGCCTGGAACTCCCTGCTCTTCGACGCGCTCAACCAGCGCTTCCAGTTCCCGCCCGAGTTCGCCGAGCACTTCCACACCACCCTGGGCCAGAGCCTCATCGCCCTGGTGGCGGTGATCCCGGCCCTGTCCGTGCTCTACATCTTCGCCTTCTCGGCCGTCATGCACCTGGGCCTGCGCACCATGAACGCCGCCTCGGGCCGCTTCGAGGGCACCCTGCGGGCCATGGCCTACACCAACGCGGTGGGAGTGTTCTCCCTGGTGCCCTTCCTGGGGCCGCTGGTGGGCATGTTCTGGTGGATGGCCATCTACCTCATCGCGCTCAAGGAGGTGCACCGCACCACCTACGGCCGGGTGCTCCTGGGCATCCACATCCCGGTGGTGGTGGTCATCCTGGCCGCCTGGGTGGCCCTCATGCTGCCCGGAGGAGCGTCCTAGGCCATGGCCGTTCCCGCCCGCACCAACGCCCTGGCCCGCCTCTGGGCCCGCATCCGGGGCTTCTTCTCCCGGCTGTTCCTGGCCCAGCGCGTGTCCCGGGAGATAGACCCCCGGGCCTTCCTGGAGCTCACCGCCGAGCTGCGCGAACTGGCCGAGGCCGCGTCAAAACTCTGGCAGCAGGAGCCCGAACTCCAGGCCCGGGTGCAGCGCATCAAGTCGGACATGGCCCAGTTGGAGGCCCTGGCCGTGCGGCCCGAGTTCAAGCGCCTGCCCGCGGAGCGCCGCCTGGAGCTCAAGCAGAGCCTGGTGGAGTCGCGCCAGCAACTGCTGGACTCCATGCACCAGGCCCCGCCGCCCACCACGCTGCTCCAGTAGGCGGCCCCAGGCAGGCCTGACGGCACGGGTTTTGCTCCTCTCTGACCGGCCGGGCTCGCGTCGCGCCCGGCCCATTCCAGCGAGGTACGCCATGCCCCTGCGCTCCATCCCCCCGGCCCTAGCGGCCGCCCTGGTCCTGGCCCCGGTCCTGCTCCTGGCCGCCTGCGCGGTCTCGCCCGACCTGGCCCAGCCGCCCACGGTCTACATCGACGAGTACGTGCACCGGGACTTCTTCCCCCAGAGCACGGTCACCCCCGCGGACCAGCCCGCGGTCCCCCAGACCGCCCTGTTCTTCCCCCTGGCCAACCGCCTGGGCATGCGGGACGCGGCCCACGTGGGCCAGCAGCTCTCCCGGGTGTTCTGGGGCAAGTGGCTCCAGCTCAAGGTCTTCGACACCATGCCCTTTGCCGAGGGCGAGCCCTTCAAGGACCCGGCCAAGGCCGTGGCCCGGGCCCGCGCCGCGGGCTTCGACCTGGCCGTGGGCGGGGAGTTCACCTACCTGCTCTTCGGCGGCTCGGCCGGCACCTCCACCGTGAGCCTGCGCCTGGACATCTACGACACCGCCTCGGGCGAGCTCATCTGGTCCATGGCCCACGCCGGCACCATGTCCACGGACCTGACCCGGGACTACTTCGTGTTCGCCACCAAGAACCGCCTGCCCACCGAGCCGGTGACCGCCATCGTGGCCACCCTGGCCGAGGACCTGGGCAAGCCCGTGCGGGAGTGGAACTGGTTCAAGGAGGAGGAGCGCAAAAAGAATCCCCAGCCCTCCCCCCTGGACGACCCCAAGCCCCAGCCCAAACAGTAGCGCCCGCCCCGGCGGCAGGCCATGACGCCCCGGCCCCGGCGCTTTCCCGCCGGAGCCGGGGTGTTTTTTTCAGACCAAAACACTTGAGAAATATTTCACGAATGACTACCATATAGCCATGCGGCAATGAAGCTGCCCGAACCGCCCGCGCCGCACCGCGCGGGCCCAACCGCGGAGCCTCCCATGGCGACAGTACGTATACGGACAACGGCCCTGGCCCTGCTCCTGTTCCTGGCCTCCCCCGCGGGTCTCTGCCTCGCAGGCACCCCGTACCAACCCCCCCCCCCCCCCCCCCCCCNNCCCCCCACCCCCTGCCAGAAGGCCAAGCAGCCCCGCCTGCCCGCCGGCCCGCTGACCGCCAAGGCCGGAGCCGTTCTGGAGGTCGAGGTGCGGAGAGAGCTGGAGGACGCCAATTTCCCCTTCTCCATGAAGGCGGAAGCGGTGGAAGCGCCCCCCGGCGCCACCGTGAACGCGACCCAGGAATACCACACCCTGCACCTGCTGGCGAACCTCCCGGGGCACTACCGGCTGCGCGTGCGGGGCATCCAGCACATCTCGGCCGGGTNNCTAGCAGGCCGTTGAAAAAGCGCAATCTGCTGCGTCAGGGGGAAAATCCAGACCGCTTATGTATGTGCAATACACTGCGCGCCCTGGATTTTTCCCCTTCCTTGCATCTCACGCCTTTTGAACGGCCTGCTGGTTCGGACTTTTGCAACAGCCTGCTAAAGCCGGACGAACGCCCCGCCCCGCCCGGATTGCGGCCCCTGGCCCGCGGCCCGGGGTTCTGCTACCCTCGCCCGGCCCGGATCTTTCCGGGCCGGGCTTTTTTGACCTCGGTCAAAGCCCGCCACCCGCAGCGGAGTATCATCACCCCATGTCCAAACATTCCGCCCCCCCAGCCGCCGCCTTCGCGGTCACCGCCTGCCGCGGCCCCCAGGGCTGCGAACACCGCGCCCTGGACCCCGGCGACCTGCCCCAGCGCCTGGCCGAAGGACTGGAGGCCATGGGCCTGGCCGCCGGCCTGGCCCGCCTCCTGGGCCGGCCGCCCAAGCGGCACGAGCAGTTCACCGTGTCCGTGTCCTGCTGCCCCAACGCCTGCTCCCGGCCCCAGATCGCGGACGTGGGCCTCATCGCGGCCCAGCGGCCCAAGGCCGACCCGGCCCGGTGCACCCGCTGCGGGGCCTGTCAGGACGCCTGCCGCGAACAGGCCGTCGTGCTCCTGCCCAGCGGCCAGTTGGACGCCATAGACGAAGGCTCCTGCCTGGCCTGCGGGGCGTGCATCGCGGCCTGCCCCACGGGCGCGCTCTCCCCGGGCCGAAGCGGCTGGCGGGTCCAGCTCGGCGGCCGCCTGGGCCGCCACCCCCGCCTGGCCGAGGAGCTGCCCGGCCTGCACAGCGCCGACCAGGCCGTGGAGTACACCCTGCGCGCGGCCCGCTATTTTCTCGAACACGCCAGGCCCGGCCAGCGCCTGGGCGACCTGGTGGCCAAGGTGGGAGCCAAGGCCGTGGCCGGAGTGAAGAAGTGAGCCTCCGGCGGCCGGGGGCGCTGCCCCCGGACCCCGGCAAGGGGGCTCCGCGCCCCCTTGCAGCCCCCCGCCAGGGGGTAACCACCCTATGCGGGTGGCAGGCCCCCTGGACCGTATGTGGCGTGGTTGCGCCGTCGTTCCGCCATCCGTCGCCGCCCGCCCGCCGGGACGGTAGGGGCGGTTCGCGAACCGCCCTCGTGCGCGCCGCCTCGAACCCCGCCCATGAGGCCCCGCCGTGCTAGCGTACGTCCCCGCCGTCCTCTCCCTGCTCATCCTGGCCGCCCACGCCCTGCGCTTCGGCGAGATGGGGCAGGTGGCCGCCTGGCTGGCCGTGGCCGGGCTGCTCCTGGTGCGCCAGGCCTGGGCCCGGCGCGCGGTGCAGGGGGTGCTGGTGGCGGGATTCTTCTTCTGGCTGGACGTGGCCGCGGACATCGCGCGGCTGCGCCTGGCCATGGGCGCGCCCTGGGTGCGCATGGCCCTCATCATGGGCGCTGTGGCCCTGGTCTGCGCCGCCGCGGCCTGGGCCCTGGAGGGGAAAAAGGCCAGGGAGCGGGCCGGGGACGGCCCGGGCTGGCCGGGCGCGCTGGCGTTCTTCCTGTGTCTGGGGCTGGTGCTCGTGGCCCGGGCCAAGTCCCCGGTGCAGGTGCTCCTGGCCGACCGTTTCTGGCCCGGCTGGGGCTGGCTGGAGGCCCTGGCCCTGGCGTCCTACGCCGGCTGGCTGGCCCACGGGCTCCTGAACCCGGCCCGCTCGGCCCGCTGGCGGCTGCGCGCCTGGGGCCTGTTCTCCCTGGTGTTCTTCGGCCAGCTCGGCCTGGGGCTGTTGGGCGCGGACTCCCTGCTCATGACCGGCCGCCTCCACCTGCCCGTGCCCGCCCTCATCGTGGCCGGGCCGCTCTTCCGCGGGCACGGCCTGTTCATGCTCGTCCTGTTCGCCTCCACCGTGGCCCTGGTGGGGCCGGCCTGGTGCTCCTGGCTGTGCTACGTGGGGGCCTGGGACGGCTGGGCCGCCTCGGGCCGCCGGCCCAGCGGACCCCTGCCCCGCTGGCGCTGGCCCCTGCGCCTGGGGCTGCTCGGCCTGGCCGCCGCCTCGGCCCTGGGCCTCCGGGCCATGGGCGTGGCCGCCCTGCCCGCGGTCTGGCTGGCCGCCGGCTTCGGCCTGGCCGGGGTGGGCGTCATGCTCTTCATCTCCCGCCGCCTGGGGGTCATGGCCCACTGCTCGGCCTGGTGCCCCATCGGCCCGCTCTCCAATCTTCTCGGCCGGCTCAATCCCTTCCGGGTGCGCATGACCCCGGACTGCACCCAATGCGGGGCCTGCTCCCGCGCCTGCCGCTACGACGCCCTCACCCCCCGCGACATCGCGGCCGGCCGGCCCGGCCTGTCCTGCACCCTGTGCGGCGACTGCGTGGGCGCATGCCAGCACGCGGCCATGCAGTACCGCTTCCCCGGCCTCTCCCCCGCCGCCTCCCGCGCCCTGTTCCTGGCGCTGGTCGCCGGCATGCACGCCGCCTTCCTGGGCGTTGCCCGCATCTGACCGGGGCCGGGCCTTCGCGGCGTCCTGACCGCCCCGTTCTCCCACCGGCCGGGGCCTCCATCACCTCGGAGTTTCACCAGGGACCCGCCATTCTTCGTCTTGTCCTTTCCCAATGAATATGGGTAGGGTGGCTACGCAGACCACCTTCTCCGGAGAGCGCATGCCCGCCTTTTTCAGACGACTGTCCGTGTCCCGCCGCCTGCTCCTGGGCGGCCTGGCCTTCATCCTCCCCGTGGCCGTGCTGGGCTGGTTCATGGACGCCTCGTTCCGCCACGACCTGGACATCACCCGGCGCGAGCTCGCCAGCACCCGCACCTTGCGCGCGGTCTACGCCGCCATCGAGGCGGTGGAGGACTGCGAGCGGCTGCGCCCGCTCCAGGGCAGGGGCCTGGACGGCATTGTGGCGTCCCGGGCCCAGGCCGCTGCGGACATGGCCATGCAGGCCATGTCCGACGCCTACACCCAGGTGGAGGACGACCTGGGCCTGACCCGCGAGGACATGGCCGGGCGCGGCTTCGAGGACCTGCACCCGAAGACGCTCCTGCGCGACTGGAACAAGTTCAAGAACGGCATCCCCCAGGGCAGGACCGCCGTGCTCCTGCGCGACCTGGTGGCCCTGGCCCGCTTCACGGCCAAGGTCTCCATGCTCACCCAGGATCCGACCCCCGACAGCGCGTCCCTGGTCAGGTGCGTGACCCAGGCCCTGCCCCAGACCCTCCAGCAACTGGCCAACATCGACCAGCTTCTGGCCCTGGCGTCCCTTGAAGCCCTGCCCCATGACCAACTGCACGACCGCCTGGTGGCGGCCATCGCCCTGCTGCGCGAGGGATACGGCAAGGATATCGGCGAATTCGGCCGCGCCGCCCTGCGCGAGGACCCCTTCCACTATGGGGTGAGCCCCACCCTGGCCGCACGCTTCACCCCGGCCCTGGAGCACTTCGAGGCCTTCAACCGCGACTTGGCGCACCTCCTGGACCAGCATCACGAGGACTTCTGCGCCACGCCCGAGCTTACCGCCGCGGTCCGGGCCGCCACCCTGGCCGGCCGGGACCTGCGCGCCACGGGCCTGGACGAGCTGGACGTGCTGGTGGGCCTGCGCCGGGACTCCTACCGCCTGTGGCGGGGCATGGGACTGGGCTTCTCCCTCCTGACCCTGATCGTGGCCTCGGCCATCCTCCGCTCGATTTCCCTCGGGGTGGCCCGCGACGTGAACTGCCTGTCCGACTACGCCGGCCAGGTGGCGGCCGGCGACTACTCCGCCGCGTGCAGCACCATCTCCGGCGAGGAGCTGGGCTTCCTCTACGAGAGCCTGCGCAGCATGGTGAAACAGCTCAAGCACCGGCACGGCTTCGCCCGGGGGCTGCTGGCCGGGCTCACCGTGCCCTGCCTGGTGGTGGACCGGGACGAAAACCTGGTCTACCTGAACTCGCCCTACCTGGACCTCTACCAGCGGCCCGGCACGCCGCCGGACTACCTGGGCCAGCCCCTGTCCCAGTTCTTCTACGGCGAACCCGGCCACGAGACCATCACCGGCCGCTGCATGCGCGAGGGCCGGCCCTTCCGCAACCTCGAGATCTCCACGGTCAACGCCGCGGGCCGCACCGTGCACGTGCGCTACGACGTGGCCCCGCTCTACGACCTGGACGACCAGCTCTCCGGCGCCTTCGCGGTCATCGTGGACCTCACCGAGCTCAAGGAGCAGCAACAGGAGATCGAGCGCCTGGCCGCCTTTCCCCGCTCCAATCCCGCGCCCGTGCTCTCCGCCGACGCCGACGGCCTCACCTACCAGAACGTGGCCACCGCCGCCTTGCTGGAGCACACCGGCCTGACCCTGGAGCAGTTCCTGCCCGAGCAGCACGCCGAGATCCTGGCCGCCTGCCTGAGCACCGGCCAGAGCCGCTACAACGTGGAGCGCCGCGCCGCGGACCACGTCTTCCTCTGGACCTACCATCCCCTGCCAGGCCAGGGCGTGGCGCACCTCTACGCCACGGACGAGACCGAGCGCCGCCGGGTCGAGGAGCAGCTCCTGCACGACGCCCTGCACGACGGGCTCACGGGCCTGCCCAACAAGACCCTGTTCCTGGACCGGGCCGGCCATGCCGCCCGCGCCGCCATGTCCTCCGGACAGGTGTTCGCGGTCTGCCTCCTGGACCTGGACCGTTTCAAGCAGATCAACGACTCCCTGGGCCACACCATGGGCGACCGGCTGCTTCTGGCCGTTGCCGACCGCATCGCCGTCAACATGCGGCCCGGCGACACCCTGGCCCGGTTCTCGGGCGACGAGTTCGGCGTCCTCCTGGACCCGGTGGACGACGCGGCCCAGGCCCTGGCCCTGGCCAATACCCTGCAGGAAGCCCTGGAGCCGGCCTTTGCCGTGGACAGCCACGAGCTGTTCATCACCGCCTCCGTGGGCATCGCCCTGGGCCTGGGCGGCGAGGACCCCGGGATCCTGCTGCGCGACGCGGACATCGCCATGTACCGGGCCAAGGCCCTGGGCCCGGCCCACAGCATGGTCTTCGATCCCAACATGCACTACGAGGCCTCGGAGCAGTTCCACCTGCAGATCCTGCTCAAGAAGGCCGTGGAGGCGGAAGAGTTCGTGCCCTTCTTCCAGCCCCTGGTGGACCTCTCCACCGGCCGCATCGCCGGGTTCGAGGCCCTGGTGCGCTGGCTGCGGCCCGACGGCAACCTGGTGCCGCCCGGGAAGTTCATCCCCCTGGCCGAGGAGACCGGACTCATCGTGCCCCTGGGCGAGCAGATGCTCCTGGCCTCCTTTGCCGCGGCCAGGGACTGGAGCGCGGACCGCCTCACCGTGGCCGTGAACCTGGCCGTGCGCCAGCTCCACAAGCCGGGCATCGTCGAGGACGTGGCCCAGGCCCTGGCCGCCACCGGCGCGGACCCCGGGCTCATCAAGCTGGAGGTCACCGAGAGCGGGGTCATGGGCAACGTGGCCCAGGCCCTGGAGGTCATGCGCGCGTTCCAGGACCTGGGCGTGCGCCTGGCCATCGACGACTTCGGCACGGGCTACTCCTCGCTCTCCCACCTGACCCGCTTCCCCTTCGACTTCCTCAAGGTGGACATGAGCTTCGTGCGCGCCATGCACGACAACCCCGAGAACATGGCCATCGTGAAGACCATCGTGGGCCTGGCCCACTCCCTGGGCAAGCGGATCATCGCCGAGGGCGTGGAGACCCGGCAACAGCTCGCCACCCTGCGCGACCTGGGCTGCCACTACGGCCAGGGCTACCTCTTCGCCAAGCCCCTGCCCCGCGCCGAGGCCGAGGAGCTGCTGGCCAGGGAGCCAAAATGGTAGAAGGGAACCCCAGGGACGCAGCGAATCCTGAACCCCGGCCCGGCCCCGGCGTGGAGAGCGAACCGGCTTCGGCCCAGCCGGCCCAGCCGCGCTATGACCTGTATGAACTGATAAGCTGCATCACCTTGGAGAACCGCCACGACGAGCTGGACTGGGGGCGGCCAAGGGGAAAAGAGATTTGGTAACTTTCTACTTGGCTTTCATTCTAATGCATAAAGGATCATGTACCATTTGAGAAAAAATGACCTCTTTCTTTACCCCATATTTATTTATTACATTGTTAACAAGATTGTAAAACCACTTTTCCGAGTTGGGTGATACATATATCTTATTAATAAGCGTGTCTAAATCGACATCAATATAGTGCCCTCCCAATGAGTCCATCCCCTTCTCTTTATCCCCTATAGTAGATGCATCCATAAATATTGCCCTTATTTCTCTCTCATATGAAAAAAACTTTCTTTTATGAAGATATGCGTTTAAGATATTGCTTTTAAAAATTTCTGATCTTGAGTAGTCAATATATACAACTTTTCCAATGTATATTTCTTTTGCATCTCCATTTAAACTCTTCTTCAAATTACCTATTGTTGATTCTATAGCTATACCTTGAGTTTTTTTTGCGTATATTGACCACATTGCTGCAGATTCATGACGTGACGCATGCCAACAATTCATAAACACATTATCCCTTAATTTGATAGCAACTTCGTGCATTTCTTTAGCAAGCCTTATTCTTAAATCAAAATCATCTTTTCCATTAAATAACTGTTTATCTTTTTCAGGTAAAGCATCATACCCTATTACCTCTAAAGAATGTAAATTCATATAATCAGCATCGGTAAAAACTCCTTCATAACGATCCCCAATAATATGATTTCTGGCACTTGAAAAAAATAAGCATCTAGTCGCGACTAAAGATACAAATTTTTCAAATTGTAGGTATCGCCAAATGGTTGTCCTGTCTTTAGAAGGCTGAAAAATATGTTCACTCTCCACGTATGGCATAATACCCCAGCTTATACAAACCTACATATGGTTGGATTACCGGTCCACAAACTTGAGGTCCAGGCGCGAGCCGGTGGCCGCGGCGTAGCGCATGAGGCTGCGCAGGCTGGGCAGGGGGCGGCCGGACTCCAGGCGGGCCACGGCCGACTGGGTGGTGCCCATGCGGTGGGCCACCTCCTGCTGGGTCAGCCCGGCCCGCGCCCGCGCCGCGATGAGCGCCGAGGCCACCGCGAACTCCTCCTCCAGGGCCTCGTATTCCCGCCGGACCTCCGGGTCGCGGAGCAGTTCTTCCTGGACCTCTTCGATGCGCCTACCCATCCAGCACCTTCCTTGCCCGCTGCAGGGCCAGTTCGATTTCCTGTTGCGGGGCCTTGGCGCTTTTCTTGGTGAAAAACCGCACCATGACCACCCGCCGGCCGGTGACCACCACGTAGAAACCGCGGGCAATGCCGTCCCGGCCTTTCATCCGCGCTTCCCACAGCTTGTCCCGGACGTGCCGCACGTAAGGCATGCCCACCCGGAATGGGCCGTGCTCCTTCAACAGCGCACTTATCCGAAGAAACCGCGCCTGGATGTCCTTGGGCAGCGCCTTGAGTTCAGCTTCCACGCCGTTGTTGGCGAACTCTACGACCCAGGCCGATTCCATGCCGGATACATAGCAATTGTGCGATAGCAGGTCAAGCCCGCCACCCCCTTGCCTTCCCCTCTCGCAGCCTTATCGTATCTTTTTGCCCTGCTGGGGTACCCCGGCCCCGGCCCGTCTGGGCTCCGGCTTTGACGGCCGGGCCATCGTAGTCTATGGTCGCTTCCCCGCCGGAGCCGCCGGCGTTTACGGAGGACAGATGATCGGCATTTCCAAGCTCTACTGCGGCGCCGTCGAGGCGTCCGACGCCCTGCGCTACGGCCGCCAGTCCGGCAAACTCCCCTCGCACCTGTTGCAGTTCTCCAAGGACAAGAAGCCGGTCGTGGTCTGGAACATGACCCGGCGCTGCAACCTCAAGTGCGTCCACTGCTACGCCAAGGCCTTGGAGGAGCAAGGGGAAGACCCCATCCCCACCGCCGAGGCCAAGGCCATGATCGACGACCTGGCCGCCTACGGCGCGCCGGTGATGCTCTTCTCCGGCGGCGAGCCCCTGGTGCGCAAGGACCTGGTGGAGCTCGCCCACCACGCCGTGGGCAAGGGCATGCGCGCGGTCATCTCCACCAACGGCACCCTCATCACCAAGGCCAAGGCCAAGGAGCTCAAGGGCGTGGGCCTGTCCTACGTGGGCATCTCCCTGGACGGCGGCGAGGAGGTCCATGACCGCTTCCGCGGTGTGCCCGGCGCGTACCGCAAGGCCCTGGAGGGCGTGGAGAACTGCCAGGCCGAGGGCCTCAAGGTGGGCCTGCGCTTCACGGTCAACAAGCGCAACGTGGCCGAGGTGCCCAAGATCTTCTCGGTGCTCCGCGAGCTGGAGGTGCCCCGGGTCTGCTTCTACCACCTGGTCTACTCCGGCCGCGGCTCCGAGCTCATGAAGGAGGACCTGGACCACACCGAGACCCGGGCCCTGCTCGACCTCATCATGGACGAGACCCGCGCCCTGTTCGACGACGGCAAGCCCAAGGAAGTCCTCACCGTGGACAACCACGCCGACGGCCCCTACGTCTGGATGCGCCTGCTCCGGGAAGACCCCAAGCGCGCGGCCGAGGTCTTCGAGCTGCTCTCCTTCAACGAGGGCAACAACTCCGGCCGCGGCATCGGCTGCATCTCCTGGGACGGCCAGGTGCACGCGGACCAGTTCTGGCGCAACCACACCTTCGGCAACGTGCGGGAGCGCCCCTTCTCCCAGATCTGGGACGACCCGAACATCGAACTGCTCGCCAAGCTCAAGGACAAGAAGCAGCACGTCAAGGGAAGGTGCGCCACATGCCGTTTCCTGGACATATGCGCCGGCAACTTCCGGGCTCGCGCCGAGGCCTATCATGGGGACATCTGGGCCGAGGACCCGGCCTGCTATTTAACCGACGCCGAAATCAAACGCTGACCCGGCGGCAGTACTTCCTGCTGGGCCGCAAGCGAACCTCGCCCCTGCGCACGCGCCTGGGGTTCTTCAGCCGCCGCCGCAAGCCCATAGCGGGCCTGTGGGCGGCGGCTCGGGCATCGGAGAAAAAGGATAAATAGGACGGAACCTTATAGTTCATGGCCTGAACATCGAGGAGCCGACATGGACATCGCCCCGTTCCACCGCGGCCGCCGGCTGCGCCGGACCCCCGGCCTGCGCGCCCTGGTGCGCGAGAACTTCCTGCGCGCCGAAGACCTCATCATGCCCTACTTCGTGGCCGAGGCCGCCGCGGACTTCGAGAAACCCATCGCCGCCATGCCCGGCGTGGCCCAGCTCGGCCTGAAAAAGCTGGAAAAGCAGGTGGGCGAGGCCGTGCAGCGCGGCCTGGGCGCGGTCATCCTCTTCGGCATCCCCAAAAAGAAGGACGCTTCAGGCTCCGGGGCCTGGGCTCCGGAAGGCGCGGTGCAGAAAGCCGTCACCCGGCTCAAGTCCAGCTTCCCCGGCCTCACCGTCATCACCGACGTGTGCCTGTGCGAGTACACCTCCCACGGCCACTGCGGCGTCATCCGCAAGGGCGACAAGCAGGGCTGCGTGGTCAACGACGAGACCCTGGAGTTGCTCGCCCGCACCGCCCTGTCCCACGTGGACGCCGGCGCGGACATGGTGGCCCCCTCGGACATGATGGACGGCCGCATCGCCGCCATCCGCGCGGCCCTGGACGCGGCCGGCCACGCCGAGACCCCCATCATGAGCTACGCGGTCAAGTACGCCTCCTCCTTCTACGGCCCGTTCCGCGAGGCCGCGGAGTCCGCCCCCGCCTTCGGCGACCGCCGCACCTACCAGATGGACCCGGCCAACTCCCGCGAGGCCATGCGCGAGGCCGCAGCCGACGCCTTCGAAGGCGCGGACATCCTCATGGTCAAGCCCGCCGGTCCCTGCCTGGACCTCATCCGCCTGGTGCGCGACAACTTCGACACCCCCGTGGCCGCCTACCAGGTCAGCGGCGAATACTCCATGCTCAAGGCCGCGGCAGCCAACGGCTGGACCGACGAAAAGGCCACCGCCCTGGAATCCCTGCTCGCCATCAAACGCGCCGGCGCTGACCTGATCATCACCTACTACGCCGCGCAGGTGCTTGAGTGGATGAACGGGTAGGGCGAGGGGGAGGGGAAAGACCTTTTTGAAAAAAGGTCCTTTCCCCTCCCCCTCGCGCTCCCCC
>DKEU01000121.1:16524-27070 GCA_002452635.1 Desulfovibrionaceae bacterium UBA6814 | reverse complement strand
ACCAACGACCAGCGCATCCTG
Organism: Desulfovibrionaceae bacterium UBA6814; assembly: GCA_002452635.1. Taxonomy (GTDB): domain Bacteria; phylum Desulfobacterota; class Desulfovibrionia; order Desulfovibrionales; family Desulfovibrionaceae; genus UBA6814. The sequence continues at coordinate 27,049 of DKEU01000121.1, read as the reverse complement.
GACCTGCCGCACAAGGACCTGCGCCGGGCCCGGGCCGCGGCCCAGAACATCATCCCCACCTCCACCGGCGCGGCCAAGGCGGTGGGGATCGTGCTGCCCGATCTCAAGGGCAAGATCGACGGCTACTCCCTGCGGGTGCCCACGCCCACGGTCTCGGTGGTGGACTTCGCCGCGGTGCTCAAGAAGCCCGCCACCACCGACACCCTGCGCGCGGCCCTCAAGGAGGCGGCCGAAGGCAAGCTCAAGGGCATCCTGGGCTTCTCCGAGCTGCCCCTGGTGTCCATGGACTTCAAGGCCGACCCGCGCTCCAGCATCGTGGAGGCCGAGTTCACCAAGATGCAGACCGACACCCTCTGCAAGCTGGTGACCTGGTACGACAACGAGTGGGGCTACTCCTGCCGGGTGGCGGACCTGTGCAAGTTCATGGAGGACAAGGGCCTGTAGGCCCAGTCCGCGATTGATGAAAGGCGGCCCGTCCCCGGCAGGGGGCGGGCCGTTTATTATTCTTGCCTGCATCCGGTCGGGTGTGGTCACGCATCCTAACGAATGGCTATCCGTAGACAGACCACCTCTGGCTGCCCAACCAATTTATTGAAGAACCTCGCTATTCTTCGCCGTCCCATGAGACGAAAGGCATGACTCTCTTCATGTATTCGTCAAAAAGCGGAACAGTAAAAGCTGTGTCACCATACGATGGGCTAAAAATCATTCCCTTGGATATTAAGTTAGACCTGCATGGTCCAAGCGTTTGAACTCTCACATTGAGTTTCTCTGCAATATCACCTGATCTGTGAGGACCAGGCCCTAACTCTGCCATGGCGCGTAAATATTGTTTTTCTCTGCGCGTAAGTCTGTCAAAACGTACCCGGAAAAAGCTTTCATCAAGTCTTTCGATGGCTCTTGGGGTTGCTTTATCCACATCCAGCGCATTTATTGGGGATTGTTGAGCCACATTCCACGTTACGTATCCCCACTCTTGGATGAAATATGGGTAGCCTTTTGTCAGATCGAATATTTTCTTTAAAGCTCCTTCATCAAACGTAACATCCTGCTGCGAAGCGGGTTCGTTAAGCGCTCGACATGCTTCTGTATAATTAAGTGCGTCTATTTCTGGAAAAGTAAATAGACGTTCCGCGTAGCTTTTTGATTCTCCCATTTTTCCAACAAGCAAAGGGAGGCCTGCCCCCATAAGAACTATCGGAAGATTTTCTTGTGATATCCTATGGATTGACATAACCAAGGCGCTCAACTCCTTCATCGTCAAGTATTGTATCTCGTCTATGATAATGGCTATGGTAATGCTTCTAGAATTTGCAGCCCTTCCTAGAGAAATAAATAGATCAGGGAGGTCCGCCTCTATATCTCCACTGTCTGCAACGCCGGGCTCTGGGTCAATCTCAAGAGAAAATCCAGTATCTGTTGTGATTTTTATTGTTCCAATAAACCCACGAAGCGCACGAAGCGCCTTCTTTACGTTTTCGTTGATTGCGCCAAGCCTATCAAGTTCAAGGAGAACTCTTCTTAGGTGCGGCGCAAGAAGCAGTGGCAGAGGTTTATCCTCATGCGATTCTACGTAAATTACCCTACATCCTTGCGTTTCAGCTTCATGGCGAACTCTGTTTAATAGAACCGTCTTGCCAACACCCCGTAGCCCAACCGCGATAAAAGACTTCCCATAGCGCCTGGCAATTGTGCGGGCAATCAGGATTCTTGCCGAATCTAGAAAACCATCCCGGCCAGAAAGTTCAGGCGGTTGTGCTCCCGCGCCGGGGACGAATGGGTTCAGGATTTCATTCATAAAAGTTGTTTACTCGAGTTTATGCGGTTATTTTGCCGTGACTATAAACTCTTTAGAGGCGATGTCTAGGGGGAATCCTACCTCCGCCATAGAGCGCAGAAAAGGGATCTTATCGGCAGAATGAACATATCAACACGAAGCCGTTGGCCGTCCCCGACAGGGGGCGGGCCGTTTCTTTTCCCGCCCCCCCATGCGGCCGCGCCACTGCCGGCCGGGCTCCTTTGCCGCCCCGCTGATGGGGGTTCCCAGGGGCCGTCGGCCCCTGGGCCGCCGGAGGCCCCTTGCCTTTTCCTCCTTGACGCCGCTGCAAATTTAACTATCATCACAAAAACGAGGTAAAAAATAAATGTTCGATGAAATTGACCACAAAATTCTGAAGATTCTTAACGAGCGGGCGCGCATCCCGGTGGCGGAGATGGCGCGGCAGGTGGGGTTGTCGCCGGCCGGGGTGCACAACCGGGTGCGGCGGCTGGAGGAGTCCGGGGTGGTGCGCGGCTACGCCACGCGGCTGGACCCGGCGGCCCTGGGGCATCCCCTGTTGGCCTTCGTGGCCGTGACCCTGGGGGTCATGCGCCGGGCCGACGAGGTGGCCCGTGCCCTGCGCGCCATGGGCGAGGTGCTGGAGGTGCACCACACCGTGGGCGAGGCCTGTTTCCTGCTCAAGGTGCGCTGCCCGGACACCGGGGCCCTGGAGGACCTGCTGGCGCGCATCAATGACCTCCCGCCGGTGCGCGCGACCGCTACGACCGTGGTGCTGCGCACCAGCAAGGACGAGGCGAATCCGCCCCTGCCCGGGCTGGCCGGGCCGGCGGCCAAGGAGAGTTGACCATGTTCGACGGTATCGTGAACCTGCCGGTGTTCCTCCTGGCGGCCCTGGCCCTGTGCGCCGCGCCCGGGCCGGACAGCGCCTACATTCTGGGCCGCACCCTGTTGCAGGGCCGGCGGGCCGGGGTGGTGAGCGTGCTGGGCATCGTGACCGGCGCGGCGATGCACGTGCTGGCCGCGGGCCTGGGCCTGTCCGCCTTCCTGGCGGCCTCGGCCGAGGCCTTCGGCGCGGTGAAGCTGGCCGGCGCGGCCTACCTGGTGTGGCTGGGGGTGAAGACCTTCCGGGAGCGGCCCGCCGGCGCGCCGGGCGTGGCCCTCCCCCGGCGCACGGACCGGCAGCTCTTCGTGCAGGGGGTGCTCACCGACGTGCTCAACCCCAAGGTGGCGGTGTTCTTCCTGGCCTTCCTGCCGCACTTCATCGCGCCCGACGCCCCGCACAAGGTGGCGAGCTTCCTGCTCCTGGGCGGCATGGTGCTGGCCATGGGCCTGGTCTGGGACCTGGGCCTGGCCCTGGCCGCGTCCCAACTCACCCGGGCGCTGCGCCGCAGGCCAAGCTTTGGCCGCTGGTCCAACCGGGCCATGGGGGTGCTGCTGGCGGTGCTGGGGGTGGGGTTGGCCACCGAGGAGCTGTAGAGCCTAGTTCGCGCCCCTGCGGGCCTTGGCCAGGGCGTCGGCCAGGACCCGGGCCAGTTCGTCCATGTCCATGGGCTTGGAGATGTAGCCGTCCATGCCCGCCTCCCGGCAGCGCAGCCGGTCCTCGGCCAGGGCGTGGGCGGTCATGGCCACGATGGGGATGCGGGACTTGGGCCCCAGCTCGCCCGGCCCGTCGGCGGCGCGGATGGCCCGGGCCGCCTCGTACCCGTCCATCTCCGGCATCTGCACGTCCATGAGGATGCAGTCGAACTCGCCCCGGGCCAGCAGGTCCATGGCCTCGCGGCCGTTGCCCGCGGGCGTGGCGGTGCAGCCCAGGCGCTCCAGGAAGCGCAGGGCGGTGAGCATGTTGACCCGGTCGTCCTCGGCGATGAGCACCCTGGTCCCGGCCAGGGCCGGGGCCGCGACCTCGCCCGAGCCGGCGGGGACCGCGGCGTGCAGGGCCCAGCCGCAGCGCACCGTGACGTAGAAGGTGGTGCCCGCGCCTTCCTCGCTCTCCAGGCACACGCTGCCGCCCATGAGCTGGGCCAGGTGGCGCACGATCCCCAGGCCGATGCCCGTGCCCTGGTACTTGCGGGTCAGGGAGCCGTCCACCTGGGTGAAGGGCTCGAACACCGCGGCCTGCTTCTCGTCCGGGATGCCGATGCCGGTGTCCGCCACGGTGAGCAGCAGCACCCGGCTGGCGGGCGAGGGCGTGTGGGGCAGCATGCGCACCCCCACGGCGATGTGGCCGCCCGGAGTGAACTTCATGGCGTTGCTCACCAGGTTCAGGAGGATCTGGCGCAGCCGGCCGGCGTCCGAGAGCACCACCTCGGGCACCGCGTCGTCCACCTCGCAGGTCAGTTCGAGTCCCCGGTCCTGGGCCTCGTAGCGGAAGGCGCGGCACACCGCCGCGCTGATCTCCCGCAGGTCCGCGGGCTCCCGGGCGATGGTGAGCCGGCCCGCGTCGAGCTGGGCGAAGGAGAGGATGTCGTTGATGATGGTGAGCAGGCCGCGGCCCGACTCCAGGGCGGTCTCCAGCAGGGCCTTGTGCTCGCCGTCCATGTCCGGGTCGCCGTCCAGGAGCTGGAGCATGCCCAGCACGCCGTTCAGGGGCGTGCGCAGCTCGTGGCTCATGTTGGCCAGGAATTCCGCCTTGGCCTTGTTGGCGGCCTCGGCCGCGGCCTTGGCCCGGGAGAGCTCCTGGGCGGTGCGGTGCCGCTCGGTCACGTCCCGGATGACCATGGCCACCTGCCCGGGCTGGGGGGGGTAGGCGTTGATCTCGATGTGCCGGCCCAGGTCCGGGTTGTACTTCTCGAAGCGCATGGACTGGCCGTCCAGGGCCACCTGGGCGTAGAGGCCCAGCCACAGCTCGTCGATGTGGGGGAAGACCTCCCGCACCGTGCGGTTGAGCACGTAGTCGGCCTTCCAGCCGGTGAGCTGCTCGTAGGCCGGGTTCACGGCCAGGAAGCGGTAGTCCGCGGGCTGGCCGTGCTCGTCCAGCACGATCTCCTGCAGGGCGAAGGCGTCGAGCTGGGCGGTGAACAGGGAGCGGTAGCGCTCCTCGCTCTGCCGGATCCTCTCCCGGGACTGGCGGCGTTCGGTCACGTCCTCCCGGATGAGCACCCCGCCGATGATCCGGGAGCCGCGGCGCAGGGCCACGCCCCGGATGTTCTGCCAGGTCTCCCGGCCGATGCTGCTGCTGGGCACCCGCACCTCGTCCAGGTGCAGGCGCTCCCCGCGCAGGATGCCCTGCACCTGGTGCGCGATGCCCGCGCTGGCCACGCTGGGCAGCTCCCAGACCTTGCGGCCCAGGAAGTACTCCGCCCCGTGCAGGTTGCGGCAGAACACCGCCAGGTGGAAATTGCTCACGAAGGTGATGGCCCCCTCCTGGTCGAAGGCCATGATGGACACCGGGCTCTCGGCGGCCAGCAGGCGGAAGCGCTCCTCGCTCTCGCGCAGGGCCTCCTCGGTGAGCTTGCGCCGGTTGATGTCCAGGGCGCTGAACACCACGCCCTTGCCCATATCCTCCGCATCCAGCGGCGCGGAGCCCAGGAGCACGTGGATGACCTGCCCGTCCTGGTGCTGGAACCGGGTCTCCACCGTGCCGATCCCCTGGCAGCGGATCTGCCGGTACATCTCCTGGCCCACGAAGTCGAAGTCCTCCTGGCTGGCGAACATCATGCGGGTGCTCTGGCCCAGGAGCTCCTCCCGCGAGCGGCCCATCATCCGGCACAGGGATTCGTTGGCCTCCATGAGGACCCGGTCCACCACCATGCCGATGCCCAGGGGCGCGGCGGTGAAGATGCCGGAGATCTTGGCCTCGCGCTCCTTGAGGGCCTCCTCGGCGGACTTGAGCCGGGTCATGTCCTGCTCCAGGGCCGCGGCCATGTTGTCCAGGGCCCTGGCCAGGGTGCCCAGGGCGCCCCGGGTTTCGGTGAGGCCGGAGCGGGCCGAGAGCTCCCCCGCGCCCACGCGCTGGGCCACCTGGACCAGCCGGTTGATCCGGCGCAGGATGCCGAACTTGCCCACCACCCAGGCCAGGCTGCAGGACAGGAGCAGGGAGCCGGCCAGCCAGAGCAGGTACTCCCGGGTGGCCGCGTCGGCCCGGGCGATGGCGTGGGCCTCGGGGATGCCCACGAAGATGTTCAGGTAGGGGGTCTTGCCCGGCCCCAGGCGCAGCCGGCGGATGGCGGTGATGCGCCGCACCCCGTCCGAGCCCAGGGACGTGAACCGGGTCTCCAGGTCCACGGCCTTGGCGACCTCCCAGACGCGGGTGGCGATGGGCTCGCCGGGCGGGTTGGTCTCCTTGGCCGGGTAGCGCAGCAGGCGGACGCCCCGGTGGTCGGCGATTCCCACGAAGGAGTCCGGGGGCAGTTGCGCCAGGTCGAAGAGTTCGGCGAACGCCTCCAGGCGCAGGCTGGTGGAGAGCACCGCCATCGCCCGCCCCCATTCGTCCAGCACCGGATAGGCGAAGGGCAGGACGGGCAGGCCGCTCACCCGGCCCACGGCGTATTCGCCCGCGGCGAACTCGCCGGTCTCCAGCGCCTCCCGGAAGTGGCGCATGTCCAGGTAGCTGGCCCGGGTGAAGGGCACGGCCGAGGCGATGGCCTCGCCGTTGGGCAGCACCAGGGCGATGTTGGCGTGGTTGGAGTTGACCGAGAGGAAGTGGCGGAACAGGGCGGTGCAGGCATGGGCGTCCAACTCGTGCACCGGGGGGAGCACGGCCAGGGACCCCAGCATCTGCCGGATGCCGCGGGTGACGCCCTCCTGCCGGTCGGCCAGTGATTGCACCAGGCGCTGGGCAGTGGCCCCGGCCTCCTGGATCTCGTTGTCCCGCCGCTCCCAGCCCGAGGCCAGGATGATGGCCAGGAGCGGGAGCACCCCAGCCAGGACCACCAGGAAGAGGTTGGCCCGTATGGAGCTGGGGAGATGGGGTCTCATGACGCGGGGCTCCGGTGGTGTGGCGGCGCAACTCTTTGAACGCTTATGCAATATACCCGCGGAGCATGGTTTGGGCAAGCCTCGGCCCGGCCCCCCGTGGGCCGGGCCGGCCTAGCGCCCGGGATCGATGTCCATGTCCCCGGGGTAGGTCACGGTGTAGCCGTATGTGATCTCGGCCTTGCCGCCGGCCGGGATGTCCAGGGTCCAGACCGCCAGGCCCTCCTCCTTGGCCGCGCCGGGCAGGCGCTCCTCGATGCGGATGCGCTCGTCCGCGGAGCGGGGCAGGGCGTCCTCCACCCGCAGCTTGGCGGCGGCGGAGCCGGCGTTCTCCACGGTGAGCAGCCAGTCCCAGGCATGGGTCTTCTTGTTGCCGAACAGGCCCTTCTCGCCCGCGGTGTCGGCCAGGGTGCGCAACTCGGCGTGCACCGAGGGGTCCGGCCCCAGGAAGAGTTCGGCCTCGCGGCCGAACAGGGAGAAGCCGCCCTCGCGCACGAACACCCGGTCCACGGACCAGGCCGCCCGGCCGGCCGGGTACTTGGCCGCCTCGTCCAGGGCCACCTTGCCCCGCAGGAAGGCGTGGGCCGAGGCCTGGGGCCGCAGGAGCAGGTCGAAGTCGGCCTTCCACCGGGCGCGGCGCACAGCCACCCGCCGGGTGTCGCCCGAGCGCAGGGTGGCCTTGCCCAGGGCGTACTGGTCGAAGAGCCGGCCCTCGGCGCGGGGGGGCTCCGGGACCGCGTTGGCGTCCGCCAGGCCCGCCCTGGGGGCCGCGGCCATCTCCATGGTGAGCATGGCCTTTTCCCGGGCCACGGGCCGGGGCGAGATCGGCTGGATGACCCACTCTTCGGCCGGGGGCGGGGCGGGCGCGCCGTGCAGGGCCGTGGTGGCCAGGGTGAGGTCCGCGCCGGTCCAGTCCCGGCCGGTCTGCTGCCGGATCAGGGCGTCGAAGGCGAAGTCCACCCGGCCGTCGGCGGGCCGGGCGTCCAGGGCGTAGCGCGGCTCCCAGCCGCAGTTGCCCACGGTGTAGGTGGCCCGCACCCGGGCCTGGGCCTGCTCCAGGGCGGGGGCCGGGCCGGCGAAGGCTACGGTGGCCTCCCACACGGTCTCGCCGCCGCCGGTGGCCCGGTCCAGTTCGGCGCGGACCTCGGCCAGCCGCTGCTTGGCGTCCTCCAGCTTGCGGTCCAGGTCGGCCAGGGACTTCAGCTCGGCCCCCAGCCCGGCCAGGATGGCGGCGGCCATGTCCCGGGCCTCGGCCGGCTTGTTCTCCTTGGCCGCGGCCTGGGCGCGCCAGTAGTCCGCCGCGGCCTGGTGCGCGGCCCGCTCGTCGCCGAGGCCGCGCACCTCGCGCTCCAGGCTGTCCACCTTGCGGGCCAGTTCGGCGATGCGCGCCTCGTCGCGGCGCTGCACCTGGCGGAAGGCGAGGTCCGCCACCCCGAGCCCGGCGGGCTCGAGCACGGCCAGGCGCAGGGAGGCGGTGTCCGCCGCCCGGGGCAGGATGAGCCGGCCCTGGCGCAGGCCGCGCTCCGCGGCCAGCGCCAGGGCGGCGGTCTCGCTCACCTGGGCCGAGGACGGGGAGAGCAGCACGGACTGCACCTCGCCCGTGGCCGGCTCGGCGGCCCGGGCCGGCAGGCCGGCGTAGAGAATGGCCAGGGCCAGGGCCAGGGTCAGGGCGGCGATGCGCATGGCGCCTCCAGGCGGGGTGCGGCCCCGCGACTGCGGCTAGGGCGTCTTGGCCGTGCAACGGCTCGGACGCATGTGTGCAGTTGGCTGGAATACTGGAGCAGTATTTCAGCCTCCTGCCGTGTTCAAGACGGAGCTGCGCTATTTCGTGGTCTTCTTGGCCGGGGCCTTGGCCTTGGGCGCAGCCTTGGGAGCCGCCTTGGGCTTGGCCGGGGCCTTGGCCTTGGGCGCAGCCTTGGGAGCGGCCTTGGGCTTGGCCGGGACCTTTGCCGCGGGCTTGGCCTTGGGAGCCGCCTTGGGCTTGGCCGGGACCTTTGCCGCGGGCTTGGCCTTGGGAGCCGCCTTGGGTTTCGCCGGGGCCTTGGCCTTGGGAGCGGCCTTGGGCTTGGCGGGCGCCTTGGCCTTGGGCGCAGCCTTGGGGGCGGCCTTGGGCTTGGCCGGGGCCTTCTTGGCAGCCGGCTTGGCCTTGGGAGCAGCCGTGGGCTTGGCGGGCTTCTTGGCGGCGGGTTTGGCCTTGGGCTTTGCCGCGGCCTTGGCCTTGGGTGCGGCCTTCTTGGCCGGAGCCTTCTTGGCCGCGGGCTTCTTCTTGGCAGGGGCCTGCTTGGCCGGGGCCAGGGAGGACTCGGTCCACGTCCCGTCCGCAAAGGCGTACAGGGCGGTGGCTACCTCGCCGTCGGTCTGCCACTTGCGGGCCAGGACCTCGCCCTTGCCCTTGCCTTCCAGGGTGTGTTCGCAGAGTACGTCGAAGATGGCGACCCGGTTGGCCTCGTCCTCCTCGAACATGGCCGAGGAGCCGGAAACCACGATCCGGCCGCCGTTCTCGGCGAACTCGTACTCCACCTTGTCGAAGGCGTTCTTGAGCAACCTGCCCACCTTGCGGAAGGACTGTTCAGTGACGCCGGTGAGCACGCCTTCGTAGATGACCCTGCCGTATTCCATGTTCGCCTCGCGGGTTGGGGTGGAGAAAGGATGTATTGGCCGCTGCCGTTGCATAGTCCGCGAAGTGGGTCATTTGCAACAGGTTTGCCAGCCCGGTCAGTACTCGGAGCAGAAAATGGGCGACATTCTCGTGTTCCGGGTCATGGGTACGGCCCCGCCAACAGCGGGGCAAGCGGCAACGCCGCGGGGGTGGAAAGGCAATAACAACATCCCGCTCCCCGTACTATACCGTCTCATGGTTCCGGGGGCAACCGGCAAGGCTTTCCCCGGGCTGGATAATCTGATATTCGCCCATGCAAGAATCCGGAGGGCGCCCGCGCGATGTCAAGTTCCACCATCCTCATCGTGGAGGACGAGCCGCTGGTGGTCCAGGACGTGACCCGTTCCCTGGATCAGATGGGCTATGCCGTGGCCGGGGCGGCGCCCACCGGCGAGGAGGCGGTGGAGCTGGCCCGGAGGCTCTCCCCGGACCTGGTGCTCATGGACATCATGCTGGCCGGGGAGATGGACGGGGCCCGGGCCGCGGCCCTCATCATGGAGCAGCAGCACATCCCGGTGATCTTCACCACCGCCTATTCCGACGACCAGACCCTGGACCTGGTGCGGCCCACCGCGCCCTACGGCTACCTGGTCAAGCCCATCGACCGCACGCTGTTGCGCATCGCCATCGAGACCGCCCTGTCCCGGCGGGAGATGGAGGCGCGGCTCACCGAGAGCGAGCGGCGGCTGGCCCACGCCCGCAAGATGGAGGCCGTGGGGGTGCTGGCCGGCGGGCTGGCGCACGATTTCAACAACATCCTCTCGGCCATCATCGGCTATTCGGAGATGGCCCTGGACAAGCTGCCCGAGGCCGACCCGGTGCGGCGCATGGTGGACCGGGTGCACACCGCGGGCATGCGGGCGCGCAACCTGGTGGAGCTGCTCCTGGCCTTCGGCCGGCCGGGCCGGGGCGAGCCCCGGGGCCGGGCGGACCTGGGCGAGGTGGTGGCCGAGGCCCAGCAACTGGTGCTTCCCTCCCTGGCCGCGGGGGTGGTGCTGCGCGCGGATCCGGAGCCGGGCAGCCACCTGGTGGCCGCGGACCCCACCCGGCTGCACCAGGTGGTGATGAACCTCCTGACCAATGCGGTGGAGGCGGTGCGCGGCGGCGGCCAGGTGGAGGTGGCCCTGGGCCGGGAGCCGGACCCGGGCGGCGGGCCGGACTGGATTTCCCTG
>DKEU01000121.1:6409-16492 GCA_002452635.1 Desulfovibrionaceae bacterium UBA6814 | reverse complement strand
CCCTTTTTCACCACCAAGCGGCCGGGCCAGGGCACGGGCATGGGCCTGGCCGTGGTGCACGGGGTGGTGCGCGGCCTGGGCGGGGCGGTGGACGTGGACAGCGCGCCGGGCCGCGGGTCGCGCTTCACCGTGCGCCTGCCCGCGGCGCAGGAATAGGGGGAAGGCGCGAGCCCAGGACGGGCGAGCGCCATGCAAGGAGAACCATGGCGAGAGTGCTGGTCATAGACGACGACCTGCTCATCAGCGAGATGATCGCGGACATCGCCGCGGACCTGGGGCATGCCTGCGAGACCGCGGGCTCCCTGGGCAAGGGCCTGGAACTGGCCCGGGCCGGGAACGTGGACGTGGTGTTCCTGGACGTGTTCCTGCCCGACGGCTCGGGCCTGGACGCCCTGGGCGAACTCACGGCCCTGCCCGCGGCCCCGGAGGTCATCGTCATCACCGGCGCGGGCGAGGATACGGTGGCCGAGCGGGCCATCCGGGGCGGGGCCTGGGACTTCGTGCAGAAGCCCCTGAGCCTGAAGAGCGTCACCTCGCCCCTCAAGCGCGCCCTGTCCTACCGCCGCGAGAAGGGCGCGGGCCTGCCCCCCGAGGCGCTGAAGCGCACCGGCATCGCGGGCGACGGGCCGGCCATGCGCGCGCTCCTGGGCCAGGTGGCCCTGGCCGCGGAGAGCGGGGCCGCGGTGCTGGTGTCCGGCGAGACCGGCACCGGCAAGGAGCTCATCGCCCGGGCCATCCACGACAACAGCGCCCGGGCCGCGGGCCCCTTCGTGGTGGTGGACTGCGCCTCCCTGCCCGGGTCCCTGGTGGAGTCCATCCTGTTCGGCCACGTGCGCGGGGCCTTCACCGGCGCGGACAAGGACCGGGAGGGCCTGGTGGCCCTGGCCGACGGCGGCACCCTGTTCCTGGACGAGGTGGGCGAACTGCCCTTTGCCATGCAGAAGGCCTTTTTGCGGGTGCTGGAGGAGCACACCTTCCGGCCGGTGGGGGCCAAGGCCGAGCGGGAGAGCGATTTCCGGCTGGTGGCCGCCACCAACCGCGACCTGGAGGCCATGGCCCGGACCGGCCAGTTCCGGGAGGACCTGCTCTTCCGCCTGCGCTCCCTGCACATCGCGGTGCCGCCCCTGCGGGAGCGGCCCGAGGACATCGCGGGCATCATGCGCCTGCACCTGGTCCGCATGGCGCGGCGCGACCGCATGCCGGAAAAGGACTTCTCCCCGGAGTTCCTGGACGCCCTGGCCGCCTATCCCTGGCCGGGCAACGTGCGCGAGCTGGTGCAGGGCCTGGAGATGGCCCTGGCCGCGGCCCGGCGCGACCCCACCCTGTATCTCAAGCACCTGCCCGACCCGGTGCGCCTGCATTACGCCCGCTCCCTGGTGCGCCGCGAGGGCAACGGCCAGGGCGGCCCGGCCCCGGTCGCCGCAGGCCAGGGAGCCGGGGCGTGGACCCCCGCGCCCTGGAGCGACTTCCGCCAGGCGGCCCTGGACGCGGCCGAGCGGGACTACTTCAGCCGCATCCTGGACGCCGCGTCCGGGGACGTGCGCCGGGCCTGCGCCCTGGCCGGGGTCTCCCGGGCCCGGCTCTACCAGATGCTCCAGAAGCACGGCATCACCCGCGCAAAATCATAGCAATCTAGTCCGGTTATCTCCTCTCGAGCTGTCCACTTCCGCTGGAATGGTCCAATCGCGTTGGACGATTCCAATGGAAGTGGACAGCCTTTGTGCGGCAACGGGGCGTCAGGGCCTGGGCTGCGGCCGGAGGGAGGCGCAAAACAGCCCGGAATCATTGCGTGGTCGTTTCGTGTCGTTGGTATGCATTGTGCGGCATGAAAGTTGATAAGGAGGGGGTTGGAAGAGGTAACGCCATGTATGTGCTGCGACTCAGAAACCGGACTGTCGAAGGGGCCCGCAACTCGAAAGCCGCCATTCCCATCGAGGCGGCCCGGGTATGCACCGTGTGCTGGACCGTGCACCAGTCGGACGAATGTCCGGAGTGCAAGGCCCGGCAGTGGCGGGCGCTCCTGGACCTGCTCCGGGTCCTGGGCCTGGAGCCCTGGGCCGGGGCGGACATCCGGCTGACCGAGCAGGGCGTGGAGGCGGAGCGGGCCGCTTCCTGAGAGAAGGAGACAGGTCGGCCGGGTCGCGGCCCGGCTGGAGATATTTGAGGACGCCAACCGGGCGCCTCAACCCCCCCCAGGGCCCCTGTGCATTGGGCACAGGGGCCTTCCCTTTGGCGCGGCCAGGTGGCGGGTTTTCCCCGGGCGCGGAGCGTGATAGCTTCGCGCCGTCTGCCCGAAAACCCGCAAGGAGGCCGCATGCGTCCCCTCGTCACCTGCCTGGCTCTGCTCCTGGGCCTGGCCTGCCCCGCCCTGGCCCGGGACCTGCCCGCCCGGGATACCCTGTACCAGGTGTCCACCCTGGACGCCCTGCTGGCCGGCGTCTACGCCGGCGCCCTTGACCTGTCCGAGCTGCCTCGGCATGGGGACCTGGGCCTGGGCACCTTCGAGGGCCTGGACGGGGAGATGGTGGTGGTGGACGGCCGGGTGTACCAGGCTTTGGCCGACGGCAGCGCGCGGGAGGCCCGGGTGGGGCGCACGCCCTTCGCCCAGGTGACCTTCTTCGAGCCCGATCTCAGGCTGGCTGGCCTGGACGCGGCCGGCCTGGACGGCCTGTGCCAGGCCCTGGACCGGGCCCTGCCCTCGCCCAACGTGTTCTACGCCCTGCGGGTGCGCGGCCGGTTCGACCTGGTCAAGGTGCGCAGCGTGCCGGCCCAGGCGCGGCCCTATCCGCCCCTGGCCGAGGCGGTGCAGGCCCAGCAGGTGCACGAATGGCGCGACGCGGAGGGAGACCTGGTGGGCTTCTACAGCCCGGCCGCGGCCCGGGGCGACGGGGTGCCCGGCTGGCACCTGCACTTCATCACCGCGGACCGCACCCGGGGCGGCCACGTGCTGGCCCTGTCCGGCGCGGGCCTGACCGCGGAGCTGGACCTCACCCCGGCCCTGGCCCTGCTCCTGCCCGACACCGATGACTTCCACAACGCCGACCTCTCGGGCAAGCGCGACGAGGAGTTGCACCGGGCCGAGAGCGACCCGGCCGGGAAGAAGGAATAGGACCGGACTGGAGCGTGTGGTCCTTTCACGGCCAAGAATTCCTGCACGTTGGACCAGCCGGGTGTCTCGGCAAGGCGCCGGGCTGTGTCAGGCCGTGGCGCGGGGTGTGCGGCGCAGCCTGCACACCCCGTGACATGGAGGGAGACTCTTCGCCACAGAGTACATCATTGCCAGTAGCTCCCGTCCATCCAGTCCTGTGGAAAGCCCATAGCGGCTTGGTAGGGGAGTGGGCAGGTCATGACGTGGTCCAGCAACCTGCTCTTCCATCGGGATTCACCGGATATACCCTTGAGGAACTGATACAGCACCAGGGCCTGGGCATGGAATTTTTTGTTATCGAGCCCTGTAAATTCATATTTCAATTGTGGTGTAATAGTAAATACGTGATTCCAGAGAAGTGAATGATGAGCACAGATGTTTCTAGTGTGGGATATTGCATGTATCCATGAACCAAAGAGCCCATGTCTTATATGGAATTCATTGCTTATGAATTTCCTGTCTTCGGGATCAGACAAGGAAGAATATATCCTTGACCATGTGCCAAGGGAGAGTACTTCAGCAACCATCCAACTAGGTGGCAATACCGGATGGCAATACTTTGCATAGTAGTTTCGGCATGAGGGAGACCCACCCTGCGAGTTGGAATACCCGGTTTCCTTTTTAACAATTTCTATGAACTGAGCGTGGTCGAATCCATGCTTTTTTCTTTTGAAGTGTAAAGGATCGGTGTACCACTGTGTTCCATGCTGTAGGGACATGCGCTCATTGATTACAGTGCGTAGAGCTATCTCTATGCGTCCTATTGCGTCCATGGCGATGGCGCGCAGTTTTCTGTCAAATATATAGAGATCGAGAACATACTCGAATTCTGTCTTGTCCTTGAAATGATGTTCTGGGTCGGCGCTGTGTTGGAATGGTAAACAGTAGGTGGACAATCGGTGAAAACCTATGAATTTCAGATAGCGGGACGCCCGTTCGGGGTTGGGGATGGAGAGACCTCTCTCCTTGAGTAGGTCGATCTGGCTTGAGATATCAAGCGGAGGATTGGTGTACGTGAGACGACCACAGGGCATAAAAAAACCCACCTTGGTTCGCTTCTACCGCGCGCTCGGAGCGTGAGGCAGCTAGGCGTGGTGGGTATTTTTCAAGCTGATATAAAAAATACCTAGTACACCCGCCTGTTGCTGTCAAGAGGATATCCGATCCCCATTGGCTAGTCGCCATGCCGGTAACGGATACCGTTTATCAAGGGTTGCAGTCAATAACCCCGGTGCGGCGCTGGGCGATACGGTATGTCAGAACTTCCTATTGTCCACCACCCGCTTGGCCTTGCAGGCGTCGCCCGCGTAGAGGCTGGACTTCTCCACCAGCTTCACGGCGAAGGACACGCCCACGATGGACTCCAGGGTCTTGGCCAGGGTGAGCACAAGTTGCTGGTGCTTCTTGATCTCGTCGAAATACTCGTCCGTGGAGGCCTCCACCAGCACGGTGGCGGTGTCCAGCGCGCCCTCGCGCTCCAGCACGATCTGGTAGCAGGGCTCGATGCCGGGCACGGTGAGCAGGGCCGCCTCCACCTGGGCCGGGAACACGTTGACCCCGCGCAGGGTGAACATGTCGTCGCTGCGGCCCAGGATGCGGTCGATGCGCAGGAAGGTGCGGCCGCAGGGGCATGTCCCGGGGATGAGCCGGGTCAGGTCGCCGGTGCGGAAGCGCAGCATGGGGAAGGCTTCCTTGGTCAGGGTGGTGAGCACCAGCTCGCCCTTCTCGCCCGGGGCCACGGGCTGGCCGGTGTGGGGGTCGATGACCTCGGCCAGGAAGTGGTCCTCGTTCACGTGCAGCCCGCCCCGCTCCAGGCACTCGGCGGCCACGCCCGGGCCCATGATCTCGGTGAGCCCGTAGTTGTCCGTGGCCGTGATCTTGAGCCGCTCCTGGATGTCGCCCCGCATGGCCTCGGACCAGCACTCGGCCCCGAACAGGCCCCACTTGAGGTCCAGGGCGTTGGGGTTGACCCCCACGTCCTCCATGGCCCCGGCCAGGTACAGGGCGTAGCTCGGGGTGCAGACCAGGGCGGTGGTCTTGTAGTCCTGCATGATCTGGATCTGGCGGCGGGAGTTGCCGCTGGAGCTGGGAATCACCGAGGCGCCCAGCAGTTCGGCCCCGTAGTGGAAGCCGAAGCCGCCGGTGAACAGCCCGTAGTTGAAGGCGATCTGCACCACGTCGTCCCGGGTGACCCCGCCCGCGGTGAGCACCCGCGCCGCCAGCTTGGCCCAGCGCTTCACGTCGTTCTTGGTGTAGCCGCAGACCACCGCCTTGCCCGTGGTGCCGGACGAGGAGTGCAGCCGCACCACCTCGCGCAGGGGCACGGCGAACATGCCGTAGGGATAGTTCTCGCGCAGGTCGGCCTTGGTGGTGAAGGGCAGCTTCTTGAGGTCCTCCAGGGTGCGGAATTCCTCGGGGTCGAACCCCAGGTCCGCGAACTTGCGGCGGTAGAAGGGCACGTTGCGGGACAGGCGGAAGAGCGTGCTCTGCAGCCGCTCCAGCTGGAGCTGGGCGAGCTCGTCCCGGGACATGCACTCGTATTCGGGCTCGAAGTACATGGTCAACCTCCGCTTTTTCCCGCGCTGCGGCGCACGTTGTAGACTCCGCGGCCCTCGGCCACGGTCTGTTCCGGGTCGTCGACCGCGAAGACGCGCACCTGGGCGTTGCCCACCCGGTTGCCCAGGAGCCGCACCTCGGCCTCGGCCACCAGGTCCTGGGGCGGCGCGGGCCGCAAATAGTCCACCCGCAGGTCGATGGTGGCTATGCGGTCCTCCAGGCAGCAGCAGGACCACACCGCCACCCCGCCGCAGGTGTCCACCAGGAAGGAGATGAGCCCCCCGTGCTGCGCCGGCCGCCGCGTATCGCCCACGAATTCGGGACGGAAGGGCAGGCGCAGCCGGCAGAACCCCTCCCGCACGTCGTCCACCTTGAGGCCCAGGTAGGCGTTGTAGGGGATCTCCTGCTCCATGAACCGCCGCATCTGTTCGGCGGGTATGCACATCTCGCCCTGGCGCTTGGGCATGGTCGTCTCCTATTCCTCCCGGTCCAGGTCGCGGCCCAGGTAGGCGCGCTGCACGTCGCGGTTCTCCAGGAGCTCGTCCGCCGGGCCCTGGAGCACGATGCGGCCGGTCTCCAGCACGTAGCCCCGGTCCGCGATCTTGAGCGCGGCCCGGGCGTTCTGTTCAACCAAGAGCACGGTGAGGCCGCGCTCGGCCTTGAGCCGCACGATGAGCTTGAAGATGTCCCGCACCACCTGGGGGGCCAGGCCCATGGAGGGCTCGTCCAGGAGCAGCATGGCGGGCCGGCTCATGAGCGCCCGGCCGATGGCCAGCATCTGCTGCTCGCCGCCGGACAGGGTGCCCGCGGCCTGGCTGCGCCGCTCCCCCAGCACCGGGAACAGGGCGAACACGTCCTCCAGGTCCTCCTGGACCCGGGGCCGGGTCTGCATGCTGTAGCGGGAGTAGGAGCCCAGGAGCAGGTTGTCCTCCACGCTCATGGGCTTGAACACGTGGCGGCCCTCGGGCACGTGGGACAGCCCGGCGCGCACGATGCGCTCGGGCGCGGAGCGGGTGATGGGCGCGTCCATGAACAGGACCTCTCCGCCGCTGGGCCGCACCAGGCCGGAGATGGTGGTGAGGAGCGTGGTCTTGCCCGCGCCGTTGCCGCCGATGAGCGCCACCACCTCGCCCGGCCGCACGTGCAGCGAGGCCCGGCGCACCGCGTGCACCTTGCCGTAGTGGACGTCGACGTTCTTGAGCCTGAGCACCCTGGTCGTCCCCTTCCTAGTCCTCGTCGTCCTCCCCGAGGTACGCCTTGATGACCTCGGGGTCCTTTTGCACCGCCTCGGGCGGGCCCACGGCCAGGTTGCGGCCCTCCTTGAGCACCATCACCGCGTCGGAGATGCGCATGACCAGGTCCATGTCGTGCTCCACCAGCACGATGGTGACGCCCTGGCTCTCCCGGATGGCGGTGATGAGCTCGCCCAGGGCCTGGGTCTCGCGGGTGTTGAGCCCGGCCGCGGGCTCGTCGAGCAGGAGCAGGGTCGGGTCCGCGGCGATGGCCCGGGCGATCTCCATGCGGCGTTGCAGCCCGTAGGGCAGGTCCCCGGCCCGGGACTCGGCCTTGTCCGCCAGGCCCACGAAGTCCAGGCGCTTCAGGGCGTGCTCGCGGCAGCGCCGCTCCTCGCGGCGGAAGCGGCCGGTGCGCAGCAGGCAGTCCACCACCCCGTAGCCCACGTGGCGGTGGCAGCCGGTCATGACGTTCTCCAGCACGGTCATGTTGGAGAACACCTCCAGGTTCTGGAAGGTGCGGACCATCCCGGCCGCGCCGCGGGCGTGGGCCGGGGCCGCGCTCACGTCGCGGTCCAGGAACGACACCGCGCCGGCCGCGGCCTGCACCATGCCCGAGGCCACCCCGAGGAGCGTGGTCTTGCCCGCGCCGTTGGGGCCGATGATGCTGGTGATGCTGCCCAGGGCCACGTCCAGGTCCACCTCGGCCAGGGCCACGACCCCGCCGAAGCGCACCGTGACCCCGCGCATGGCCAGCAGGCTAGACACGGCGCGCCCCCACCCGGAACCGGCCCAGCAGGGCCCGGGTCAGCTTGGCCGTGCCGCCGGCCAGGCCGCTGGGCAAAAACATCATGCCCAGGATGAGGATGCCGCCGAAGAGCACGGTCTCGATGTTCTCGAAGGCGCGCAGGAATTCGGGCAGGGCGGTGAGGAAGAGGGCGCCGGCCACCGCGCCCCACACGCTGGCCATGCCGCCCAGGACCACCATGACCAGGAGCGTCACCGAGAAGTGGAACCCGAAGGAGGAGGGCGCGGCGAAGCCCAGGTAGTGGGCGTAGAGCACCCCGGCCAGGGCGGCGAACACGGCCGAGAGCACGAACACGAAGAGCTTGTAGCGGGCGATGTCCACGCCCACGGCCTCGGCCGCCCGCTCGCTGGTGTGCAGGGCGCGCAGGGCGCGGCCCAGGCGGGACTGGATCAGGTTGAGCGACAGGGCCATGACCAGGGTGAGCGCCAGGCCGGTCACGTAGTAGTAGGACAGGTCCGACTCCATCGTGATCCCGAACAGGGTCAGGCGCGGGATGCCGGTGAGGCCCGAGGGGCCGCCGGTGGTCTCCACCGCCTCGTTGAACACGATGGAGACGATGACCCCGAAGCCCAGGGTGGCCATGGCCAAATAGTGGCCCGAGAGCTTGAGCGTCGGGATGCCGATGCCCCAGGCGATGAGCCCGGTGGCGATGATGGCGATGAGGCCCGCGGCCTCCACCGGGACGCCGTAGGTGGCGGCGAGGATGCCCGACACGTAGGCCCCCAGGCCGTAGAACGCGCCGTGGCCCAGGCTGATCTGGCCGGCGTAGCCCATGAGCATGTTCAGGCCCACCACGATGATGGCGTTGAAGAACCCGATGATGAGGGTGGAGACGTAGTAGTCGTTGGTCAACAGGTGCGGGGTCAGGGCCATGAGCAGGGTCCAGGCCCCCAGGCCCAGCAGGTTCTTGCGGGTGGGAGCCACGGCTAGACCCTCTCTCCCGAGCCCTTCCCGAACAGGCCGGTGGGCCGCACGAACAGGAGCAGCAGCAGGATGACGAAGGTGATGGCGTCCTTGTAGGCCGAGGACAGGAGCCCCGCGCCGAAGGACTCCAGCACGCCCAGGATGATGCCCCCGGCCGCGGCCCCGAAGGGGTTGCCCAGGCCGCCCAGGATGCAGGCCGCGAAGCCCTTGAGCCCCAGGAGGATGCCCACGTCGTAGGCGGTGAGGGTGATGGGGGCCAGGATGACCCCGCCCGCCGCGCCCACGGCCGCGGAGATCATGAACGAGGCCATGGCCATGCGCGACACGTTGATGCCCATGAGCGCCGCGGCCTTGGGGTCGTAGGAGCAGGCCAGCATGCCCCGGCCCCACATGGTGCGGGAAAAGAAGCTCTTGAGCCCGAGCAGGAGGAGCAGGGTGATGCCCAGCACCCACAGGCTCTGGGGCAGCATGGCCGCGCCCAGGAAGCGGATGGGCTCCATGCCCGAGAAGTGGGGCAGGGCGAAGGTGTCCTTGCCGAAGATGAGCATCACCACGCCCCGGATGAGGATGGACGCGCCGATGGTGATGATGATGAGGTTGACCGCGCTGGCCTTGGCCACGGGCCGGATGAAGGTCCGCTCCATGAGCGCGCCGGCCAGGGTGGCGGCGGCCACGGCCAGGAGCACGGCCAGGGGCAGGGGGACCCCGGCGGCGTGGGCGGCCACGCCCAGCATGCCGCCCAGCATCACGAACTCGCCCTGGGCGAAGTTGATGATGCCGGTGGTGTTGAAGATAATGGTGAAGCCCAGGCCGGTGAGGCCGTAGGTGGCCCCGACGGTCACGCCGGTGATGAGGTATTGCAGCAGGCTGCCCAGGTCCATGGGGGTCGTGTGCTCCAGAAGGGGGCCGTGGCCCTATCGGGGCCGGTGTGCCCTACATTCGCCTCGGGCGCAAGGCCCCGGTCCGGCAGGCGGTTCCGGCGCGCGGCAAAAAACAGCGGGAGCGGCCCCGGCTAAGGCCGCTCCCGCCGGACAGGAAGCCGTTTTATTCGGCGATCTTCCAGGCGCCCTTTTCGATCTTCACCATCTCGAAGGCCGAGGCGTCCAGCCCGTTGTGCTCCTTGGGCCCGAAGGTGAAGATGCCCGCGGTGCCCACGAAGGCGGTGATCTTCTCGATGCTGTCGCGGATGGCCTGCGGCTCGGCCGAGCCCGCCCGCTTGATGGCGCTGACCACCAGGTGGATGGAGTCGAACCCGTGGCCGCCGAAGGTGGAGACCGCGGACTTGTACGTGTCCGTGTAGTCCTTGATGTAGCCCATGAGCACCGGCTTCTGGGGATGGCCCTCGGCCAGTTGCTCGGCCACGATGAGCCGGCCCGCGGGCAGGAGCAGGCCCTCGGCCGCGTCGCCGGCCAGCT
>DKEU01000121.1:0-6345 GCA_002452635.1 Desulfovibrionaceae bacterium UBA6814 | reverse complement strand
TGGTGCCCCAGCAGATGATGGCGTCGGGCTCCAGCCCCTTGATCTTGGTGAGCTGGGCGGTCATGTCCGTGTCCTTGGGGCCGTAGACCTCGTCCGCCGCCAGGGTGAAGCCCTGGGCCGGGATGAGCTCCTGCAGCACCCCGCGGCCGGCCTGGCCGAAGCCGTCGGACACGGTGATGATGGCCAGCTTCTTGTAGCCCATCTTGGCCGCGTGCTCCAGGATGCGGGAGGCGGCGTAGCGGTCCGAGGGCGCGACCTTGAACACCCAGGGGTTCACCGGGGTGGTGATCTTCTCGGCCGCGGCGCAGGACACCAGGGGCACCTTGGCCGCGGGGAACTTGTTCACGATGGCCAGGGTGTTGCCCGAGGTGGTGGGGCCGATGACCACGGCCACCTTGTCCTTCTTGAGCAGCTTGTCCACGGCGAGCACGCACTTGTTCACGTCGGTCTCGTCGTCGTAGATGGTCAGCTCGATCTGCCGGCCCAGCACGCCCCCCGCGGCGTTGATCTTGGCCACCTCCATCTCCAGGGTGTTCTTCTCGGGCTCGCCCAGGAACGAGGCCGGGCCGGTGGCCGAGAAGACCGCGCCGATCTTGATGGGCTCGGCCGCCTGGACCGATACCGCAACCAGCAGGGTCGCCAGGGCGGCCAGGATAGCTAGCTTGATTCCCCGAAGCATGTTCTCCCCCTTGGGATGTTGTCCGGGGCGCCCGTCCGTGCGCCCCGGAGGTTGAGCCGAAGCGGGTTGGTCCGCCTAGTCCAGGACCTTCCAGTCGCCCTTCTCGATCTTCACCATCACGAAGGCGCTCTCGTCCAGTCCCAGGTGGTCCTGGGGGGTGAAGGTGAAGATGCCGCTGGCGCCCACGAAGGCGGTGATCTTCTCCAGGTTGTCGCGGATGGCCTGGGGCTCGGCCGAGCCGCCGCGCTTGACGGCGTCGGCCACCAGCAGCAGGGCGTCGTGGGCGTAGCCGCCGAAGGCCGACACCGGCTGCTTGAACTTGGCCTCATAGGCCTTCATGTAGTCCATGAGCACCGGCTTCTGGGGATGGCTGCCGGGGACCAGGGGGGCCACCACCAGGTGGCCGGCCGGCAGCATCAGCCCTTCGGCGGCCTCGCCGGCCAGCTCGATGAACTTGCGCGAGGCCACGCCGTGGCTCTGGTACAGGGGCGTGGTGATGCCGAGCTGCACGCGGTTGCGGGCGATGACCGCGGGGCCGGGGTTGGTGCCCCAGCAAATGATGGCGTCCGGGGCCAGGCCCTTGATCTTGGTGAGCTGGGCGGTCATGTCCGTGTCCTTGGGGCCGTAGACCTCGTCGGCCACGATGGCGAAGCCCTGGGCCGGGGCCAGCTCCTGGAGCACGGCGCGGCCGGCCTGGCCGTAGCCGTTGGACACGGTGAGGATGGCCAGCTTCTTGAAGCCCGTCTTCTTGGCGTGCTGCAGGATGCGGGACACGGCCTGGCGGTCGGACTGGGCGGTCTTGAACACCCAGGGGTTCACCGGCACCACGATCTTCTCGGCCGCGGCGCAGGAGATGAGCGGGATCTTGGCCGCCGGGAACTTGCCCATGATGGCCAGGGTGTTGCCCGAGATGGAGGGGCCGAGCACCGCCACGACCTTGTCCTTCTTGAGCAGCTTGTCCGTGGCCAGGACGCACTTGTTCACGTCGGCCTCGTCGTCGTAGATGATCACCTCCACGGGCCGGCCCAGCAGGCCGCCCTTGGCGTTGATCTGTTCGGCCACGAGCTCCAGGGTGTTCTTTTCCGGCTCGCCCAGGAAGGAGGCCGGGCCGGTGACCGAGAGCACCGCGCCGATCTTGATGGGCTCGGCGGCTTGGGCGGCGGCGACGCCCAGGCCGAGGACCAGGGCCAGGACCAGGATTGCTATGCGGGACATGGACATGGGCACCCCCCCGAAGTGAGTTGAGTTGGCGGGCCAAGTTGGCCGGATTTCCCCGGCCGTGACTGGTGCTTGTGCTTATAAAAACGCATGGATGTCAAGACAAGCCGAAGAAAATTCGGTGAACGGTTGCGGCGCAGTCCCCGGACGGTGCAGGGGAATTGACAGGGGGCCGGGGTCTAGTATTAGGGGTGCGCCAACGCGATGCGTTGCCGCACCTCCGCGGCTTCGCCGCTCGGCCCCGCCGCAGGCGGCGCCGCTTCGAATAACTCGGAGCACGGAAACGAAGACTTTTCCTGCTCCGAGTAATACATAGGGCGCGGGCTTCCCAACTGCCGAACACCTTCAACACCACCCCCCAAGGGGCGCGAACGCATGAGCAACGAACCAGACAAGATCATCTATTCCATGTACCGGGTCTCCAAGTTCTACGACCAGAAGCCGGTGCTCAAGGACATCTCCCTGTCCTACTTCTACGGGGCCAAGATCGGCGTCATCGGCCTGAACGGCTCGGGCAAGAGCTCGCTGTTGCGCATCCTGGCCGGGGTGGACAAGAACTTCGACGGCAAGACCGATTGCGCGCCGGGCTTCACCATCGGCTTCCTGGAGCAGGAGCCCCTGGTGGGCGTGGACAAGACGGTCATCGAGGTGGTGCGCGAGGGCGTGCAGGAGACCGTGGACCTCCTGGCCGAGTTCGAGGCCATCAACGCCAAGTTCGCCGAGCCCATGGACGACGACCAGATGCAGAAGCTCCTGGATCAGCAGGCCGCGGTGCAGGACAAGCTGGACGCGGCCGGGGCCTGGGACCTGGACTCCCGGCTGGAGCAGGCCATGGACGCCCTGCGCTGCCCGCCGCCCGATACGCCGGTTTCCGTGATCTCCGGCGGCGAGCGCCGCCGCGTGGCCCTGTGCCGGCTACTGCTCAAGAACCCGGACATCCTGCTCCTGGACGAGCCCACCAACCACCTGGACGCCGAGTCCGTGGCCTGGCTGGAGCAGCACCTGGCCCGCTACCCCGGCACGGTCATCGCCGTGACCCACGACCGCTACTTCCTGGACAACGTGGCCGGCTGGATTCTGGAGCTGGACCGCGGCCGGGGCATCCCCTGGAAGGGCAACTACACCTCCTGGCTGGAGCAGAAGCAGGCCCGGCTGGCCAACGAGGAGAAGGGCGAGAACCAGCGCCGCAAGGCCCTGGAGCGCGAGCTGGAGTGGATCCGCACCGCGCCCAAGGGCCGCCACGCCAAGAGCAAGGCCCGCATCGCCCGCTACGAGCAGCTCCTGGGCTCCGAGGGCGAGCGCCTGGCCCGCGACCTGGAGCTCAACATCCCGCCCGGCCCGCGCCTGGGCAAGCAGGTCATCGAGCTTACCGGCGTGTCCAAGGGCTACGGCGAGAACCTGCTCATCGACAACCTGACCGCCATCATCCCGGCCGGCGCCATCGTGGGCATCATCGGCGGCAACGGCGCGGGCAAGACCACCCTGTTTCGGATGATCACCGGCCAGGAAAAGCCGGATGCCGGCACGGTGGTGGTGGGCGATACGGTCAAGCTCTCCCACGTGGACCAGCACCGCGACGCCCTGGACGCGGACAAGACCGTGTTCGAGGTCATCACCGACGGCCGGGACACCATGAACCTGGGCGCCAAGGAAGTGAACTCCCGCGCCTACGTGGCCCGGTTCAACCTCACCGGCTCCGAGCAGCAGAAGAAGTGCTCCATGCTCTCGGGCGGCGAGCGCAATAGGGTGCACCTGGCGCGCATGCTCAAGGACGGCGGCAACGTGCTGCTCCTGGACGAGCCCACCAATGATCTCGATGTGAACACCATGCGCGCCCTGGAGGAGGGGCTCCTCAACTTCGCGGGTTGCGCCCTGGTCATCAGCCACGACCGCTGGTTCCTGGACCGCATCGCCACCCACATGCTGGCCTTCGAGGGCGAAAGCCGCGCGGTGTGGTTCGAGGGCAACTATTCGGACTACGAAGAGGACCGCAAGAAGCGCCTGGGCAAGGATGCGGACACCCCGCACCGGGTCAAGTACCGACGGCTCACCCGGGGATAGGTTTCGGGAAAAGGGCCTTGCCACGATACGGTAAAGGCCCTATTTTTTCATGCTAGAGGATATCGTACGCCCATGCCCAACAGCGCCACCCTGAATCTCTTGCGCCTCGACGACCCCCTGTCCGCCCTGGAGCGGCTGGTGGCGGCCCACGCCAACTCCGCGCCCGCACCCGTGGGGCAGGCCCTGCGCGACCTCCTGGCCAGCATCCGGGACACCCTGGACAGCATGGAGAAACCGCCCGCCCTGGCCGCCGTCCCCCCGGACCTGGAGGGCTGGCCCGGGCTCCTGGCCTTCCTGACCAGCCAGCGCCGCACCCTGGACGCGGCCCTGGCCGCATCCGGGCTCCGGCCCCTGGGCCGCTGCCCCTCGCACCACAAGCTGGAGCAGCGCTTCGCCGCCCTGCAGCACACCTTCGAGAACAGCCTGCTCATCATCGACATCATGGTGGAGCTCATCTCCATCTGCGACGAGTTCCACTGCGCCGAGGACTTCCTGGAGGAGTGCGCCGATATCCTGCTCAAGGAGCTTTCGGCCTGTCTGTACGTGTGCCGCCTCAAGCGCTTCGACAAGGACGGCGACCCCTACTGGGAGAACATCGCCTCCAACACCGACGACGGGGTCGCCACCCCCATCTTCGTCAAGGACATGGAGGAGATCCACCCCAGCCATCCGGTCATGCACGCGGTGCACCACGAACCCACCCGCATGTACGTGCTCTCCAACGACCTGCGCGGCCCGGAGCGCGGGGGCGAGTCCTTCGACTGCGTGCCCTACATGGCCGGCTACCGCTCCCGGCTCTCCTTCATCCTGCGCGACCCGGAGAACACCCCCTTCGGCCTGGTCATGCTCTATTCCCGGCAGGCCAACTTCTTCGACCGCTACGACTCCCACCTGCTGGGCGACTGCGCCAGCCTGGTGTCGCTGCTCATGGGCCGGCTCTACGCCCTGGGCCAGGACGCCCTGGCCAAGGCCGCGGGCGGCATGGCCCACGTGGGCAACAACGTGCTGGGCACCCTGCAGGGCCGGGTGGAGATCGTGCTCGCGGACCTGGAGGACCTGGCCCGCGTCAAGGGCATGGACCACTGCCCGGAGCTGGACGAGATCGTGGAGCAGGTGCGCTACATGTTCTCGGACGTGGACCGGCTGGCCCGGGCCATCTCCAAGCTGGAGGAGGCGGTGGAGAAGCCGGTGCTCATGCACTACGTGCGCGGCCGCCATGTGCTGGACCTGGAGCCCGACCGCAGCTGCAATCGTCCTTCCTGGTTGTAACCGCTAGTTAGGAGCCCGGCCCATGGCCCACGAGCACGACCCCGACCGCGACGCAACGGCCGGGCGTCTTGCCGCGTGCGAAAGGGACCGGGCCGGCGCGGCCTTCCTGCTGGAAACCATGGTGGAGCTGGTGCGGGTGGGCGAGGGCTTCCTGGAGCCCGAGGCCTTCCTGGAGCGCTGCGGGGTCATCCTGCGGGAGCGCCTGGCCGCGGACATCGCGGTGTGCCGGCTGCGGGAGCTGGCCCCGGACGGAACCGGGGTGTGGCGCAACGTGGCCGTGGACACCCGGGACAACCAGCCCACCCCGCTCTTCGTGCGCGACCTGCTGGAGACCCGGCGCGACCACCCGGTCATGCGCGCCCTGCGCGACGACCCGCGCCGCATGAGCGAGGTGGCGGACCTGACTGCCGGGCCGGACGGCCCCTGCGACGAGTCCGACCTGGCCCCCTGCCGCGCGGGCTTCCGCTCGCGCCTCACCTTCATCCTGCGCAGCCGAGGCGAGAAGCCCTTCGGCATGGTGATGCTCTATTCCCGGGAGCCGGGGTTCTTCGGCCGGCTGGACCCGGGGCTGCTCGGCCAGTGCGCCGAGGTGGTGTCCCTCATGGCCGGCCGGCTCCTGGACCTGGGCCGGGACGCCCTGGCCAAGGCCGCGGGCGGCATGGCCCACGTGGGCAACAACGTGCTGGCCACCCTGGAGGGCCGCCTGGAGCTGGCCCTGAACGACCTGGAGGAGGTGTGCGCCGGGTCGTCGGACCCGGGGCTGGAGTCGGCGCGCAGGCACCTGCGTTCCATGCAGGCGGACGTGGCCCGCCTGGCCCGGGCCATCACCCGCCTGGAGCAGGCCGTGGAGCGGCCGGTGCTCATGCACTACGCCCTGGGCCGCCACGTCCTCGACCTGGAGCCCGAGCGCAGCGGGGGAGGGGAGGGGGGCTAGCCGCTCTCACCGTCCCCCTGCGACAGGCCGCCGAGCAGGAAGGTTCGCGAACCGCTCCCGCCCAAGGGCCGTGCTGCTGACCAGGGAATGGGCACTGTATTTTTGTAGGGGCGGATCGCGATCCGCCCTTCTTCAGCGCCCCCGCCCCGCTCCCCTGCCCCGCACCCCGTCAACCCCCATTTTG
>DKEU01000174.1:7039-7229 GCA_002452635.1 Desulfovibrionaceae bacterium UBA6814 | reverse complement strand
TGCGGCGCCTGCGCGGCGTCCGCCTTCACCCTGAATCCTGACCGCGCCATGGACCACATCGAGCAGTACAAGCGCAAGTTCGACGGCGAGGAGATCAACCTGCTGCCCCTGGGCAGCTTCGAAGGCGAGATCCGCATGGTCACCGACCTGCGGGCCGCTGCGGCCGCGATCCGCTCCCTGGGCCGCGAGA
>DKEU01000174.1:6216-6965 GCA_002452635.1 Desulfovibrionaceae bacterium UBA6814 | reverse complement strand
GGTGTACATCTTCCAGCTTTCCCGCCTGCCCCGGTTCCCGCAGGGCCTGGCCGGCCTGCTGGCCGACCCGGGCATCGTCAAGGCCGGGGTCTCGGTGCGCGACGACGTGCTGGGCCTCAAGCGCCTGCACGAGTTCACGGACGCCGGGTTCACGGACCTGGGCGACCTGGCCCGCAAGGTGGACATCCCCACCCACGGCCTGCGCAACCTGGCCGCCAATCTCCTGGGCATCCGCATCTCCAAGAGCGCCCGCTGCACCAACTGGGCCCGGCCCGACCTCTCGGGCAAGCAGGTGCGCTACGCCGCCACCGACGCCTGGGTGAGCCGCGAGCTCTACCTGGCCTTCTCCCGCCTGGGACTGGCCCCGGCCCTGGACTGACCGCCAAAGAAAAGGCCGGCCCCGCAGGACCGGCCCCATGATCGATTCCGGGCGCTTCAGCCCACGAAGTCGTACAGGTCCAGCTCCCCGCCCTGGTGGTCGAAGAGCGCGGGCATGATCATGTTCATGCCCCGGGTCTGGGGTTCGGCCCCGACCAGCGCCGCGCCGTTGTAGGCCAGGCCGGTGACCAGCTGGTCGTCGAAGGCGAAGTCCTCGAAGCTGTCCAGGCTCACCGTGAGCTTCTCCAGGTCAAAGGCGTCGCCGTCGGTCTCCAGGGTGTAGACCTGTTCCCCCTTGTCCACCGAGCCCAGGAGCACCAGGACGTCATCGGGCCCGATCTTGGGCAGGAAGGCGTCCAGGGAGACCGAGG
>DKEU01000174.1:0-6160 GCA_002452635.1 Desulfovibrionaceae bacterium UBA6814 | reverse complement strand
CCCGCCTGGTGGTAGAAGCGGCATTCGCCTTCCCAGCCCTTCCACGTGTGGCCGGTGTCCTCGCCGAATTTCATGGCCAGGTCGTCGTTGAAGTAGAGCACGCCCTTGAAGCAGTTGTTGGCGAAGTAGGGGGTGTTGTTCTTGCCCATGCAGTGGGTGAAGATGCGCTTCACAAAGGCGCGGGGCAGGGACGATATCACCACCTTGTCGAGCAGGCCGGTGAGAGTGACGGACAGGTGCATGCCGTTCTCCTGCGGATGGGGTGAATGCACAGTGCGCCCGGCTGGGCGTCCTGGATGCTTCCTACCTTGCCCCGGCACGGATGGCAAGGAGCCGGCGCGGCCCGGCCGGGGAATTGACAAGCCCGGCCCCGCCGCCGTAGGGCGGAAAGAACCGTCTCTTCGCCGTCCAACCCCGGAGGTCCCATGCGCATCCGGCCCTGCCTGCTCGCCCTGCCGCTCCTGGCCCTCTTGGCCGCCTGCTCCCCGGCGGAGAAGCCCGGCCCGGCCGGCCCGGTCAACGCCACGGCCAGGGTCGCGGACATCCCGGTGGCCTACACCGACATCCCCGGCCCCGGGCCGGCGGTGGTGCTCATCCACGGCTGGAACTGCGACCGCGGCTTCTGGCGCTTCCAGGTCCCGGCCCTCACGGGCGGGCACCGGACCCTGCTCCTGGACCTGCCCGGGTTCGGGGCCAGCGGCAAGCCGGAGATCGCCTACACCCCGGAGCTGTTCGCCTCCGCCGTGGTCGCGGTCATGGACGCGGCCAAGGTGGGGAAGGCGGCGCTGGTGGGCCACAGCATGGGCTTCACCGTGGCCCGGGAGGTGGCGCGCCGCCATCCCGGCCGGGCCCTGGCCCTGGTGAGCGTGGACGGGGTGCTGGAGCACGGGGCCGACGACCCCGCGGCCTCGCGGGAGTCCATGGCCCAGGTGGCGGCCTTCCTGGACGCCCTGCGCCAGGACTTCGCCGGCACCACCGCGGCCTTTGTGGAGAGCTTCTTCGTGGAGGGCACGACGCCGGAGCTGCGCCGGGAGATCCTGGCCGGCATGACCGGGGCCGCGCCCCAGCCCGCCATCTCGGCCATCGAGCACCTGTTCGCGCCCGACCTGTGGCGGGTGGAGCCCCTGGACCTGCCGGTGCTGGGCGTCTACGCCGACACCCAATGGCTGGCCCCGGACACCGAGGCCTTTTTCAAGCGCCACTTCCCCCGGGCCGAATTCACGGTCATGACCGGGGTGGGGCACTTCCTGCACATGGAAAAGCCGGACCAGGTGAACCGGCTGCTCACGGACTTCCTGGGCAGGCTCAAAGGTTGAGCAGGCCCAGCCCCTCGGCGGCCCAGCCGCCGCCTCCGTGCTCCAGTTCGAACCGGGCGCGGGCCGCGGCCGTGGCCTGCTCCGGAGACGGGGCCTCGATGGTGTAGACCAGCATGCGCTCTTCCTGCCTGGGGCCGTCCTCGCTCTTGGTCTCGCGCACGGCCGAGATGAACACGCGGTATTCGGTCATGGGGTCCTCGGGATGTTTCGGGCGGTGTACCCGGAAGCCGGCCGCCAAGCCAGCACAATTCAGTAGTCGCCCCCGGCCCGCTCCTTCTTCACGGCCGAACGCCGGCGCTTGGCGTCCAGGCGGCGCTCCTGGGAGGCCTTGGTGGGCTTGGTGGGGCGGCGTTTCTTGCGGGGGGCGAGGGCCGCGGCGAGCAGGGCGGCGAAGAGCTCCAGGGCCGCGGCCTTGTTGCGGTGCTGGCTGCGGTCGGATTGCACCGAGAGGCGCAGCTTGCCGTCCTTGCCGATGCGGCCGGCCAGCCGCTTGCGCAGCGTGGCCTTCTGGGATTCGTCCAGGCTGGGCGAGGCCTCCAGGTCGAACCACAGGGTCACCCGGCTCTCGGTCACGTTCACGTGCTGGCCGCCCGGGCCCGAGGAGCGCGAGGCCGTGAACCAGACCTCCTCGGCCGGGATGGCCAGGCCGGGGCGGATGGGGATGGCGGGGTCGGAACTCGGGCCTTGCATGCCGCGCAGCTTGCCCGTAGTGTGCGACCCCGTCAAACCACTTTCGGAGGCTTCCCATGTCCCAGTGTCCCTGCGGCTCCGGCCGCGCCTATGCCGACTGCTGCGAACCCTACGTCACCGGCGCGGCCCCGGCCCCCACGGCCGAGGCCCTCATGCGCTCGCGCTACTCCGCCTACGCGGTCGGCAATCTGGACCACCTGGAGCGCACTCAGATGGGCGGGGACTGGGACCGGTCCGCGGCCGAGTCCTGGTCCAAGAACTCCGAGTGGCTGGGCCTGGACGTGCTGGCCACCGAGGCCGGCGGCGAGGGCGACGAGACCGGGGTGGTGGAGTTCACCGCCCGCTTCGCGCTCTCGGGCGTGCCCCAGGAGCACACCGAGAACGCCCGCTTCGGCCGCCGCGACGGCGCCTGGGTCTACCTGGACGGCGACGTGAGCGGCAGCAAGCCCATCGTGCGCGAGACCCCCAAGATCGGCCGCAACGAGCCCTGCCCCTGCGGCTCGGGCAAGAAATACAAGAAGTGCTGCGGCCGGTAGGCCGCCCCCACCCATAGCCGCGGCGTATCCGAGGCCGCGCCTCCCATTCCGACAATCGATTT
This sequence comes from Desulfovibrionaceae bacterium UBA6814, assembly GCA_002452635.1. GTDB lineage: Bacteria > Desulfobacterota > Desulfovibrionia > Desulfovibrionales > Desulfovibrionaceae > UBA6814. The sequence continues at coordinate 3,556 of DKEU01000174.1, read as the reverse complement.
CTCATCGGCCGGGGATGGTCCCATACTGGCGGGGTTTCATCACCCCCCAGCATGAGGAGACGGCCATGAGCGAAGCATATCGGGAGATGTGGGAGAAGCTGAACCTGGACATCCCGGCCCACGACGGGCTGCTGGCTGTGCTCGGCAAGTTCTACGGGGACATCTACATGTCCCAGCAGAACCGCCTCAAGGGCATGGAGTACCTGGACTTCGTGCTCTCCGAGGTGCACGGGCTGCGCATCAAGGAGCTGCAGGACGCCAAGGCCCAGGGCCGCAAGGTCGTGGGCACCTTCTGCGTGTTCGTGCCCGAGGAGCTCACCCTGGCCGTGGACGCGGTGCAGGTGGGCCTGTGCGCCGGGGCCGAGGCCGGGTTCGACGCGGCCGAGAAGCTGGTGCCGCGCAACACCTGCGCGCTCATCAAGTCCTTCATCGGGTTCAAGCTGGCCAGGCTGTGCCCCTTCACCGAGTCCTGCGACCTCATCGTGGGCGAGACCACCTGCGACGGCAAGAAGAAGGCCTACGAGGCGTTCGCCGCGCACGCGCCCATGTACGTCATGGAGGTGCCGCAGCAGAAGAACCCCGCGGACCGCGCCCTGTTCCGCGCCGAGGTGGTGCGCTACATGGAGAAGCTGGAGGAGCTGACCGGCCGGAAGATCACCGCCGGGAACCTGGCCGCGGCCATCAAGACCGTGAACGCCAAGCGCCGCGCCCTGCAGCGCCTGAACCGCCTGCGCGCGGCCCAGCCCACCCCCATCTCCGGCCGGGACGTGCTGCTCATCAACCAGGTGAGCTTCTACGACGACCCGGTGCGCTTCACCGCCAGCATCGAGAAGCTCTGCGACGAGTTGGAGGCGCGGGTGGCCAAGGCCGAGGGCGTGGCGCCCGAGGGCACCCCGCGGCTCATGCTGGCCGGCTGTCCCATGGCCGTGCCCAACTGGAAGCTGCCCTACGTCATCGAGAGCTCCGGCGCGGTGATCGTGGGCGAGGAGTCCTGCATCGGCACCCGCAACATCCGCGACCTGGTGGCCGATGACGGGACCACCCTGGACGCGATGATCGACGCCCTGGTGGACCGCTACATGAAGATCGACTGCGCCACCTTCACCCCCAATGCCGAGCGCCAGGCCAACATCCTGGACATGGCCAAGGAGCTTTCGGCCGACGGGGTCATCCAGTACACCCTGATGTTCTGCCAGCCCTACGCCAACGAGGCCATCCGGGTGGGTCAGGCCCTGGCCGACAGCGGGCTGCCCGCCCTGGCCATCGAGACCGACTACAGCATGGAGGACGTGGCCCAGCTCAAGACCCGGGTGGAGGCCTTCGTGGAGATGCTCAAGTAATGGACGCCCGGATCGCCGGCCTGGACGTGGGCTCCCGCTCCATCGAGCTGGTGGTCCTGGACGCCGGAGGGGAGGTGGTGCGCCGGGCCAAGGCCGCCACCACCTTCCATCCGGCCGAGCAGGTGGCGCGGCTGCTGGACGGGGCCGCGCCGCCGCGGATCATGGCCACGGGCTACGGCCGGGAGTTGGTGGCGGGCATGGGCCTGGGCGCGGAGGTGGCCACCGTGACCGAGATCACGGCCTACGCCCGGGGGGCTGCGGCCCTGCATCCGGAGACGCGGGCCATCCTGGACATCGGCGGCCAGGACACCAAGGCCATCCTGCTGGCGCCGGGCGGCAAGGTGCTGCGCTTCGAGATGAACGACCGCTGCGCCGCGGGCACGGGCAAGTTCCTGGAGCACGTGGCCGGGGTGTTCCAGATTCCCATCGAGGAGTTCGGGCCCTACGCCATGCAGGGCCGGCCCGGCCTGGGCATCAACACCATGTGCACGGTGTTCGCCGAGACCGAGGCCACCTCGCTCATGGCCCGGGGCCACCGGCCCGAGGACATCGCCCTGGGCCTGCACGCGGCCATCGTGCGGCGCACCGCCACCATGCTGCGCCGGATCGGGTTCACCCCGCCCCTGCTCTTCGCCGGGGGCGTGGCCCGCAACCCGTGCATGGTCCGGCTCCTGGCCGAGGCCCTGGACTGCGAGATGCTGACCCCGGCCGAGCCGGACCATGTGGGCGCCCTGGGCGCGGCCCTCTCCGCCTGAGCGCAACGCCCTTCCCATTCTGGAAAATCCCCCGGCGCGGTCTGGTACGGAACGTGAAACGTCCTCCCGGATGGGTGGACGTTTTCGCGTTTTTGTCATCATCAGGCCAGGAGGTGGGGGGAGACCGGACCTGACGCATCGGCACTTATTCCAGCATTTCAATCTGTTGTAGCCATTCTGTCAAAAATGTCGTGGGCGTGGCCGCTTCTGCCTACTTTTTTGCAGTATTGTGCAAAAATGTAGGAGAATGGCTGCGCCCTGCGCACAATTTCGCAAACATGGGGAGTGGTGCATGAACACAGCGGACAATGCCTTCATCCTGCTCTGCGCGGCCCTGGTCATGTTCATGACTCCGGGCCTGGCCCTGTTCTACGCCGGCATGGCCCGGGCCAAGAACGTCCTGGGCACGGCCATGCAGAGCTTCATCATGCTGGGCCTCATCTCGGTGCTCTGGGCCGCGCTGGGCTACACCCTGGCCTTCGGCCCGGACCACGGCGGCCTGGTGGGCGGCCTGGACCACCTGTTCCTGGCCGGGGTGGGGATGGCCGCCAACGGGCCGGTGGGCAACCTGCCCCACATCACCTTCATGATCTACCAGTGCATGTTCGCGGTCATCACCCCGGCCCTGATCACCGGGGCCATGGCCGAGCGCGTGCGCTTCACCCCGCTCCTGGTCTTCTCCTCCCTGTGGCTCATCCTGGTGTACTGTCCCCTGGCCCACTGGGTCTGGGGCGGGGGCTGGATGCAGCAGTTCGGGGTGCTGGACTTCGCGGGCGGGGCCGTGGTGCACGTGAGCTGCGCCTCGGCCGCCCTGGCCGCGGCCCTGGCCACGGGCAAGCGGCAGGGCTGGGGCAGGCAGGCCTTCATCCCGCACAGCCTGCCCCTGACCATCGCCGGCATGGGCATCCTCTGGTTCGGCTGGTTCGGGTTCAACGCGGGCAGCGCCCTGGCGGCCAACGACGTGGCGGCCAACGCCTTCGTGACCACCCATTTCGCGGCCGCGGCCGGGACCCTGACCTGGCTGGTGGTGGAGGCCATGGCCACGGGCAAGGCCACCACCCTGGGCGCGGTGTCCGGGGCCGTGGCCGGGCTGGGGGCCATCACCCCGGCCTCGGGCTTCGTGACCCCCATGAACGGCATGCTCATCGGCGGCCTGTCCGGCGTCATCTGCTACGGCGGGGTGCTGCTCAAGAACCGCTTCGGGTACGACGACTCCCTGGACGTGGTGGGCATCCACGGGGTGGGCGGCACCTGGGGCCTGCTGGCCGCGGGGCTGTTGGCCTCGGTCAACGGGGCCACGGGCATGTTCTACGGCAACGCCGGCCAGTTCGTGACCCAGCTCACGGCCGTGGTGGTGACCTGGGGCTTCTGTTTCCTGGCCAGCTTCGCCCTGCTCAAGCTGGTGGATGCGGCCATGGGCCTGCGGGTCTCGGCCGACGACGAGCTGCGCGGCCTGGACAT
>DKEU01000276.1:1766-17759 GCA_002452635.1 Desulfovibrionaceae bacterium UBA6814 | reverse complement strand
GGGCCGGGCCGCCCTGGCGGCAGCACTGGCCGCAGCGCCGGCATTCCCCGGCGCTCACGCCTCGCCTCCGCAAACGGCGCGCACGTGGGCCTGGCAGGTCAGGTCCATGCGGTCCAGGCAGCCCACCTCCGCCTGGGCGAACCAGGCCGAGGTGTAGGTGGCGCGGTCCGCGGACCACAGCCGGGTCATTGCCGGGTCGAAGCGCGGGGCCAGGCAGAAGTCCGCGCCTTGGCGCGGCGGGGTGAGCAGGGTGAGCAGCTCTTCGGCGGTGGGCAGCCGCCAGTCGCCGCGGCCCGCGAAGCGCGCGGCGTTCAGGCTGTCCAGCCAGGCCGGGGCCTCGTCCCAGGCCAGGGCGAAGTCCGAGCCGCCCTGCTGCCAGGTGAGGCCGGTGGCCGGGTCGCGCAGGGTTTCGCCTCGGGTCTCGAACCGTTCCGGGTCCAGGTAGCGGAGCGGCCGGGCCAACTCGTCCACCGGGAAGAAGGCCCGGGCCGGGCCGGGGCCGGTGCGCCGCGGCGCGGAGTCCGGAGGGGCGGCCGGGGCCGGGGCGGGCGCGGGCTCCGGGGGCAGGGCGCAGGCCGCGTCCAGGCGGTCGCGCCAGGCGTCCACCCGGGCGCGCAGGGCCGCGGCCATGGCCGCGGCCGAGGCGAAGCGCCGGGCCGGGTCCGGGGCCAGGCCCGCGGCGAAGAAGGCGTCCCACTCCGGGTCCAGGTCCGGGGACAGGCTGCTGGGCGCGGAGGCTCCGGGCTCGGGCAGGCGGCCCAGGAGCATGCGGTACAGGGTCACGGCCACGGCGTACAGGTCGGCCCGGGCGTCAGCTCGGTCCGGGTCCGCCTCCTGCTCCGGGGCCGCGTAAAAGGGCGAGCCCAGCTTTTCCCCGGCCGCGGCCTGGGCCGCCTCGCCGCGCAGCCGGGACAGGCCGAAGTCGATGAGCTTGACCGTTTCCCCGGCGGTTCCGGCGTCGGCCAGGAGCAGGTTGAAGGGCTTCACGTCGCGGTGCACCACGCCTGCGGCGTGCAGCCGGGACAGGCCGGCCAGGGTTTGCCGCGCCATGTCCGCGGCCCGGTCCAGGGGCAGGATGCGGGAGGGGGCCTCGACGCGGTAGGTTTCGCCGATGAGCGAGCCCACGCTGGCGCAGAAGTAGTCCATGGTGAAGAAGGGCCGGCCCGCGGCGTCGCGGTCGAAGTCGTAGACCCCGGCCAGGTTGGGGTGGCGCAGGGCTCCCATGGTGCGGGCCTCGCGCAGGAAGCGGCGCTCGCACTCCGCGCGGCCCACGAACTCGGCCACCATCTCGGCCGGAGCCAGGAGCTTGAGGGCCAGGATGCGGCCCGCACCCGGGACGCGCACCTTGTACACCGCGCCCATGCCGCCCCGGCCCAGCAGGCCCAGGATCTCGTACTTGCCGACTGTCCTCATGTCTCCTCTCCATGCGGAACATGCCGTCCTGGCATGTTCCGCATCTCGGCCGGGAAAAAGCGTGGTTTTTCCCGACCTCGCGGGCGCCTGCGCGCCCGGCCCCGCTTCCTGCGGGGCATGCTACCTGGGCTCCAGGATCCGGGCGTAGCGTTCGGGTATGCCGCGCTCCAGGATCTTCCGGATGGTCTCGGTGGGGTCGTAGGGCACGAAGCGGAAGTCCACGGTGCCGGCGTCGCTGTCCCACAGCGCGTACTTGGCGCTCTTGTCCCAGTCGTCCCGGGGCTGGCCCACGCTGCCCACGTTGACGATGTAGGCCGCCTCCGGGTCCAGGCGGCGCACGCCCGGTCCGGGGTCCAGGCGGGTGAGCCGCTCCCCGGTCCACTTCACCAGCCCCACCTCGTGGGTGTGGCCCACGAAGCACAGGCGCTGGCCGATCTTGCCCAGGGCGTCCACGATCTTGTCGTCGTCCGTGGCGAAGAGGTAGGTGTGGGCCGAGTCCGGGGGCAGGCCGTGCACGAAGCGGCAGCCGTGCAGGACCAGGTGCTTCTTGAGGCCCGCCAGGAACGCCACGGTCTCGGGCGTCACCAGGCGGGCGGTGGCCTCCAGGGCGCAGCGGGCGTGGGTGCTGAACCAGCCCAGGCCGTTTCCGCTCACCCGGCACAGGCCCAACTCGTGGTTGCCCGCGAGCATGTCCGCCCCCCGCTCGCGCAGGATGGCCACCACCTCCTCGGGGTCCGGCCCGTACCCCACCATGTCCCCGCAACTCACGACGCCCTCGGCCCCCGTGGCGTCCACGTCCGCCAGGACCGCCCGCAGGGCCTCCACGTTCCCGTGGACATCGGAGAGCACGGCCAACTTCATGGCGGCTATGATGGCAGAGGCCGCGGGGAAGGGGAAGTCCCGGCGGTGAAGAAAAGAAGGGCGGTTCGCGATCGCCCCTCCCCGGAGAGCACCGCGGCAAGGTCGGAGGGTTTCTTTGCGCGCCGGGGCGGGAAGAGGGCGGATCGCTCCCGGCTTCCGCCTACCTCAGGTACGGCAGGTACACCCCGGGCACCGGGTCCGCGCCGGTGGCGGCGGCGAATTCGGGGAGGGTGGGGTTGTAGAAGGAGCCCTCGGATTCGGCCTTGCGCTCGCCCTCCGCCTCGATCCACGAGGTGGCCTTGACCAGGCGGGAGCCGGCCTTGTCGATGCGGGCGCAGACCAGGGCCGGGACGCCGGTGTGCATGGGCTTGGCGAAGCGCAGCGTGAGGGACGCGGTGAACACGATTTTGCCGGCCAGGTGCAGGGCGGCCCAGCCGCAGACCTCGTCCATGAGCATGGCCTGGAACCCGCCGTGCAGGATGCCGGGGTAGCCGGCCATGTCCTCCCGGGGGGTGAGGGGCGCGACCACCGCGCCCCGCTCCGGGTCGTGGTAGAATTTCAGCCGGAAGCCGAAGGCGTGGCGCGGGCTGCACGCCACGCAGTTGTACCCCGGGAACTGCAGGAAGATGTTCTCGATGGGCGTCCAGTCCGGGTTCATCAGTACGCCTTTCCCGGGTTCATGATGTGGTGGGGGTCGAACTGGTCCTTGATGCGGCGCATGAGGGAGAGCTCCTCCTGGCCGATCTGGCGCGGCAGATAGGCGGCCTTGACCAGGCCGATGCCGTGCTCGCCGCTCATGGTGCCGCCCAGGGAGAGCACCAGGTCCAGGGTGTCCGACTTGGCGCGCTGCGCGGCTTCGGACTCGCCCGCCGCGGCGTCGTACATGACGTTCACGTGCAGGTTGCCGTCGCCGATGTGGCCAAACACCAGGATGGGCAGGCCCGCGGCGGCCCCGGCCTGGCGGATGCCGGCCACGGCCGCGGCCACCTTGCCCCGGGGCACGGTCACGTCGTCGCTCAGCTTGTCCGGCCTGAGGCGGAAGGAGGCGGGGTTGATGAGCCGGCGCTGCTCCCACAGGGGCTCCTCCTGGTCCGCGCCCAGGCCCTGCTCCAGGTGGGTGGCCGAGGCGGCGCGCAGGATGGCGGCCAGGCTGTCCAGGTCCGCGGCCAGGGCCGCGGCGCTCCCGTCCAGGCGCAGGAGCAGGGCGGCGCGGGTCTCCCGGGGCCAGGGGGTGGGGCCCAGCAGGGCCAGGCAGTCCAGCACCTCGGCGCCCATGAACTCCAGGGCCGCGGGGAGCATGCCCGCCCGGAACACCGCCTGGGCCGCGGCCAGGGCCTGGGCCTCGCTGGCGAATCCGGCCAGCACCGAGGCGGTGGCCGCGGGCTTGGGCAACAGCTTCAGGATGATCTCGGTGATGAAGGCCAGGGTGCCTTCCGAGCCCACCAGCAGGCGGGCCAGGTCCAGGCCGGCCACGTTCTTGTGGGTGCGGCCGCCGCAGCGGATCACCTGGCCGCCGGGCAGCACCGCGGTGAGGCCCAGCACGAAGTCGCGGGTCACCCCGTACTTCAGGGCGCGCATGCCGCCGGCGCAGGTGGCCACGTTGCCGCCGATGGTGGAGATGCGCACGCTGGCCGGGTCCGGGGGGTAGAACAGGCCCCGGCCCTCGGCTGCGGCGGCCAGGTCCGCGGTGACCACCCCGGGGCCGGCCACGGCCACGAAGTCCTCGGGGTCGATGGCCAGGCTGTCCAGGAACAGGGTGGAGATGACGATGCCGCCGCCCTGGGGCACGCAGTCGCCCACCACGTTGGTGGCTCGGCCGCGGGGGAACAGGGGGATGCGCTCGCGGTGGGCGAAGGCCAGCAGCTCGCGGGCCTGCTCCAGGCTGCGGGGCCGCACCACGGCCCAGGGCTGGGCAAAGGCGCGGCTGGCGTCGGCCCCGAAGGGCGCGGCCTCCTCGGGCGAGAGCAGGAGCTCCTCGCCCGGGAACAGGGATTTCAGGGTCTGGGTCTGGGAACGGGACAGGGACATGGGGCCTCCGAAAGAGTGGGCCGGCCGGAGCCGGACGCCCCATTCAGGCACAAACCGCGGCGCGGGTCAATCGGAGGGTTACGGGGCCAGTTGAAAACGTTCAGTTCAGCAGACCGGTCAAAAACCGCGAGGGCAAGGCGCAAGAAAAAACCAAGGCCGACGCGTATTGGACATACGCGAGGGTTTGGTTTTTTCGCAGCAACGCAGCCATCGCGAGTTTTTCAGCGGTCTGCAGGGCAGGGCGTGTCGGGCAGGATGAGCACCTGGATGCGCGGCTCGCGGGACAGGCGCTCCAGGTCCAGGTCGCGGGCCAGGGGGCCGGGCACCAGCACCGTGCCCTCGTAGCCGGTCTCGATGTACTCCCAGAGTTCGCGGGGCGAGACCGCGCGCACCCCGTCCGGGCACAGGGGCAGGGCCACGGTCTCGGCGGCCGCGTCCGGGGCCAGGAGCAGGGCGTAGGAGCAGGCCGCCCGGCTGCGGTCCAGGAGCAGGTCCGCGGCCTCGGCCAGGAGCTGCGGGTCGAAGGGGGTGTCGAAGTCGGGCCGGCCGCCGGCGTGGCCCAGCACCGGCTGGGTGGGGGCCAGGGTGAGGGGGATGGCGCACAGGTCCGGGTCGGCGCGCAGGGCGGCGAAGACCGTGCTCTCGCCCAGGCGGAGGAAGAGGTCCAGGACCACCAGGTCGGGGCGCACCCCGCGGGCCGCGGCCAGGGCGGTGGGGCCGTCGTGGGCCGTGACCACCTCGTAGCCCTGGGCCGCGAGCAGTTCGGCCACTGCGGCGCAGACCCCGGGGTCGGCGTGGGCGGCCAGCACCGCGGGGGGGCGGTCCTCGGCCGCGGGCCGGGCCACGTCGGTCTCCCGGGCCGGGGCGGGCGGGGCCGCCACGGCCACCGCCGTCGGGGGCAGGTCCACGTGGAAGGTGGCCCCGCGGCCGGGCTCCGACTCCACGCTCACGCCGCCCCCGTAGTGGTCCAGGATGCGGCGGCAGATGGACAGGCCCAGGCCGGTGCCCTTGGGCTTGTCCACCAGGGCGTCCTGGGCCGCCTGGTAGAAGGCGTCGAAGATGTGGGGCAGGTCCTGGGCCGCGATGCCCGGGCCGGTGTCGGACACGCTCACCCGGCAGCCGCCGTCCGGCGTGGGGCCGGCGGACAGGCGCACCTCGCCCGCATCGGTGAACTTGCCCGCGTTGCCCAGCAGGTTCAGGAGCACCTGGAGCAGGTGGTCCGGGTCCAGGCGCAGCACGGGCAACTGGTCGGGAAGCTCGGTGACCAGGCGCAGGGCGGGCTTGGCCGCGAACTGGCCGCTCACCGCGTGCACCGCGCGGTCCAGTATCTGGCGCAGGGGCACGTCCTGGTCGCGCCAGACCATGCGGCCGTCCTCGATGCGGGTGAGGTCCAGCACGTCGTTGATGAGCCGGGTGAGGCGTTCGCCCTCGTCGGAGATGATGCCCAGGTTGGTCAGGGCCCGCTCGCAGCGGCGGCCGGCCTTCTCCTGGTCCAGCAGCGGGAAGATCGCGTTCAGGTCCTTGCGGATGAGCTTGGCGAAGCCCAGCACCGAGGTGAGCGGGGTGCGCAGTTCGTGGGAGACCGAGGACAGGAAGGCGCTCTTCATGCGGTCCAGCTCGCGCAGGCGGATGTTGGCCTCCTCCAGTTCATGGGCCTTGGCCGCCAGGTCGCGGGTGCGCAGCTCCACGGTGCGCTCCAGCTCCGCGGCGTGGCGGGCGATGAGGGCCTCGCGCTCCTGGTAGTAGTCCACCTTGCGGCGCAGCTCCTCGGGCGGCAGGTTCAGGTCGGCCAGGATATCGGCGTAGACCCGGGAGAGCTGCTCGGTCTCCTCGGAACTGAGCAGGCCGGCTGTGGTGAGCGCGCCGTGCGCCACCGATGCGCCCACCGTTCCGGCCAGGGCGTGCTCCACCTCGGCGCGCAGTCCCGACAGCTCGTGCAGGGAGACCTGGGTGCGACCGGCCAGCCCGGCGCGGCGCAGGCAGGCGTCCAGGATGCTGCGGGCCTGGAGCAGGCCGTGGAAGGGGCGCAGGGCCTCGACCAGGATGCGGGCCTTGTCCTCCAGGGGGATGGTGGCCTCGCCCAGGGCCGTGGGGGCCATGGGGTCCGCGCCCAGGATCTGGACATAGGAGCGGGCCAGGGCGGCCTCGTCCGGGTCCTGGCGCAGGATGAGGGAGCCCAGGGTGAAGAGCCCCAGGTTGGCGGCCAGGGACCAGAACACCGCGTGGGTCAGGGGGTCCAGCCCGGAGAGGCCCAGCAGCGCCTCGGGCCGCAGGGCGGAGACGCCCCAGGGTCCCGGGTCCAGCAGGTCCCGGGGGACCCAGCCGCTGCGGCTGAAGGCGGGCAGCAGGAGGGTGTAGGCCCACACCGCCATGCCCCCGCCCAGGCCGAGCAGGGCCCCGGCCCGGTGCGCCCCGGCCCAGAACAGCCCGCCCAGGATGGGCGGGGCGAACTGCACCGCCGCGGCAAAGGAGACGATCCCGATGTTGAGCAGGGCGTAGGACTCGCCCACCAGGCGCTCGAACCACAGGCCCAGGGCGATGGTGGCCGCCACCCCCACCCAGCGGCAGCGCAGGCCGTGCCGCCGCAGGAAGCCCAGGGGCTTGAGCGCCGTGGCCAGGGGCAGGACCAGGTGGTTCACCAGCATGGTGGAGGCGGTCATGGAGGAGATCATGATCATGCTCATGGCCGCGGAGAACCCGCCCAGGAAGACCAGCAGCGCCACCCCGGCCCGGCCGTGCAGCATGGGCAGGAGCAGCACGGTGGTGTCCGCCTTGTCCAGGGGGATGCCGGCCTGCAGCCCGGCCACCGCGATGGGCGCCACGAAGATGTTGATGAGCAGCAGATACAGGGGCAGGAGCCACGTGGCGGTGAGGATGCGGTTCTCGGCCGGGTTCTCCACCACGGCCACGTGGAACTGGCGGGGCAGGAAGAGGATGGCCGAGGCGGCCAGGAGCAGGGAGGTGGTCCACAGGGCGTAGGGCTGGGCCGCGTTGCCGGCCAGGGTGCCCAGGCCCGGCCAGGCGGGGTCGCCGGCCTGCAGGGTCTGCAGCAGGGTGTCCAGGCCGGGGCTGTCCCAGAGCATCACGCACAGGCCGCAGGTCAGGAACGCGGCGAGCTTGACCAGGGACTCGGCGGCCACCGCCACCACCATGCCGGGGTGGCGCTCGGTGGGGTCCACCCGGCGCGCGCCGAACATGATGGTGAAGCCGGTGAGCAGGAGCACGAAGACCAGGCCCCAGTGGTCGGCCATCCAGGACTCGGCGGGCCCTGCGGGCGCGCCGATGATGGCGAAGGTGGCGCCGATGGATTTCATCTGCAGCGCGATGTAGGGGGTGGAGCCCACCAGGGCGGCCAGGGCGGCCAGGCCGCCCACCCAGGTGCACTTGCCGTAGCGCGCGGCCAGGAAGTCGGCGATGGAGGTGATGCGGAAGCGGTGCTTGATGCGGGCTAGGCGGCGCAGCACGTTCCACCACGCCACCGCGCCCAGGGTGGGGCCCAGGTAGATGGTGAGGAAGAGCATGCCCGAGGTGGCCACGCTGCCCACGGACCCGTAGAAGGTCCAGGAGGTGCAGTACACCGCCATGGCCAGGGCGTAGACCGGGCCGGAGTCGGCCAGCCGGCGGCCGGCCGGGCTGCGCTCGGCCCACAGGGCCAGGGCGAAGAGGGCGGCCATGTAGAGCAGGACCACGGCCAGGACCGTCAGGTATCCGAACATCAGGGAAGCTCCCGGTTCGGGTCGGGACGGCGGGTCTCGGGCTTCCGGGTCCGGGTGCGGGCCAAGAGCGCGGCGATGAGCCCGGCCCAGGCCGTGAACAGGTAGATGAGCAGGGCCGCTCCCCCGGCCCGGGCCGGGATGCCCAGGAGCGGCGGGCCGAACAGGGCCAGGCCCAGGCCGAAGAGCAGGGCGGCGAAGGCCGGCCGGCCGAGGAAGCTGCTGCGCCTGTTGTCCATGCTTCGCCAGGGTTTGAAGGGATGTTCAGGCTATACTATCCCATTTTCCCAGGAGAAGCCAAGGACTACTTGAATCGGGCCAGCTCCCGCGCGGTATCGCGCTCCACCATGCGGGCCTTCAGGTCCTCGCGCTTGTCGTGCAGCTTCCTGCCGCGGGCCAGGGCGATCTCCACCTTGGCCCGGCTGTTCTTGAAGTACATGCGCACCGGCACCACGGTGAGGCCCTTCTGCTCCACCTTCTGGGCCAGGCGGGCGATCTCGTCGCGGTGCAGGAGCAGCCGGCGCTCCCGGTCGGGCGCGTGCTGGGCGTAGCCCGCGTTCTCGTAGGGCGCGATGTTCACCCCGCACAGCCAGGCCGAACCGTCGGCCAGGCGCACGTAGCCCTCCTTGAGGCTGACCTTGCCGGCGCGCAGGCTCTTCACCTCGGAGCCGGTGAGCTCGATGCCGGCCTCCAGGAGGTCCAGCAGCTCGTACTCGCGGCGGGCCTGCTTGTTGAGGGCGATGAGCTTGTGGCCCGAGGGGCTAGACATAGGGGGTCGGGGCCTCGTCCGATTCGATCAGGGAGGAGAAGAAGGTCAGCTCCTCGGGGAAGCGCTGGAAGATGGAGTCGCGCACCAGGCGGTTGATGCGGGACACGGTGCGGCAGCCCAGCACCTCGCGCAGGAGGTTCTTGCACTCGGCCATGGTGGTCTGGCGGATGATGCGCTTGATGCCCGGGATGGCCTGGGGGTTCATGGACAGGGAGTCGATCTGCATGCCCAGCAGGATGGGCACGCAGAAGGGGTCCGAGGCCACCTCGCCGCACAGGGAGACCTCGATGCCGGCCTGGTGGGCCGAGTCCACCACGTGCTTGATGGAGCGCACCACCGCCGGGTGCAGGGGCTGGTACAGGTAAGACACCAGCCGGTTGGTGCGGTCGATGCCCAGGGAGTACTGGATGAGGTCGTTGGTGCCGATGGAGAAGAAGTCCACCTCCTGGGCCAACAGCTCCGCGGTCATCACCGCCGAGGGCAGCTCGATCATGATGCCCACCGGGATGTCGCCGTTGAAGGCCACGCCCTCCGCGGCCAGCTCGCGCTTGCACTGCCACAGCAGGCGGTTGGCCTGCCGCAGCTCCCGCAAGCCGGAGATCATGGGGTACATCATGGACACGTTGCCCACCACCGCGGCGCGCAGGATCGCCCGCATCTGGGTGCGGAACATGTCCGGCCGCTGCAGGCAGAAGCGGATGGAGCGCAGGCCCATGGCCGGGTTGCGCTCGTCCAGGGCGCCTTCGGGGTGCAGGAACTTGTCCGCGCCCAGGTCCAGGGTGCGGAACACCACCTTGCGCGGCACCATGATGGAGGCCAGGTCCATGTACTCCTCCACCAGGTCGTCCTCGGTGGGCAGCTCGGGCCGGTTCATGTAGGAGTACTCGGTGCGGTACAGGCCGATGCCCTCGCCGCCGTGGTCCAGGACCTGGGACACCTCCTCGAACAGTTCGATGTTGGCGTGCACCTGCACCCGGTAGCCGTCGATGGTCTCGCCGGGCAGGTGGCAGTTCTTGATGATGCTCTTCTGGTAGGACTCGAACTGGTACTTGAGGCTGGCGTAGTGGTCGAGCTCCTCCTCGGTGGGGTCCACCAGGACCTTGCCGCCCAGGGCGTCCACGATGAGGAACTCGCCGTCCTCCACGTTCTCCTCCAGGCCGTCCACGCCCACGATGGCGGGAATCTGGAGGGAGCGGGCCAGGATGCCGGTGTGCGAGGTCTTGCCGCCCTGGCGGGTGGACAGGGCCATGATCTTGTCCACCTGCAGGCCCACGGTGTCGGCCGGGGCCAGGTCGAAGGCCAGGAGGATGATCCGGCCCTCGATGGCCTTCATGCCCGGGCCGATGCCCAAGAGCTTGGCCTGGACCCGGTCGGCCACCAGGCGCACGTCCTGGATGCGCTCGCGGATGTAGGCGTCGCCGATGGCGGCGAAGGCGGTCTCCAGGTCCTTGACCGCCTTGATCAGGGCCCATTCCGCGTTGATGTGCATCTCGTGGATGAAGCGCTGGGCCGCGGCCAGGAGCTTGGGGTCGCGCAGGATGGTGATGTGGGAGTCGATGATGAGCGCGTTCTCCCGCAGTTCGGCCGGGACCTTGGCGCGCACGTCGGCCAGCTCCTGGGCCGCGGCGGCCATGGCCTGGGCCAGGCGGTCCTTTTCGCTGTCCACCAGTTCGGCGGCGATGCTCTGGCGGGGCAGGGCCCCGGCCAGGCGGCGGTTCATGAAGTACGCCTTGCCGATGGCGATGCCCGAGGACACGGGGATGCCGGAGAGAACGGTTCTGGCCACGCGGGCTCCTACTTGTCTTCGCCGAAGCGCTCCCGGAACAGTCCGGTGAGGCGCTCCACCGCGGCCCGGGCGTCCTCGCCCGAGGCCTTGATGGTGAGGCCGCAGCCGCGGGGCGCGGCCAGGGTCAGGATGTCCAGGATGCTCTTGGCGTCCACCTGCTGGCTGTCGGTCGCCAGGACTATCACGCTCTCGAATTTCTGCGCCTCCTGGGCCAGGCGGGCCGCTGGCCGGGCGTGCAATCCCAGCTCGTTGGCCACCCGCACCAGGGCGCAGACCGAGTTGTCCGTCTGTTGGGTTTCTTGGGTCACGTCCTTCCCCTCGGGAAGCTTGTCGTTGTTCGTCATGGCGCGAACATGGCGAAGAGTTTCACCAGGATCGGCCAGGCCAGATATCCGGCCAGGAGCATCACCCCGACCAGTTCGCGGGTGAGCCCCAGCACGTTCACCGCCCAGGCGGTGGCCCCCAGGACGCCGCCCGCCGCCACCCACTGCCACCAGAGGATGGGGCCGGGCCAGGCCAGGGTCCAGAACAGCACCAACAGCGCCCCGTTCACCATCTTGAGGCGCTGGCCCCAGTTGATGAGGTCCCAGCGCCGGAACCGGCGCAGCACGTTTAGCCCCTCCCTGAAGCCCAGGAGGAAGGTGGCGGCCTTGAAGCTCTGCAGCCCCAGGAAGCAGAGCGCGCCCAGGGCCACCGCAGCCCCGGGCCAACCGGCGGCCAGCAGGATGATGGTGCAGATGGACCACAGCACCATGACGCTGCCGCCGAACAGGGAGTCGCCGATGGCCGAGAGGGTGTAGATGGTGGTGCCCTTGACCCCGTCCATCATCTGGGCCGGGAACAGGCCCCGGGCGATCTTCCGCTCCATGGACAGGAAGATGCCCACCAGCATCGGCGTCCAGAACGGGTGCGTGTTGTAGTGCCGGGCGTAGCGCGCCCTGGCCTCGGCCAGCCGCTCCGGGCTGGGGTAGATGATCACCAGCCCCGGGTCCATGGCGTAGGCCAGGCCCACGTTCTGCATGCCCCGGGTGTTGAAGGCCGCGCCCACCAGGTACGTCCGGACCAGGCAGGAGGCCAGGGTCCGCCAGGCCAGGGACCGGGGCCGCGCCGCGGCCTCGGCCGGCGCCGCGGCCGAGACCCGCGCCTCTCGGGCCATCACCGCCCCCGGCCCGGGCCGCCCAGGGCCTCGAGCCGCGCGTAGACCGCCTTGGATGACCAGCCCGTGACCCGCGCAAGCACCCGGCGCACCACCTCCCTCGGTCTCCCGCCGGCCGCGGCCTCCGCGCGGAGCGCCGCGTCCAGTTCCTCCTCGGACGCCACTGCCGGGGCCTCGCCAGGCCCCAGCACCACGGTGAACTCGCCCAGTTCGGTGAACGTGAGGCTGTCCAGGGCGTCCAAACGGCCCACTATAAATTCCTCGTGGTCCTTGGTCAATTCCCGGGCCAGACAGAACTCCCTGGGCCCCAGGACCTCGGCCGCCAGGGCCAGGGTCTTGCGCACCCGGTCCTTGCGCTCGAAGAGCACCAGGGTGCAGCCCGCCCGGCCGAAATGCTCCAGCACGCACCTGGCCTCGCCCGCCTTGCGGGGCAGGAACCCCAGGAAGGCGAAGGGCTGGGGCGGCAGCCCGCAGGCGGACAGGGCCGCCACCGGGGCCGAGGGCCCGGGCACCGGCGAGACCCGGTGGCCGGCGGCGCGGCAGGCCCGCACCAGGCGGAAGCCCGGGTCCGAGAGCAGGGGGGTGCCGGCGTCGGAGACGAGGGCTACCTCGGCCTCCCCGCCCTCCTTGGACGGGCCGGCCAGGGCGGCCAGCACCCGCTCGATGCGGGCCTCCTCGTTGTGGTCGTGCAGGGAGAGGAACCCCTGGCCCCGCACGCCCAGGCGGGAGAGGAGCAGCCCGGCGCGCCGGGTGTCCTCGGCCAGGATGAGGTCGGCCCGGCCCAGCACGGCGGCGGCCCGGGGGGAGAGGTCACGGTCGTTGCCCAGGGGCACGGCCACGGTCCACAGGGTTCCCATACGGCTCCGGAATCTCCGCCGGCGTTCCGGCGGTTGCGGTCTGGGCCGGAGAGTACAGGCTCCCCCCTGCCCAGGCAAGGCCGGGCAGGGGAGCGGCGAATTTTTCCCGGCAGGCGGTTGGCAGGGCCGGGTCCAGGCATTATTTGTACGGCCATGTCCGCCTCCCTGAAACACCGTCTGCGCAACGCGCTCCAGACCGTGGGGCTGGTGGCGGGCATGGCCGGGCTCATGGCCCTGGCCGGGTGGCTCCTGGCCGGGGCCTCGGGCGTCTGGTGGGCCGGGGGCCTCACGGTGCTGGCCCTGGCGCTCACCCCGCGCCTGTCCCCGCGCTTCGTGCTGCGCCTGTACCAGGCCCGGCCCCTGTCCCGGGCCGAGGCCCCGGGGCTCTACGGCATCGCCGAGGCCATGGCCCGCCGCGCCGGGCTCGCCCGCATCCCGCGGCTCTACTACCTGCCCTCGCCGGTGGCCAACGCCTTCACCGTGGGCGCGGGCGGCGAGGTGGCCATGGCCCTCAGCGACGGGCTCCTGCGCTCCCTGGACACCCGGGAGCTGGCCGCGGTCATGGCCCACGAGACCGCCCACGCGGCGGGCGGCGACCTGGCCCTCATGAACCTGGCCGACGTGATCTCCCGGGTCACCGCGGCCCTGTCCATGGCCGGCCAGTTCCTCCTGGTGCTCAACCTGCCCCTCATCCTCCTGGGCGCGTCCCCGGTGTCCTGGGGCCTGGTGCTGGTCCTGGTGTTCGCGCCCGGGGCCAGCTCGCTCCTGCAACTGGCCCTGTCCCGCACCCGGGAGTTCTCGGCCGACGCCGAGGCCGCCCGGCTCACCGGCGACCCCCTGGCCCTGGCCTCGGCCCTGGGCAAGATGGAGCGGGCCGAGTCCGGGTTCTGGTCGCGGCTCCTGCTGCCCGGCAACCGCTCCCCGCATCCCTCCCTCTTGAGAACCCACCCGGTGCACGCCGAGCGCATCGCCCGGCTCCGGGAGCTGGCCCAGGACCAGGGTCGCCACGTGTCCGCCGAGCCCTTTGTCCTGCCCTTCCCCCCGCCGAGCCGGCGGCCGCGCTGGCGCGTCGGGGGGTTCTGGCGTTGACGCGCCGGGAATTCATGGTATGCTCCAAAATTCGGAAGGTTTTGGCGGCCCGGGCCGAGGAGCCCGGAAGTTTCCGCCGTCGCCTTGCCAGACGGGATAGGAAGCATTAAAGTAGGATACGGTGGAGAATCCACACCCAAAGGAGTGTGTCATGGGCGAGTTGACCAAGTTCAAGGATCTTCCCATCAACTGGGACATCGGGCCGGCGGACGCCGTGGCCCTGCACCTGGAGTGGGGCAATACCGGCTACGGCGGCGGGTATGCCTGCCAGGACGAGGCGTCGTACTACTTCTCCGTGGACTCCTGGGAGAAGCCCTTCCGGGTGCGGCTGCAGAAGATGACCTGCGACGGCCCCACGGTACTGCACGAGATCGAGCTGCCCCAGAAGTTCTGGAGCTGCTGCGACCACGCCTGCGGCTCGTACACCGCGCCGGAGGACGTGAAGGAGTGGTTGAAGACCCTGTTCTAGGCTGATTCCCCTTGCGGGGTGGTTGCGCGAGCCCTGTCCCGGGAAACCGGGACAGGGCTTTTTTCGCTCACAGGAGCCAGTCCATGAACGGCAGGGCGAAGAGGAAGAAGGCGAGGAGGGTGCCGTACAGCATCTTTTCGATGGCGGGGCCGGCCGCCAGCAGGACCGCAACCGTGCAGCAACCCATGACCGCATGGGCGATCGAGGCGCGACGGGAAGGCGGGGGGGCTTTCGGGAGCCCTGTTCGCTCCATCCCTGTCACACGGACTAGGAGGCGGATGGAGTAGGCCAGGGATGCCAAGGAGGCGACAGTGTAAATGTACGGGGCGAACCTGAAGATGGTAGTCTTGGCGGGCAGGAGGAGCACGAGGCACCCCAGGGTGAGGACGGCGTATGCTGCGTGTTTCCGCAGGTAGAAGGATAGGAGGCCTGCGAAGAATTCCCTCCTCTTGCCGTGTGCCAGTTGTTTTGGTGGGACGGCCATGTCAGCCACCGTGGCCAGCCGAAAAAGGAAGATGACGACGAGCGTGGCTACAAAGATGAGTTGGTCGGGGATCACGCTTGGACGCAGTTCGTGGGACACGAGCACCGTGAAGAACGCGGCTAAGAGCTGGTAGTGCGGAACGCAAAAGGCCGCTCCGATGACGCCCAGCACCAGCGTGGCCACGGGCGGCGGGGAAGGGGCGGCTGTCGTAGTCGGGTCTGGGACGTCGGCCATGCGCGCCTCGCTGTTCGCACGCTCGTACATCATGTGCCGACGAAATAAAAGCGAGAGGATATAGGCCGTCGCGCTGCCCGGGCGCAGCCGTTACTGGGCGGTGGCTCCTGCCCTGTCCCGGGAATCCGGGGCAGGGCTTTTTTCGTCTTCCCGGGCGTCGGGCAGCCGGTCCGCGAACACCTCGCGCACCGCGGCCACCAGGGCGGCCACCAGGCGGTCGTCGCTGCGGGCCTTCTGGTACACGAACAGGAAGGGCAGGGTGAAGGGCTCGCCCGGCCACAGGCAGACCTCGCCGCGCGCCTCCGCGGCCTGGCCCTGGTCCTCCCGGGTCACGCACAGGCCCTGGCCGGCCGCGGCCATGGCCAGGAGCACGAACTCGCTGTCCGCCATGCCGAAGGTGGGCAGGGGGATGCCCTGCTCGCGCAACAGCGAGAACAGGATGGCGCAGTAGGGGCAGTGGTCCGGGATGCCGATCCAGGGCATGTCCGCCAGGTCCTTGAGCTTGGCCCGCTCCAGCCGGTGCCGCCAGGCCACGGGCCCGGCGATGCGCACCCGCACCTGGCCCAGGTCCAGGGCCGCCAGGTCCGGCCCGCCGGCTTTCCCGAACACGAAGGTCCCGTCCAGGGCGCCGCGCCGCAGGTCCTCCAAGAGATGCCCGGAGTTGCGGTTGGCGAAGTGGATCTCCAGGTCCGGGTGGCGCGTGAGCAGGAGGTTCAGGAGCGCCCCGGAGCGCAGGTACTGGGGGTCGGTGTTCAACCCGATGCGGGCCGCGCCGGTGAGGGTGGCGCGCAGGGTGCGGGCCTGCTCCGCCACCTGGTCCGCGCTCTGCAGGGCCTTCTCGGCCGTGGCCTTGAGCGCGGCCCCGTCCGGGGTCAGGCTCATGCCCTTGGGCGTGCGCACGAACAGCGCCACTCCCAGTTCGTCCTCCAGGGCCTTGATGTGCGCGGACAGGGCCGGCTGCGACAGGTACAACCGCGTGGCGGCCCGGGACAGGTTGCCCTCCTCGGCCACGGCCACGAAGCTGCGCAGGTGGTAGAGCTCCATGGCCCGGAATATTCCACGAAACCCGGCTCCGGGCAATGGATACAGCCTTCGCAATCCCTGAACCCCCCCTTCGGAACATGCGATTGGATT
>DKEU01000276.1:0-1700 GCA_002452635.1 Desulfovibrionaceae bacterium UBA6814 | reverse complement strand
TGTTGGCGATGGCGGTGGGGCTGGGCCTGCTGGTCGCGGCGGGTGCGGCGGTGCCCTGGCAGGACTGGAGCCAGGCCCGGGCCGCGCGGCGGCTGGCCGACACGGCCCGGGCCGAGGAGCTCTTCACCCTGCGGGTGCGGATGTACGCGGAAGGGGGCTGGCGGCCGGTCCAGCCCCTGTCCACCTGCGACGCCTGCATCCAGGCCGCGGCGGATCAGCGCCTGGCCCCGGCCGAGATCCGCTTCCACTGCGCCACGGCCTGCGGGATCGACTAGAATGGCGGCTCGTTCAAAAACCGCGAGGGCAAGGCGCAAGAATCCGTCAAGGCCGAAGCGTAGACATACTACGTGAGGGTTTGACGGGGTCGCAGCAACGCCGCCATCGCGGGATTTTCAACGAGCCGCCACTACCCGGTTGCGGCCCTGGGCCTTGGCTTCGTACATGGCCGCGTCGGCCTTCTGGAGCATGGCGTCGATGGTGGGGGCGTCGGGGGCGTAGGCCGCCACCCCGGCGGACAGGGTGAGCCACACCAGGCCGCTGCCCGCGGGCACGGGCGCGTTCTCCAGGGCCGCGCGCATGCGCTCCGCCACCTGGGCGGCCCGGGCCAGGTCGGTCTCGGGCAAGAGCGCCGCGAACTCCTCCCCGCCCATGCGGCCCATGCGGTCCACGTCGCGCAGGCTTTTGCCGAGCACCTTGCAGAGATGCTTCAGGGCCTTGTCGCCCACGTGGTGGCCGTGGGTGTCGTTGACCTTCTTGAAATGGTCCAGGTCGATGAGCACCAGGGCCAGGGGGTGGCCGTAGCGCTCCGCCCGCAGCACCTCGGCCTCGGCCTTTTCCAGGAAGTGCCGCCGGTTGGCCACCCCGGTCAGGGGGTCGGTGGTGGCCAGTTCGATGAGCCGCGCCTCCATGGCCTTGCGCGCGCTCACGTCCATGCCCACGAACATGATCTCCTGCATTGCGCCGTCCGGGGCGTAGAGCGGCCGGACGGCCCAGGACACCCAGGCCCGCGCGCCGTCGGCCTTCACGTTCTGGTGCTCGGCAAAGGGGAAGTCCTCGGGCCGGGCCAGGAGGTCCAGCACCTCCTGGCGCAGGTCGCGGCACTCCTCGCAGGAGGGGGGCACGATGGTCTGCAGCAGGCTCTTGCCCAGGATGGCGTCCTCCGGGAATCCGAAGAACTCCTGGGCGTACTCGTTGACGAAGCTCACCGCGCCCGCCGGGGTGACGCGCAGGATCATGGACCGGGCGTTCTGCACCAGCTCCTGGTAGCGCGCCTGGGTGCGCAGCCGCACCAGCACCTCGTGCACCGCGATCCAGGAGGCCGCGCCCAGCACCAGGGCCGCGGCCAGGCCCAGGAGCAGGGTCACGTTGCGCACCGGCGGCAGGTGGCGCAGGACCGTGGCGAACTCGAACCGGCCCCAGGGCAGCGACAGCTCGGCCTGCACCGCGTCCGCGCGCTCGAACATCGCCGGGTCGCCGGCCAGGGCCGGGCCGGGGGACGGGTCCAGGGGCCGCACCGCCACCGGGCGGCCGCCCTTGCTGCCGATGCCCGCCTCCTGGAGCAGGAGCCTGAGGTCCAGCTCGAACACGGCCATGCCCCAGAAGGGGCCGGTGCCGGTGAGGCCCACCACGTTCTGGTATACCGGGGTCACGTAGAGAAAGATGTCGCGGCTGTTCGCCCCCTCCACCGGGCCGCAGAGCAG
>DKEU01000061.1:2046-5873 GCA_002452635.1 Desulfovibrionaceae bacterium UBA6814 | reverse complement strand
CCTCGGCCGAGCCGGTCTTGGCCCCGTGCACGTCGCCGCCCGAGGTCGTCCAGTCGGGCTGGTTCAGGTTGCGCGGCGAGCCGGGCAGCCGGGGATTGGTGCTGTAGATGGTGTTGTCCGGGTTGTGGCAGTCGGTGCACAGGCCCACGTAGTCGGGCGCATTGGACCCGTCGCTGGTGGTGCTGCCGGCCGGCTCGTAGCGGGTGGTGCTGCCGTACCAGTAGGGCGACTTGTAGTTGGCGTTGGCGTCCAGCCGCTCGGTGGCGTCGTCCCCCCAGAGGTTGTCGTGGTCCGAGGGCCGGGTGATGGCGCTGTTCAGCACCCCGCCCGAATGGCTGATGGGGTGGGCGCGCTGGGCCACGTGGGGGTTGTGGCACCCGTCGCAGGGCGCGGAGCCTGCGGGCAGGGTCCAGGACGCGCCGCTCAGGGTGGTCATGGAGGCGCCCAGGACCTGGGACACGATGTCCGGCAGGTAGTGGGACGACCCCGCGGTGGTGTGGCTGAAGGCGGACGCGATGTCCGCGTCGTAGGCCCCGGCGGTGGTGCACCCCCCGAAGGTGTAGGCGTAGCTGTAGTTGGTGGTGATGCCCCCGGACTGGTAACCGCCGGTGGTGGTGTGGCACTGCAGGCACACGTTGCTGGTCTGGCTCGACGCGGGCGGGTAGAAGAGCAGGGCGCTGTCCGGCCCGCCGGTGGGGGCGGGTTCGCTGCCCTCCACCATGGCGTGCTGCTCGTGGCAGTGGCCGCAGTGGCCCCGGCCGTACTGGGGCATGGTGGTGCGCAGGACCCCGTAGCTGGTGCTGCCGTGGGCCGAGTCCAGGTACAGCCCGGCCCGGGCCGGCCAGGCCAGGACCAGGAGGGCGGCGGCCGCGGCCAGGGCCAGGCGCGGCCAGGAGGGGCGATGGGTTTCCATGCTCACTGCTTCCTCGTGTGGCAGATCCCGCACCCGGCCAGGGCCGTGGCCAGGGTCGTGCTGCGGTAGTCCCAGCGGAGCATCTTGTAGTACGGGCTGGCGTGGGCCCGGTGGCAGGACAGGCACATGACCATGTCCGAGCCGGGCGTCACCGTGGAGCTCACCCCGGACAGGGCGGGCCGCGCCACCGGGATCAGGGGGTCGTAGGTCACGTAGTCCGAGAACTCCCCGGAGGAGGGCAGGGGGGCGTCCGAGGGGTGCCGCAGCCAGGGGCTGCTGCCGGCGGTGGTCGTGTCCTGGATGTGGAAGTTGCCGTGGCAGCCGGTGCAGAACGCGCTCACGGTGTTGCCCGCGGCGGCGAATCCGCCGGCCCCGGTCTTGTCGCCCTCCTGGCCCAGGTATTCGTTGTGGACCGAACTGCTGGGCTCATGCTCCCAGTCGTCGTCTTCGATGCCCGACACCCCGAGGCCCTCGCCCGACATGTGGCCCCCCAGGAACCGGTACCAGCCCTGGGTTGAGGAGTTGACCAGGGGGTCCGGGTCCTTGGCGTGGTGCCAGCTGGTGACCGAGTCGGAGACCATGTGGCAGCCCAGGCAGGCCGATTTGCCGTTGAGCGTGCCGCCGCCGACATAGGCCTGGTCCAGGTTCTCGTGGCACGCGTTGCCGCTGCATCCCGTGCTCTTTCCCGGGGCCGTGTCCAGGTTCACGTCGTCGCTGAAGATGTTGTGGCCGAAGGTGTCGTCCTGGGTGACCCAGTAGAAGTTCCCCGCGGCCAGTCCCTGGTGGGTGGACCCGTCGGCGGTGGCCCCGAAGCTGGGCTCGGCCATGCTGAAGACCACCGGGGCCCCGCTCACGGAGTCCTTCCAGCTGGAGCCGTCCGCGGAGGAGTGGCATCCGATGCAGTCGGTGATGAGCAGGTTGGCGTTGGGCGTGGCGTCGGCCACCTTGGACGAGCCCGAATAGACCCAGGCCATGGGTTCGGCGTTCTGGCTGTTGTGCATGGTGTGGCAGTTGGAGCACGGCCCGGACACCGCGGCCCGGGCCGGCCCGGGGGCCAGGGCCAGGAACGCCAGCAGGAGGCCCGCAGCGGCCCACCGGCTGGCCGGCGCACTCCCTCGTCCGCTCCTGCGCATGCTGGTTGCCCTCCCTGCGCTGTCTAGCGGAAGATGCTGACCCGCGCGTTCATCTGGTCCACCACGAAGAGCCGCCCGTCCTGGTCCAGGCAGAGGAAGGACGGGCCGTCCAGCCGGCCTTCGAGCCATCCGGTGGCGCCGAATTCGCTGAGGAAGCCGCCGTCCGGGCCGAAGACCAGGATCTTGTCCCGGTGGGCGTCGGCCACGTAGATCACGCCCCGCTGGTCCACGGCCAGGCTGGAGGGGAAGAGCATCTCCCCCCGGCCCGGGCCGCGGCTGCCCAGGGCCAGCACCTCCCGGCCGTCGGGCGCGAGCACCCGCACCCGGGCCTCCAGGGTGTCCAGGGCGTAGATCCGGCCCGAGGCGTCCACCTTCACGTCGCGCAGCCCGGTCCCGGGCACGGGAATCTCCCGCTCCAGGGCCAGGTCCGGGCTGAACACCAGGATGCGCTGGTTGGCCGGGTCGGCCAGGTAGAGGCGGTCCTCCCGGTCCAGGGCCAGCCTGCCCGGATGGACCGGGTTGCCCCCGCGGGCGGCGGAGAGGTCCAGGCCGGCCACGGTCTTGGCGGCCATGTCCACCACCAGCACCCGGCCCTGGCCGGGCTCGGCCACGAAGAACCGGTCGCGGCCGTCCCGGACCAGGGAGGCGGGCTCCTTGAGGGCCCCCCCGGCCGCGAAGTCGGAGACGAACCGGTATTCCGCGTCAAAGGCCAGGATCCGCCCCCCGGCCACGTCGGTGAGGTAGAGCTTTCCCCGGGCCTGGTCGTAGAAGGCCCCGCCCAGCATCCCCTGGACCCGGGTGTCGCGGGCGGTGATGGAGGCCTGGTGGCGGATGCGCTCCCCCTGTCTGCAGAGCCCGGGCCGGGCCGGCAGGAGCAGCGCGGCCGCCAGCACGGCCAGGATGAGGCTTCGCGGCATGGTTCTCTCTCCTTCCCGCGGTCAGTATCCCTTGTGGCATTGGACGCAGAGCGACTTCCGGCGGTCGAAGCGCAGGGAGTACTCCACGCCCGTGCCCATGGGATCGTGGCAGGTGATGCAGGTGATGTCGCGCTTGGAGCGCGGGTCCACGGCCTTGTCCCCCAGGGGGTGGGTGAGGGAGGCGTGCCGCTTGTGGCAGGACGTGCACGCGGCTATCTCGCCGCCGGCCAGCATGTGCCGGTAGTTGGACCCGTGCGGGCGGTGGCACCCGGAGCACTGCCCCTTGCCCACCAGGGGGTGCCGCACGGCCTTGCCCGGGTCCAGCAGGGTCCGGCCGGTGTCCTGGTGGCAGGTCCGGCAGACCCGCCGCTGTTCGGAGCGCAACTGGTGCTCCTGGTCCGAGGCGTGGGGGCTGTGGCAGGACACGCAGTATACGCCCGGGCCCACGTGGCTGTTCACGGCCATGAACTCCCGGCCCGCGGCCTGGTGGCAGGAGAGGCAGACCTTGGCGCCCTGGGCCTGGGCGGCCTCCCGGCCTCCGCCGGGATGGCAGGTGGCGCAGGACTGCTTGGCGAACGGCGCGTGCAGGTTCTTGCGGAGCAGGCCGGCCTGGTCCGAGCCGTGCGGGCTGTGGCAGGACGTGCAGTCCGCCCCGGCCACGGACATGCCCTTGTGCCCCTTGGCCGCGCTGCCTCCGGTGGCCGGGTGGCAGGACACGCACAGGGCGGCGCGGTCCTTGGCGGCCAGGGCCTCGCGCTTGGCCCCGTGGGCGTCGTGGCAGGCCAGGCAGCGGCCCTCCCGCACCGGGCGGTGCAGCTTGCGGGCCGCGAACCCGCCCTTGTCCCGGGCGTGGCAGCCGAAGCA
>DKEU01000061.1:0-2015 GCA_002452635.1 Desulfovibrionaceae bacterium UBA6814 | reverse complement strand
CAGGCACTTGCCCTCGGCATAGGGCGGGTGCGACCCGCCCGCGCCCATGCCCGCCTTGAGGTCCCGGTGGCATTCCCGGCACAGGTCGGCCACGTTCTCCTTGAGCAGCCCCTTTTCCCGGGAGGCGTGCGGGGTGTGGCAGGAGCCGCAGCGGAATTCCCGGAAGGGGCTGTGCTTGCCCCGGGCCCCGGCCAGCAGCTTCTTGATGTCCACGTGGCAGGTGAGGCAGTTCTCGTAGCCGGGCTTGCCGCCGTCGGCCCGGGCCGCGACTCCGCCCAGCAGGGAGAGGGCGAGCAGGAGGATGCAGATTCGGGTCATGGCAGGCTCTTCCTCGGGGTCAGACGTCTTACTTGTGGCAGTTGGCGCACAGCCGTTCCTCGAACATGGGATGCCGGACCTCGTGCAGCAGGCCCCGGGTCCGGGCGGAATGGGATTCATGGCAGGCCGCGCAGTCGGAGCCGGCCACCGGGACGCCCTGGTGGGCGGCGGTCAGGGAAGCGGACTGCGCGTCGTGGCAGCCCTCGCAGGTCCTGCCCTTGTCCGCCGCCAGCAGGCCCCGGGCGTCCGCGGCGTGGGCCCGGTGGCAGGACAGGCACTTGCCCTCGGCCGCCGGCGCGTGCCGGAAGCTGTCCTCCTCCATGGCCTGGGCCAGGGGCTGGTGGCAGGACAGGCAGAGCCCGCCGGCCGGCCGGTTGAGCTGTCCGGGAATCCGACTGGCGTGGGGGTTGTGGCAGGTGGTGCACAGGCCCTGGGCAAAGGGCGAGTGCATCCGCCGCCGGCCCTCCGCGTCCTTGGACGTGTCCTGGTGGCAGTTCAGGCAGTTGTCCGGCACGGGCTCCAGCAGGTGGGCCTCGTTGTCGCTGGCGTGCCGGTCGTGGCAGGTCAGGCAGTCGCCCCGGGCAAAGGGCGGATGGGCCGTGCCCGCGGCCAGGCTCTGGTGGCAGTCCAGGCACGCCGCGCGCTTGTCCCGCAGCAGCAGGCCGGGCTGCTGCGCCGAGTGCGGGTCGTGGCAGACCACGCACTGGCCGATGCGCACCGGGGTGTGGGCGTTGACCCGGTCGAAGGCGGCCTGCTCCCGGGTGTGGCAGGAATAGCACTGCTGCGCCTCGGGCTGGCGGAGCATCCGGGGGTTGGCCGAGGCGTGGGGGTCGTGGCAGGCGCCGCATTCCCCGGACTGGACGGGCCGGTGGGCCACCGGCCGGGAGAAGGGGGCGTCCGGGTGGCAGCCCAGGCACAGGGCCTTGCCGGTCTTGCGCAGCCCCGCCGGGTTGGGCGAGGCGTGGGGGTCGTGGCAGGACGAGCACTGGCCCTTGGCCGCCGGCGGGTGCGCGTGGGGCTGGGCGTGCGCCGTGCGGGAGTCGTTGTGGCAGGAGTAGCACAGCTCCCCGCCGGGCCGCCGGGTCAGGGAAGGATTGTCCGTGGTGTGCGGGTCGTGGCAGGAAAGGCAGTCCCCGTTGCCGGCCGGGGCGTGGGGCTTGCCCGAGCCCGAGCCGCCGGCGCCGGGGTGGCACCCCCGGCAGAGGTCCGCGCCCGCGGCCTTGAGGGTCGTGGCCCCGGCCGGCCGGCCCGCGGCGTGGCAGGACTCGCACTGGCCCTGGGCAAAGGGCTGGTGCACCGATTCCCGGAACAGCCGGGGGCTGGAGGAGGAGTGCGGGGTGTGGCAGCCCACGCAGGACCCGCCCGCCGGGACCGCTCCCCCGTGGCTGCGGGCCAGCCGGCCGTCGGTGCGGGAGTGGCAGGCGTCGCAGGCCTTGTCCGCGGGCGCGGCCAGGAGCTTGTCGTTGGCCGCGCCGTGGGCGTCGTGGCAGGCCAGGCANNCCCTTGTCCGCCAGGGGCTTGTGCGGGAACTTGCGGGTGAAGGGCTGGCGGTCGTGGCAGCCGTAGCAGGGGTCCTTGGCCGCCAGCAGGTTGCGCTGGGCCGCGGCGTGGGGGTCGTGGCAGGCGGTGCAGCGGCCCTCGCCCACCGGGGCGTGGGCCTTGGCCTGCTTGGCCAGGCCGCCCTTGCCCGGGTGGCA
>DKEU01000075.1 GCA_002452635.1 Desulfovibrionaceae bacterium UBA6814 | reverse complement strand
CAAAGAAAAAGGCCCCGGTCGGGGCCCTTTTCTTCATGTAAAGGATGAGGGAATGTCCTACTTCTTGGCAGTCTTCTTGGCCGGAGCCTTCTTCGCCGCAGCCCTTTTGGCCGGTGCGGCCTTCTTGGCGGCCTTGGCCCCGGGCGCCTTTTCCCAGTCCTTGAGGAAGGCTGCCAGGCCCAGGTCGGTCAAGGGGTGCTTGGCGATGCGCTCCAGGACCTTGAAAGGCACGGTGACCACGTCCGCGCCCAGGAGCGCCGCCTCCTGGATGTGCAGGGGGTTGCGCACGCTGGCCACCAGGATTTCGGTGTCCAGGGCGTAGTTGTCGAAGATGGTCACCATGTCCGCCACGGCGTCCAGGCCGGTGTGCAGGATGTCGTCCAGCCGGCCCACGAAGGGCGACACGAAGGCCGCGCCCGCCTTGGCCGCCAGGAGCGCCTGCATGGGCGTGAAGATCAGGGTGCAGTTCACCGGGATGTCCATGGCCTTGAGCTCCCGGATGGCGGCCAATCCCTCCATGATCATGGGGATCTTCACCACCACGTTGGGCCCGTACTTGATGAGGTCCCGGGCCTCCTTGACCATCTCCTTGGCCGTGGTGCCGATGACCTCCAGGCTCACCGGGCCGTCCACCTCCTTGCAGATGGCCTCGGCCAGCTTGCGCCAGTCCTGGGACTCCCGGGCGAACAGGCTGGGGTTGGTGGTCACCCCGTCGATGAGCCCGTAGCCTTTGGCCTTGCGGATTTCCTCGAGATTCGCGGTGTCGATGAAGAAGCGCATGAACTGCCTCCTTGCGCGGCCGCCCTACTCGGCCTTTTCCTGATCCGGTTTGCTCGCCTCCAGCTGCTTCAGGAACTTGTCGCGGCACTCGTAGCTGCAGAAAGAATGCACGGTCTCGCCCGAACGGATGCGGATGGGGCCGTCCTTTTCCACGAACGTCCCGCACACGGGGTCCTTGACCATCTCGCCCGAGGCCACGAGCTTTTCTTCCTGTTTCTTCCCCTTGGCTTCCTTGACCTTCTTGTCCCCGGTAAAGAGCTTGAACAGGAGAAAGATGGCCAGGGCAATGATGAGCCAACGTATCATGGCGTTCTCGCTGGGTTGCGATTCTTTAAGCAGAACTTTAAGAATCTGTATTCATCCGGAATAGCGTCCTTTTCCGTGTATCATTGCCCCTGGTAGATGCGGTCCCCCTCCACCCGGTAGTCCAGCCGGGCCAGGCAGGCGGCCAAGCGCTCCCCGTCCGGGAACACCAGGTCCGGGGCCAGGTCCGCCAGGGGGACGAGCACGAAGGCCCGCTCCCGCATCCGGGGATGGGGGAGGATGAGCGGCTCCGCGGTGCGCACCTCGTGGCCAAAGAGCAGCAGGTCCAGGTCCAGGGTGCGGGGGCCGAAGCGCTCGGGGCTCCCTGCCCCGCTCCCCCCTGCCCTCACCCGGCCCAGGTCCTTTTCGATGTCCCGGAGCGCGGCCAAAAGGTCCAGGGCTCCCGGGCCGTTATATAGCACCTGCAGGACCTGGTTGGCAAACCAGGGCTGGTCCCGCACGCCCTGCGGCTCGGTCCGGTACACCGGCGAGGCCGCCGCGATGCCGAGATCCGTCACCCGCGCCAGGCGCTCCCGGGCCGCGGCCAGGTTGGCCGGGGGATCTCCCAGGTTGGAGCCCAGGCCGATGAAGGCCCGTACGGCTACAGTTTCTGGGCGATGCGCGATACCGCCTCCTCCAGCCGCGGGGTGTCCACGGTCAGGGAGATGCGGAAGAAGCCCTCTCCCGGCGCGCCGAAGCCGTTGCCCGGGGTCATCACCACCCCGGTCTCCTGGAGCACCCGGGACACGAAGGCCGCCGAGGTCTGGCCCTGGGGCACCTTGGACCAAATGTAGAAGGTGGCCTTGGGCGTGCGGCAGGAGATGCCGATCTTGGCCAGGGCGTTCACCACCACGTCCCGCCGCTCCTTGTAGATGCCGCGGAACTTCTCGGCATAGGGCTCGCCCTGGGCCAGGGCCACGATGCCCGCCTCCTGCACCGCCTGGAAGATGCCCGAGTCCACGTTCTCCTTCACCTTGCCCAGGCCCTTGACCAGGGCCTGGTTGCCCACGGCCATGCCGATGCGCCANNGCCACCCGGTCATGTTGTAGGTCTTGGACAGGGAGTGGAATTCGATGGCCACGTCCCTGGCGCCGGCGAACTCCATGATGCTGCGCGGCTTGTCCGCGGGGTCGTAGTAGACCTCGGTGTAGGCCGCGTCGTGCACCACGATGACCCCGAACTCCTTGGCCTTGCCGATGAGCTTCTCGTAGAAGCTGTCCGGCGCGGTGGCCGCGGTGGGATTGTTGGGATAGTTCACGAAGATCATCTTGGCCCGCCGCCAGCTCTCCTCGGAGATGGCGTCCAGGTCCGGCAGGAAGTCGCCTTCGTCGGTCAGGGGCACGAACTCCACGTCCCCGCCCGCGAAGTTCACCGCGATGTTGTATACCGGGTAGTTGGGCGTGCAGACCAGGGCCAGGTCGCCCGGGTTGATGAAGGCCAGGGGGAAGTGGGCGATGCCCTCCTTGGACCCGATGAGGCTCACCACCTCGTTCTTGGAGTCCAGGTCCACGCCGAAGCGGCTCTTGTACCAGCCGGCCACCGCGGTGCGGAAGGTGTCCAGGCCGGAATAGGAGGGATACTGGTGATTTATGGGATTGTGGGCAGCCTGGGCCAGGGCCTCCACGATGAAGTCCGGGGTGGGCAGGTCGGGGTCGCCGACGCCCAGGCTGATGATGTCCACGCCGCGGGCGCGCACTTCGGCCTTGACCCGGTCGATCTCGGCGAACAGATAGGGGGGCAGGCTGGCCAGCCGGCCGGCCAGGGGGAACTGGGGCATGGGATGGGCTCTCCTTCAGGCGAATGTGCCGCGGCCCGCTGGCCACGGAAGGCTTTACCTACGTGCCCCGGCCCGCGCTTGTCAACGTGCCCCGGGGCCCGGCTCCCAACGCGGGCTTGCCTCCCCGGCCCGGCCCCGGGTATGCTCTTGTGTCTTGCCCGAGCCTGTGTCAGGACATCTCACCATGGTCCGCGCCCCTTCTCCAGAACCCGTCCCGCCCCGCACCCGGGCCGTTGCCGAGGCAGCCCCGCCGCCGACCCCGGCCCAGGCCCCCTCCCCGGCCGGCCATCCCTGGCTGGACCTCTTCCTGGAACACCTGTTGGTGGTCAAGGGGCTGTCCGAGAACACCCTGGCCGCCTACGCCTCGGACCTGGGGCATTTCCTGGGCTTTCTGGCCAGCCGCGGCGCGGACCCGGCCGACGTGAACAACGACACGCTCTTTCTCTACCTCATGCACGAGCGCCGCCAGGGCCTGGCCAGCCGGTCCCTGGCCCGCCGGCTCTCGGCCTTGCGCGGATTCTACGACTTCCTGCGCGAGGAGCGGCTGCTCACGGAGAGCCCAGCCCAGCACCTGGAGAATCCCAAGCTCCCCCGCCGCCTGCCCGAGGTGCTCTCCCAGGAGGAGGTGGCCGCCCTGCTGGCCCAGCCCGACGTGACCGACAAGCTGGGGGCCCGAGACCGGGCCATGCTGGAGCTCCTGTACGCCGCCGGCCTGCGGGTGTCCGAACTCATCAACCTGCGGCCCCTGGACTACGACCCCCAGAGCGGGCTGTTGCGCATCTTCGGCAAGGGGGCCAAGGAACGGCTGGTGCCCATCCACTTCGCGGCCCAGGCCTGCCTGGACGCCTACCTGCGCGACTGGCGGGGGGCCTTTGGCCCGCGCGAGGACAAGGTCTTCCTCAACCGCTCGGGCAAGGGCCTGTCCCGGGTGGCGGTGTGGAAGAACATCAAGCGGTACGCCGCCATGGCCGGCATCCGCCGGGAAATCTCCCCCCACACCTTCCGGCACTCGTTCGCCACGCATCTGCTGGAGGGCGGGGCCGACCTGCGCACGGTCCAGCTCCTCCTGGGCCATGCGGACATCTCCGCCACCGAAATCTACACCCACGTCCAGGCCGGCCGGCTGGCCCGCGCCCACCGCGAGTTCCACCCCCGCTCCCGCCTGTTGGAAAAGACCCCATGAGCACCCGCACCCCCGCGCCCACGGTCATCACCGCCCATTCCAACGCCGACTTCGACGCCATGGCCTCCATGGTGGCGGCCAGCCGCCTCTATCCCGGCGCGGTGCTCATCTTCCCCGGCTCCCAGGAGAAGAACCTGCGCAACTTCTTCATCCAGAGCGCCATGTACATGTTCAATTTCAAGAATCCCAAGGAGGTGGACCTCTCGACCACCACCACCCTGGTGATGGTGGACACCCGGCAGCGCTCCCGGCTGGTCCACGTCGCGCCCGTGTTCGACAACCCCGGGCTCCGGGTGCACGCCTACGACCACCACCCGGACTCCCCGGACCCCGGGGACGACGTGCCCTTTTCCGAGGGCGTGGTGGAGCCCTGGGGCTCCACCGCGGCCATCCTGGTGGACATCATCCGCTCCCGGGGCCTGGCCCTGGAGCCGGACGAGGCCACGGTCATCGGCTTGGGCATCTACGAGGACACCGGGTCCTTCACCTTCTCCTCCACCACCGAGCACGACCTCACCGCCGCGGCCTGGCTCCTGGCTCAGGGCATGGACGTGGCGGTCATCGCCGACCTCATCACCCGGGACCTGTCCTCGGAGCAGATCTCCATCCTGAACGCCCTGCTGGAGTCGGCCCAGACCTACGAGATCCGCGGGGTGCCGGTGGTGGTGGCCGAGGTGACCACCGAGGACTACGTGGGCGACTTCGCCCTGTTGGCCCACAAACTGGTGGACATGGAGAACATCCGGGTGCTCTTCGCCCTGGGCCGGATGCACGACCGGGTGCACCTGGTGGCCCGCTCCCGCAGCCCGGAGGTGGACGTGGGGTCCATCTGCGCCAGCTTCGGCGGCGGGGGCCACGCCTTCGCCGCCTCGGCCAGCATCAAGGACCGGCCCCTGGCCCAGGTCAAGGAAGAGCTCTTCGCCCTGCTCTATTCGCACATCAATCCCCAGATCAAGGTCAGCGACCTCATGTCCCGGCCGGCCATCGCCCTGGAAAAGGACAAGACCATCGCCCAGGCCGTGGAGCTCATGACCCGCTTCAGCCTCAAGACCCTGCCCGTGCTGGACCCGGCCAACGGGACCTGCGTGGGCCTCTTGGAGCACCAGATCGCGGACAAGGCCCTGGCCCACGGCCTGGGCGACCTGCGCGCCGCGGAATACATGCTGCGCGACGTGGTCTCCATCGCCCCGGAAACCGACCTCTACGAGGTCATGGACCTCATCCTGGGCCACCGCCAGCCCCTGGTGCCGGTGGTGGACAAGGGCCGGGTCCTGGGCGTGCTCACCCGCACCGACCTCATCAACATCCTCATCGAGGAGCCCGCCCGCATCCCCGAATCCCTGCTCCCGGAGCGCAAGCAGGAGCGCAACATCCGGATCATCCTCAAGGAGCGCCTGCCCCCGGGCATGGTGGGACTGCTGGAGACCGCGGGCCGCCTGGGCGACGAGGTGGGCTGCTCGGTGTACGCGGTGGGCGGGTTCGTGCGCGACATCCTGCTCATGACCCCCAACCTGGACCTGGACCTGGTGGTGGAGGGCGACGGCATCGCCTACGCCAACGCCCTGGCCGAGGCCACCGGCGGCCGGGTGCGGCCCCACCACAAGTTCAAGACCGCGGTGGTGGTCCTGCCCGACAGCCGGCGGGTGGACGTGGCCACCGCCCGGCTGGAGTACTACGAGTACCCCGCGGCCCTGCCCACGGTGGAGCTGTCCTCCATCAAGATGGACCTCTACCGCCGCGACTTCACCATCAACGCCCTGGCCGTGCAGCTCAACCCCGGCCAGTTCGGCCGGCTGGTGGACTTCTTCGGGGCCCAGCGCGACATCAAGGACCGCCAGGTGCGGGTGCTGCACTCCCTGTCCTTCGTGGAGGACCCCACCCGCATCCTGCGCGCCATCCGGTTCGAGCAGCGCTACAACTTCGCCATCGGCGGCCAGACCGAGCGGCTCATCAAGAACGCCCTGCAGCTCGACATGCTGGGCAAGCTCTCGGGCTCCCGCCTGTTCCACGAGCTCAAGCTCATGCTGGAGGAGAAGAAGGCCGTGGCCTGCATCAAGCGCATGCGCCACTTCCGCATCCTGCGGGCCATCCACCCCTCCCTGATCCTCAAGCCGTTCATGGAGCTCCTGCTGGACGAGGTGGACAAGGTGCTGGGCTGGTACCGGCTGCTCTACCTGGAGCCCAAGGCCCGGTCCTGGCTGCTCTATTTCCTGGTGCTGGCCAACGGATTCTCCGAGGACGAGGAGAGCGCCCTGCTCATCCGGCTGAACCTCACCGAGCGCCTGCGCCGGGAATTCTCCCAACTGCGCCGCCAGCTCTCGGACGTGCTCTACCGGCTCAAGACCTGGCGCTTCCGCAAGGGCAGCCCGGCGGAGCTCTTCGATGTCCTGGAGTCCGTGCCCGTGGAGGGCGTGCTCTACCTCATGGCCAAGAGCCGGGACGAGGACATGCGCAAGCACCTGTCCAAGTTCCTGACCAAGTACCGGGACCAGGCCCCGGACATCACGGGCAAGGACCTCCTGGCCATGGGCGTGGACCCCGGCCCGCTCTACGGGCTCATCCTGCGCAAGGTGCGGGCCGCCTACCTGGACGGCGAGGCCCCCTGCCGCACGGACCAGTTGGAGCTGGCCCGCAAGCTGGCCCAGGATCCCGCCTGGGCCGGCATCGACGACCTGCGGACCCGGGGCGAGCCCTGATCTTGCCCTTTGCCCGGGCCGCGTGTAAGACTGGAATTTCCATGGAAATTGTCCAGTACGCCCCAGACCTCCCGGCAGGCCGGCCATGACCCGGCCGCGCCGGGTTTCGGTCATCGGCGCGGGCGACTGCGGCCCGGACACGGCCGAGACGGCCCGCCGCCTGGGCCGGCTGCTGGCCGAGCGGGGCTTCGAGCTGGTCTGCGGCGGGCTGGGCGGGGTCATGGCCGCCGCGGCCCAGGGCGCGCGCGAGGCCGGCGGCCGCACCGTGGGCATCCTGCCGGGACTCGACAGGAGCGCGGCCAATCCGTACATTGACCTGCCGCTGGTCACCGGCCTGGGCCCCATGCGCAATTTCCTGGTGGTGGCCAACGGCGACGTGGCCGTGGCCGTGGAGGGCGGCTCGGGCACCTTGTCCGAGATCGGCCTGGCCCTCAAGATCGGCCGGCCGGTCATCGGCCTGGGGCGCTGGGCCGACCTGCCCGGGGTGTGCCGCGTCGCCAGCCCCGAGGAGGCCGCGGCCGAGGCCCAGCGCCTGTGTGAGCAATCGCAGAGAGGATAGAGAGAGCCATGGAAGTGCTGTGGGCGCCCTGGCGCCTGGATTACATCCTGGGTCCCAAGCCCGACGAATGCGTGTTCTGCCTGCCGGAGCACACCCGCGAGGATGCGGACCGCCTGGTCCTCTACCGCGGCCGGCGCAATTTCGTGATCATGAACAAGTACCCCTACAACAACGGGCACCTCATGGTCACCCCGTACCGCCACGTGATGAACCTCACGGACCTGGATCCCGAGGAGCGGCACGAGAGCATGGACCTGCTCCAGTCCTGCGTGCGCATCCTCACGGCGCATTTCCGGCCCCAGGGGGTCAACATCGGCCTGAACATCGGCGAGGCCTCGGGCGCGGGCATCCGGGAGCACCTGCACTTCCATCTGGTTCCGCGCTGGGTGGGCGACGCCTCCTTCATGGCCGTGGCCTGCGACACCCGGGTCATCCCCCAGGCCCTGTCGTCCACCTATGCAAACCTCAAGCCCCTTTTCGACCAGCTCGGGGCCTAGCCCGGGCCACGGAGGATCTGCATGCGTTACCTCAAATTTGTGGCCCTGCTGGCCTTCTTCGTCCTCACCATGACCGTGTTCGCCCAGAACATGGAGGCGCTCAAGTCCGTGGTGCCCCTGGCCCTGACCATGGCCGGGGCTTCCTGGTTCTCCATCGAGTACCCGGTGTACTTCCTCATCCTGGGGGCCTTCTTCCTGGGCGGCATGCTCACCGTGCTCTTCTTCTTCCTGGAGCGCATGCGCCTGGCCAAGGACCTGGCCAGGTGCCGCGGCCGCATGGCCACCCTGGAGCAGGAGGTCAATTCCCTGCGCACCCTGCCCCTGGAGGACAAGGGGTACCCCTCCACGGACGAAACCGCCGCGGGCGAGGGCCAATAGGCTGCGGCCATGCTCCGCTGGTTGAAGTCCCTGTCCTCGGGCGGGCCGCGCCGTCCCGAACACGACGCCCCGCCCCCGGTGGCCGGCCAGGCCCAGGACACCGGCCTGCCCGTGTCCCGCGACACCCTGGCGGCCATCAGCGAGCTGTCGCGGGTGGTGCGCAACAACCCGGACGCGGTGGAGATCTACCTGGCCCTGGGCAACCTCTACCGCGCCCAGGGCGAGATCGAGCGGGCGGTGCAGATCCGCCAGAATCTCATCGTCCGGCCCGGCCTGGACACCGGCTACAAGGCCAAGGCCTGGTTCGAACTGGGCATGGACTACAAGCGCGGCGGGTTCCTGGACCGGGCCACCGGAGCCTTCGAACAGGCCCGCAAGATCGAGGGCGACACCGAATTCATCATCCTGGAGCTGGCCCGGCTGGCCGCCCTGTCCGGGGATTTCTCCGGCGCGGCCAAGCACTACGCCAGCCTGGACTACCCCCTGGCCGAGGCCCATTACCTGGTGCGCCTGGCCCAGGAGGCCGCGGACAAGGGCCAGGAGTCCGACTCCCGCAAATGGCTGGACAAGGCGCTGAAGGTCTACCCCGCCTCGGTGGAGGGATGGCTGGAGCGCCTGGTGCGGCTGCGCCGGGCCAGCCAGTTCACGGCCCTGGCCGAGAGCCTGGAAAAGGCCCTGGGCCTGGTCCAGTCCCGCCTGCGCTTCGTGCTCCTGGAAGGGCTCCTGGCCGACGCCGTGCACAGCGGCGATGCGGCCGGGACGTCGGCCGAGGCCAGCGCGGCGGCCTCGGGCGCGGCCTGCCTCACCGCCGGGCCGGAAATGGACCGGCCCTTCTCCATCGTGCCCGACCGGGCCATGGCCGAGGCCGTGCTCCCGGTGCTGGCCAAGCAGGAGCCGGACCTGCTCATCTCCTTCTACGCGGCCTGGTTCGCCGCGGGGCTGGACCGGGAACAGGCGCTCGTCTGGCTGGAGAAGACCCTGGTGGTGAACTCCGGATTCTGGCCCGCCCGCCTGGAGCTGCTGCTCATGGCCGCCCGGGACCAGGACCTCACCCCGGCCTTCCGCACCCAACTGGAGTTCTTCGCGGCCCGGGCCCGGGAGATCAAGCGCTTCGTGTGCCGCACCTGCGGGCTCAAGCGGGAGCAGGTCTTTTTCGTGTGCCCGCGCTGCCTGAGCTGGCACTCCATCGGCTACCGCCTTGTTATAAATGAATAACCGGCCGTAGAGGCCCCCACGCGCCGTGCGCCAGTCCCCCAAGCTCACCCCCATGCTCGAGCAGTACCTGCGCATCAAGCAGGAACACCCGGGCGCGCTGCTCTTCTACCGCATGGGCGACT
>DKEU01000264.1 GCA_002452635.1 Desulfovibrionaceae bacterium UBA6814 | reverse complement strand
TCCTTGCCCGTGCCGGTCTCGCCCAGGAGCAGCACCCCGGCGTCGGTGGGGGCCACCGAGGCCACGGTGGCGAAGAGGCGCAGCATGCCCGGGTCGCTGCCCAGGATGTCGGCGAACGGCCCGGGCCCGCGGGAGGGGGTGTCCGGCCCCTCGGGCGCGATGTGGTCGGAGAAGCACTCCACCCCGCCGATGACCTCGCCCGCGGCGTTGCGCAGCACCGAGGCGGTGATCTCCAGGGGGATGCGGCGGTTGGCGTTGTCCAGGAAGTGGACCAGGCGCTTGACCTGGCTCTGGCCGGTGCGGATGGCCTCCTGCAGGTGGCAGGAGCGGTTGCAGAACTCGGTGTAGAACACCTCCCAGCACTTGCGGCCCACCGCGTCGGCCTGGCTCCAGCCCGTGATCCGCTCCGCCTCCTTGCTGAAGAAGGTGACGTTCCAGTCGGTGTCCACGGTGAAGACCCCCAGGCCCACGCAGTCCAGGACCTGGCGGCCGGACAGGAAGTCCTTGAAGCCCATGGCCGCCTCCCTGCCGGACCGGGATCGCACCCGCCGGACCGGCGTTGGCTAGTCTGCAATGC
Source organism: Desulfovibrionaceae bacterium UBA6814 (assembly GCA_002452635.1). GTDB lineage: Bacteria > Desulfobacterota > Desulfovibrionia > Desulfovibrionales > Desulfovibrionaceae > UBA6814. The sequence goes on along the minus strand of DKEU01000264.1, from coordinate 13,053 downwards.
GGCGCAGTCGCGCCTGTATCTCATCCCGCTGCCCGGCGGCAGCGCGATGTCCGGAAGCTCAGGGCGCGAAGATGTCGGCCGGCAGGTACGGGTGGGTGCCCTCGATGACCGGGATGCCGGCCTTGGCCTTGATCTTCTTGATGATGGCCTCGGCATGCGGGCAGTGGTCCGTGAGGCAGGGCCCCAGGTGGATGGCCGTGGGCCGCTCGCCCAGGGGCGCGTTCCACAGCTTGACCTGGGCCAGCCGGGTCACGATGGCCGCGCCCGGGCAGTCCCCGCAGTTTATCAGCCCCATGACCTGGGCCTCGCCGTCCTCGTACATCTCGAACACCCCCTCCCGCCGGTTGAAGGCCACCAGGCAGCGGGAGCAGCCGATGCACACGTCGTCCATGGACTTCTTGCAGCCGATGATGAGAATCTTCTCCACGGCGGGCCTCCGGGGTCAGGGGTTGAGGGAGCGCAGGGCCTCCAGCAGCGCGGCGGCGTCCTCCCGGCCGGGGTTCCAGGACACCCGGGCCAGGATGCCCAGGCCCTCGGCCGCGGCGTGGAAGGCCTCCTCCGGGAGCCGGCTGAGCACCGCGGTCTGCACCGCGGCGTTGACCTTGAGCAGCTCCAGCACCAGTTCCGCGGGCGCGAAGTCGGGCAGCCCGCCGTCCACCACCACCAAATCCGGGACCGCGGCCCCGACCCTTTCCAGGGCCGCGGTCCCGGTGGCGCAGGGCTGGATATCGGCACCCCCGTCCGCCAGCCCTGCCGAGAACTCCGCCAGTTCCGCCACCCGCGGACTGGCCAACACGATGCGCATGCTCTCCTCCCAAGTCCCTGTTGCAGTTCAGGCCTTGCCCAACCCCACCCAGGCCCGGCGCGGCCCGCCATCCCGCAAGAAAAAACGCCAGTTTTTTCTTGTAAAGAACACCTCTCCGCCGCGGCTACGCCTTGCCGCAGCACGACCCCGGACCGGCGCAGCCCGCCTCTCCCGGGTGGCTGCCGCAGCAGGCGATGTCGTCCGGCCCGGGCAGCCCCCGGCCGGACCTGCCGGTCATGGAGCTGGGCATGGACATGAGCTTTTCCGTGGCTGCGCTGCCGCAGGCCGGACAGGGAGGCAGGGCCTCCCCGGCCTTGACCAGGGCCTCGCTCTCCGCCCCGCAGGCGGTGCAGCGCATCTCGTAGATGGGCATGGCTCCTCCTCACCCGGCCCGCGCCGGCGCGGCGACCCGGTAGTACTCGGCTATGGCCTCGCCCAGGGTGTTCACCGCCAGGCGGGCGCAGTGGGCGTGGTCCGCGGGCAGCCCGCCCAACTCGGCCATCACGTCCTCGGGCGACAGCTCCAAAGCCGCGTCCAGGGTCCGGCCCCGGGCCAGCACGCTCACCGCGCTGGCGCAGGCCAGGGTGTAGGCGCAGCCCCTGGGCTGCACCGCCACCTGGGCCAGCTTCCCGTCCCGGACAACTATCTGCACCCCGATGCTGTCCCCGCACTGGCCGGTCATCTCGGCCCGGCCCTGGGGGGAGGCGAGCTCCCCCAGGTTGCAGGGGTGCTCCAGGTGGCGCGTGAAGCGCGGGCTCAGGCCCGCGGGCGGGTCCGCGTGTCCGTGCGCCACTGGCGTCCCTAGAGCGCGGCCTGCGACTGGCCGCCGCCGCAGGTGTGGTTCATGCTGAAGGCGGGCAGGCTGCCGGCCAGGAAGGCGTCCACGGCCTGGCCCACGGTGGCGGAGTCGCCGCAGTGGAACACCGCGATGCCCACCTGGTTGAAGCCCATGAGCGGCCGCATGCCCATGCCCCCGGCCAGGAGCACGTTCACCCCGCTGCCCGCCAGGTGGTTGACCGGGGCCATGCACCCGCCCTGCTGGTGGGGCACGTTGGGCAGGGTGCCCACGCTCACCACCTTGCCGTCCTTGGCCAGGACCACGGTATACAGGTCGCAGTGCCCGAAATGCTGGCCCAGCGGGGCGTCGAGCCCGCCGGGCATCTCCGAGGGAATGGCGATGACCATCTGGTCCATTGTCCGAACTCCTTGTGTGTTGTGGCGCTACTGCCCCAGGCCGGCCAGTCGCCCGATGCGTTTCCAGGCCCGGAGCAGGAAATGGGTGAATCCGTTGTCCGCCAGTTCGGTGACCGTCTTGCGCTGCACCATGGCCGTGGTCACCAGGGGGTCGTGGGGCAGGCGGGCCACCAGCTCGTAGCCGCGCTGGCGGCAGAAGGCCTCGATGCGCGCGTCCTCGGCCGGGTTCAGGTCGTGCTTGTTCACGATCACCGCCACCGGCACCCTGAAGTGGTCGCACACCCCGCACACCCGCTCCAGGTCGTGCCGGCCCGAGGGGGTGGGCTCGGTCACCGCCACCGCCAGGTGGGTGCCGGCCAGGGAGCTGATCACCGGGCAGCCGATGCCCGGGGCCCCGTCGCAGAGGATGAGGGACGCGTCCTGGGCCTCGGCCAGCTTGCGGGCCTCCTGCTTGAGCAGGGTCACCAGCCGGCCGGAGTTCTCCTCCCCGGGCAGGAGCTGGGCGTGCACCAGGGTTCCGAACCGGGTGGCGCTCACCCCCCACTCCCCGCAGGTCTTGGGGATGAACTCGATGGCCCCGGCCGGGCACAGGGCCACGCAGACCTTGCACCCCTCGCAGCGCAGGGGGTCCACGGCCGGGACGCCTTCCGAGTCGCGGATGGCGGCGAAACGGCAGGCGTCCCGGCACAGGCCGCACGCGGTGCAGGCCTCCGGGTCGATGCGGGCCTCGTGCCCGGAGACGAAGTCCTCCCGGCGCAGGGGCCGGGGCTCCAGCAGGATGTGCAAATCCGGGGCGTCCACGTCCAGGTCGCAGAGCACCTTGTCCCGGCACAGGTGGGCGAAGGCCGCGGTGAGGGAGGTCTTGCCCGTGCCGCCCTTGCCCGAGAGCACCACGATCTCACGCATGGACGGCCTCCTCGTGCAGCCGGCGCAGGCCGTCGCGCAGGCCGGCGAAGCGCGCGGCATGCTCCGGCCCCAGGGTGGCCACCACCTTGCCCCGGGCGTAGGCCTCGGCCACGTCCCGGGCATAGGGAATCTCGGCGAGCAGCGGCAGGCCGTGCTCCGCGCAATAGGCCTGGACCGAATCGTCGCCGATGCCGGCCCGGTTCACCACCACCCCCATGGGCTTGCCAAGCGGCGCGAAGGCCTGGTGCGCCAGCCGGAAATCGTAGAACCCGAAGGGCGTGGGCTCGGTGACCAGGAGGATCACGTCGGCGTCCATGACCGCGTTCACCGCCGGGCAGCTCACCCCGGGGGGCGCGTCCATGACCGCGTCCGCGCCGCTTTCGGCCAGCATGGCGTCCAGGCGGGCCTTGACCACGCGCATGAGCGGCGGGCTCATGGCCTCGCCCACCCGCAGCCGGCCCATGAGAAAGGCGGCCGGCCCGGCCGCGCCCTGCTCCATCCAGCCCAGGACCCGGCGGCCGGGGGTCAGGGCCCCTTCCGGGCACACGGCCAGGCAGCCGCCGCAGCCGTGGCACATCTCCGGGAAGGTGAGCAGGTGCTCGCCCATGAGCACGATGGCCTTGAACTGGCACAGGTCCGTGCAGGCCCGGCAGCCGGTGCAGCGGTCCTCGTCCGCCACCGGCACCTCCAGGCCCACCTCCTCGGGCTCGCCCAGCGCAGGCCGCAGGAAAAGGTGCAGGTTGGGCTCCTCCACGTCCAGGTCCACGGCCACCAGGGGCCGATCCCAGACCGCCGCGAGGGAGGCGGACACCGTGGTCTTGCCGGTCCCGCCCTTGCCGCTGGCCACCGCCACGATCACGGCCGGCTCACTTGTTGGGCCGGTCGGCCATGGCCACCTGCCCGTCCTTGAAGCGCTGCACCGCCTCGGCCACGGTCAGGCCGTCCAGGTCCTGGCCCACCTTGATGCCCGCGGCGTTCAGGGCGGCAAAGGCCTTGGGGCCCACGAACCCGGTGAGCACCACCGAGGCCCCGGCCGAGGCGATGCGCTCGGCCGCGGCGATGCCGGCCCCGTGGGCCATGGCCTGGGAGCCCCCGTTGTCCACGTACTGGGATTGCATGGTGTCCACATCCACGACCACGAACCCGGCGGCCCGGCCGAAGCGCGGGTCCACCTGGTCCTGCAGGGTGGGACCGTCACTGGTCACGGCGATCTTGGTCATGTTCTCTCCTTGGGCTGGAAACCGCTTCTGCTCCGCCTCGGCCCGCACTGCCCGCACTTCGTAGTTGCCTCCGGCGATGCGCAGGGCGCGGCCGGCCACCAGGGCCTCGGCCACGGCCCGGCGGCCGTCGGCCAGCACCCGGCCGAAGGTGTGCCGGGACACGCCCATGCGGGCCGCGGCCTCCTCCATGGTCATCCCCTCCAGATCCGCCAGGCGGATGGCCTCGAAACCGTCCACCCCCAGGCAGACCTCGGTCAGGTCGCGCAGGGGAATGCCCTGGGGCTTGAAGTAGGTCACGCTGGGGGCGTCTTCCACCAGGCGGCAGCGCGGCGGCCTTGGCATGGGCGGCTCCTTGGTTGGCCCGTTGTTTTGCTCGAATGAGCACTACACCCGGCTAATGCCCGGCGTCAACATATCCCTACAAAAAAATATCAGTACACCCTGAAGGGGCAAAAAATGGAGCGATGCCGCTCCGTTGTCGTGCGCCGTTCCCGGCGCGCGGGGCGAGTCCCGGCCGAATCAGCCTTGGGACCAGGCGGGACCGGCCTGCCGGTCCCGCTTCCGCGCCGCCGGATCAGCCCCGGCGGGTCAGGCAGGAGCCGTCCCGGCGGCGCTGCCGCAGGGGGCCGTAGAACCCGGCCGCGTCCTGGGAGCCGTTCCCCGGCCCCTGGCCCCGGCCCTGGCCCGGCCCGCGTCCCTGGCCGCCGCCCTGGCCCATGCCGCCACCTTGGCCGCGACCCATGCCGCCGCCCTGGCCCATGCCGCCACCTTGGCCGCGACCCATGCCGCCGCCCTGGCCCATGCCGCCGCCTTGGCCGCGACCCATGCCGCCGCCCTGGCCCCGGCCCTGGCCGCCTCCGCCTCCGCCGCCCCGGCCGCACCGGCCCCGGCCGCCACCGCCCCGACCGCGGCCACCACCGCCTTGACCGCCGCCTTGACCGCCGCCTCCGCCACCCTGCGGGCCGAACCACTGGCCAGCCATGCCGGTCCGCCGGCCGTCGCGCAGCCTGCGGCACCATCCGAAGAACCTGTTCATATCCATACTCCTGTGGTTGAGGGTTGGTGAAAGTTGGAGCACCGTACCTCTGAAATGGATCAGATGCTCCTGCACATTTTATTGAAATAATGGAACATTATTTCAACTTGGCGCCTTGTTTCAAGGCAAAGTCGAGCTAGGGACGTCCCGCGCCGCGACCACCCCGGCCTCCTCTGCCGCCGCTGCCGCTCCGGCCCTGGCCGCACCGGCCCCGGCCGAAGGGCCTGGCCCCGGGGCCGGCGACCGGGACCGCAGTTGCGGCATCCACTGCTTCCGGGCCGTGAACCTGGTCGCCCTGGTCCATGCCGCTGTCCGCTCCAAGGTCAGGGACGTCGGCCAGCACCCAGTTCCCGCCCTCGATGCGCAGGGCCCAGCCGTTGGCCAGGGCGCGGGCCACCACGGCCCGGGCCGCGCCCAGGATCCGGTTCAGGGTGGGCCGGGACACGCCCATGCGCTCCGCGGCCTCCTCCTGGCCCAACCCTTCGGCGTCCACCAGGCGCAGGGCCTCCAGGCCCTCCACCGGCAGCACCCCCCACGCCAGGCTGCGCAGGGGCGCGCCCGCGGGCTTGTACATGGCGGCGGCGGGCGAACCCGCCACCCGGCGACAGATCTTGCGGCGTCCCATGGGGCATCCTTTTTATGAACTTTAGTTCAAAATAAAACCCCGAGTCCCCGGTGTCAACCAGGCGACCCGACATTTTTCCGCGCGCACGTGCGGCGGCTCCGACAACTCTTGCCCCGAGGCGCGGAGTTAGTTGACATCACCAACAGTTGCATATACACATATCTCCATGGCAGGCATCTATTTCGACCACCATCAGTCTCTGGGCTTCATGACTATCACGGCCAACCGCCTCATGTGCGCCGCCGTGCGCCGCAGGATGTTGCAGGCCGGGATCGACCTCACGGCCGAACAATGGGGCGTCCTGGCCCAGGTCTGGAACCAGGGCGGCCTGGCCCAGGACGAACTGGCCCGGTTCGCGTGCGTGGAGAAGTCCAGCATGAGCCGCGTGCTGGCCGGGCTGGAGCGCAAGGGCCTGCTGGAGCGCCGCCCCGACCCGGACGACGCGCGGCGCAAGAACGTCTTCTCCACCCCGGCGGCCGACGCCATCAAGGAGCGCTGCCGGGACGTGGTGCAGGACGTGCTGGACCAGGCGCTCCGGGAGGTGAGCCCGCAGGACCGGGCCACCTGCCTGAACGTGCTGGCCATGGTCAAACAGACCATGCAGGACACGGACAACCCGTAAGGAACACGGCGGCGGCCAAGGCCCCGCCCAGGGGAGGCTCCATGCAGCGACAACCGCTCGACCGCGACCAGCGCATCGCCCTGCTCGCCGACATGCTGCTCATCCGCGCCTTTGAGGAGCGCATCGTCCAGATGGCCCACGAAAAAGGCCGGCTTCCCGGCATGCAGATCACCTGCATGGGCCAGGAGGCCGTGGCCGCCGGCGTGGTGCGGGCCCTGGCCCCGGACGACGTCGTCGTGACCAACCACCGCAGCCACGGCCACCTGCTGGCCCGCGGCGTGGACCCGGGCGCGCTCATGGCCGAGATCATGGGCAAGCAGGACGGCCTGAACCGCGGCAAGTCCGGCACCCTGCACCTGGCCGACCCTTCGCGCAACGTGCTCATGACCTCCACCGTGGTGGGCGCGGCCCCGCCCCTGGCCGTGGGCGCGGCCTTCGCCCAGCACTACCGGGGAGAGGCGAACGCGACCTGCGTGTTCTTCGGCGACGGCGCGGCGGCCGAGGGCAGCGTGCACGAGGCCATGAACCTGGCCGCGGTCTGGAGGCTGCCGGTGCTCTTCGTGTGCGAGTCCAACTGCTGGGCCGGGGCCCAGGCCCACAAGGAGCACTGCCCCATCGGCGAGATCGCCCGGCGCGCGGGTTCCTACGCCATGCCCGGGGTGATGGCGGACGGCAACGCGGTGGAGCAGGTCCATGACGCCGCCCGGGACCTGCTGGGGCACGTGCGGGCGGGCCGGGGTCCGGCGCTCCTGGAGTGCCACACCTACCGCATGCGCGGCCACGGCGAGCACGACCCGCAGCACTACGTGGACAAGGCCGAACTGGCCCTATGGGCCGAGCGCGACCCCATCGCCCTGCACGCCGAGGCGCTGCGCCGCGCCGGTCTCCTGGAGCCCGACGCCGCGGAGCGCTTGCGCCAGATCGCCACGGCGGCCGTGGACGCGGCCGTGGCCTTTGCCGACGCCAGCCCCTACCCGCCCGCGGCCGAGGCCCTGGACCACCTCTACGTGAACCCCCTTCCGCCCCTAGCCAAGGAGGGCTGAACCATGCCCGTCAAGAGCACCGGACAGGCCATCGCGGAAGCCCTGGCCCTGGCCATGGACCGGGACGAGAACGTCTTTCTGGCGGGCGAGGGCATCGGCACCTCCATCCACGTGAACCCGCACCTGCCCACCTTCGGGCTCCTGGAGCGCTTCGGCCCGCGCCGGGTGCGCGACACCCCGGTGAGCGAGGCCGCCATCGCCGGCCTGGCCGTGGGCGCGAGCTGCATGGGCCTGCGGCCGGTGGTGGAGATCATGTTCTTCCCCTTCATCACCCTGGCCTCGGACATGCTGGTGAACCACGCGGCCAAGCTGCGCTACCTCTCGGGCGGCCTGTCCGCGTTCCCGCTCACCGTGCGCGTCAAGTCCGGCGTGTTTTCCGCCGGGTGCCAGCACTCCCACCACCTGGAGGCCTGGCTGGCCCACGCGCCCGGGCTCAAGGTGGCCTACCCGTCCAACCCGGCCGACGCCAAGGGCCTGCTCCTGTCCGCCATCTTCGACCCCGACCCGGTGGTGGTGGTCGAGGACATGCCCCTGTACTGGAGCATCCACGGCGAGGTGCCCGAGGGCGACGCGCGCGTGCCCCTGGGCCAGGCCCGCGTGGCCCGGGAGGGCGGCGACGCCACCCTGGCCACCTACGGCGGCGCGGTGCACGTGGCGCTGGCCGCCGCCGAGGCCCTGGCGGCCGAGGGGGTGTCCCTGGAGGTCATCGACCTGCGCAGCCTGGTCCCCCTGGACACCGCCGCGGTCTTCGCCTCGGTGCGCAAGACCGGCCGCTTCCTGGCCCTGCACGACGCCACCCGGTTCTGCGGGTTCGGCGCGGAACTGTGCGCCACCGTGGCCGAGGCCTGCTTCGGGGAGCTCACGTCCCCGCCCTGCCGCATCGCCGCGCCCGACATCCCGGTGCCCTTCACCCCGGCCCAGGAGGCCTTCTACAAGCCCTCGGCCGACCAGGTGACCCAGGCCGTGCGTCGCATGGTGCGCGGCTAGCCCGCGCCGGGGGCGGTTCTCCGGAACCGCCCCCGGCAGTCGCATTCCAAACAAAACCGCGCCGCTGTGAAACATCAGCGAAAACCTTTCCGAAAAGGATTGACAACCCCTGACCCGGAGATTAAACAGCGTTTGAATTTGTGATTGAATCATTGTTGGAGACGACTATGCAGACCGATACCGCCACCCCCCAGCGCCTCCTGGAGGCCGGACGCCGCGTTTTCGCCAAATCCGGCCTGGACGGGGCGCGCACCCGCGACATATGCAACCTGGCCCGGGCCAACGTGGCCGCGGTGAACTACCACTTCGGCAGCAAGGAACAGCTCTACGTCCGGGTCCTGTACGACCACATCACCCGGATGCGGGAGCTCTACCCCCTGGACCAGGGCGTCACCCCGGATTCCCCCCCGGAGGACCGGCTGCGGGCCTTTATCCGGGGCCTGTTGCAGCAGCTCCTGGCCTCCGGCGACGAGGAGAACGCACGCCTGGGCAAGATGATCCTCCTGGAGATGGTGCAGCCCTCCCAGCACGTGGACATCCTCATCCAGGACCTCATCCGCCCCACCAACGAAAGGCTCCGGGGCATCGTGGCCGAGATGATGCCCGAGGCGCCGGCAAGCGCGGTGACCCGCTGCGCCGCCGGCATCATGAGCCAGTTCAGCCTGTTCCGCTTCGACCCCCGGGTCATTGCGACCATAGGCTCGGACTTCATGCCCCAGCCGGAGCATCTCCCGGAGGTGGCCGACGCCATCGTGGAGTTCGCCCTGGGCGGCATCGAGCGGCTGCGCGCCCACTTCGCCTCCCAATAGATATCCCGCGGTCTTCCGCACACTCGAGCTAGAGGTAGCCCATGCCCATCCGCCCTGTTTTCCCCGTGTTTCTCCTCTGCCTGTCCCTGCTCCTGGCCGCGGGCTGCGACCGCGCGCCCCAGGCCCAGCAGGCCGGGACCGCCCCCCTGCCCGAGGTGGGGGTGGTGGTCATGTCCCCGCAGGAGCTGCCCCTGACCACGGTCCTGGCCGGCCGCGTGTCGGCCGTGCTCAAGGCCGAAGTCCGGCCCCAGGTGGGCGGCATCATCCAGAAGCGCCTGTTCACCGAGGGCTCCGAGGTCACGGCCGGCCAGCCCCTGTACAAGATCGACCCGGCCACCTTCTCGGCCGCCCACGCCAACGCCAAGGCCGCCCTGTCCCGGGCCGAGGCCAACGCCGTGCCCTTGGCCCTCAAGGCCAGGCGCTACGCCGAGCTGGTCACCACCGGCGCGGTGAGCACCCAGGACAACGACGACGCCCAGGCCGCCCACCGCCAGGCCCTGGCCGACATCGAGGCCGCCCAGGCCGCCCTGGACTCGGCCCGCATCGACCTGGAGCGCACCACCATCGTCTCGCCCATCTCCGGCCGCATCGGCGCGTCCAGCGTGACCCCCGGGGCCCTGGTCACGGCCAACCAGGCCACGGCCCTGGCCACGGTGCAGCAGACCGACCCGGTCTACGTGGACGTGACCCAGGCCAGCCGCGACCTGCTGCGCCTGCGCCGGGCCATGGCCTCCGGCCGGCTGGCCCGCTCGGCCCAGGGCCGGGCCACGGTGAAGCTGCTCTACGAGGACGGCTCGCCCTATGCCCTGGAGGGGACCCTGGAATTCGCGGACATCACCGTGGACCAGGACACCGGCGTGTACGCCCTGCGCGCCCTGTTCCCCAACCCCGACCGGGCCCTGCTGCCCGGCATGTACGTGCGCGCGGTCATCGAGGAGGGCGTGGCCCGGGATGCCCTGCTCGCGCCCCAGCCCGCGGTGTCCCGGGACAACAAGGGCAACCCCTACGCCCTGGTGGTGCTGCCCGACGGCACCCTGGAGCAGCGCGCCTTGGCCGTGGACCGGGTGGTGGGCGACGCCTGGCTGGTGACCTCCGGCCTGTCCGCCGGCGACTCGGTGGTGGTGGAGGGCCTGCAGAAGGTCCGCGCCGGCATGCAGGTCAAGGCCGTGCCCGCCGCTGCGGCCAAGAACTAGGCAGGCACCCGCCATGGCACACTTCTTCATCGACCGCCCGGTCTTCGCCTGGGTCATCGCCATCCTCATCATGCTGGCCGGCGGCCTGTCCATCCTGAACCTGCCCGTGGCCCAGTACCCGCGCATCGCCCCCACCTCCATCAGCATCTCCGCCGCGTACCCCGGGGCCTCGGCCAAGACCATGGAGGACACGGTCACCCAGGTCATCGAACAGAAGATGATCGGGCTGGACCACCTGCGCTACATCGCCTCCACCAGCGAGAGCGGCGCGTCCACCATCACCCTGACCTTCGACGCGGACACCGACCCGGACACCGCCCAGGTCCAGGTGCAGAACAAGCTCTCCCTGGCCTTGTCCCTGCTGCCCGACGACGTGCAGCGCCAGGGCGTCCGGGTGGCCAAGGCCACCAAGAACTTCCTGGTGGTGACGGGCTTCGTGTCCCAGGACGGCAGCATGGACGCCGCGGACCTCAACGACTACGTGGCCGCCTACGTGGTGGAGCCCCTGAGCCGCACCGCCGGCGTGGGCGAGGCCACCCAGTTCGGCTCCCAGTACGCCATGCGCGTCTGGCTGGACCCGGACAAGCTGCAGAGCTTCGCCCTGACCCCGGCGGACGTGAAGAGCGCCATCGCCGACCAGAACGCCCAGGTCTCCGCGGGCCAGATCGGCGGCGTCCCGGCCCAGCCCGGCCAGATGATGAGCTTCACCATCAGCTCCCAGACCCGGCTGGAGAACGTGGGGCAGTTCGAGCAGATCCTGCTCAAGGTGAACCCCGACGGCTCCGCCGTGCGCCTGAGGGACGTGGCCCGCTGCGAGATCGGCAGCGAGAGCTACGACAAGTACGCCCGCTACAACGGCAAGCCCGCCGCGGGCGTGGCCGTGAAGCTGGCCATCGGGGCCAACGCCCTGGACACCGTCCAGGCCATCGGCCGGAAGCTGGACCAGCTGTCCAAGAACTTCCCCAAGGGCATGACCTACGTCTACCCCTACGACACCACCCCGTTCGTGCGCATCTCCATGAACGAGGTGGTGCACACCCTGCTGGAGGCCATCGTCCTGGTGGTGCTGGTCATGTACCTGTTCCTGCAGAACCTGCGGGCCACCATCATCCCGGCCATCGCCGTGCCGGTGGTGTTGCTGGGGACCTTCGGGGCCATGGCCGCCTTCGGCTTCTCCATCAACACCCTGACCATGTTCGGCCTGGTGCTGGCCATCGGGCTGCTGGTGGACGACGCCATCGTGGTGGTGGAGAACGTGGAGCGCATCATGCGCGAGGAGGGGCTCTCGCCCCGCGACGCCACCCGCAAGTCCATGGGCCAGATCACCGGGGCCCTGGTGGGCATCGCCATGGTGCTCTGCGCAGTGTTCGTGCCCATGGCCTTCATGGGCGGCTCCACGGGCGTCATCTACCGCCAGTTCGCCCTGACCATCGTGGCGGCCATGACCCTGTCCGTGGTGGTGGCCATCGTGCTCACCCCGGCCCTGTGCGCCACCATGCTCCGGCCCCTCAAGGCGGGGCACGGCGAGGGCCGCAAGGGCTTCTTCGGCCTGTTCAACCGGGCCTACGACGCCAGCAGCCGGGTTTACCAGTCCGTGGTGCAGCGCATGGTCTTCCGGGTGGGCCGGGTGCTCCTGGTCTACGCGGTGCTGGTGGCGGCCCTGGCCCTGATCTTCCCCCGCCTGCCCACCGGCTTCCTGCCCGCGGAGGACCAGGGCATCGTGTTCACCATGATCCAACTGCCCCCCGGCGCCACCCAGGAGAGCACCCAGCAGGTGCTCTCCCAGGTGGAGCGCCACTACCTGGAGGACGAGAAGACCGCGGTGAAGCACGTCATGGGCGTGGTGGGCTTCAGCTTCGCGGGCAGCGGCCAGAACGCCGCCCTGGCCTTTGTCCAGCTCAAGGACTGGAGCGAACGCAACGACCCGAACCTGCGCGCCCAGGCCGTGGCCCGGCGCGCCATGGGGGCGTTCTCCCAGATCAAGAACGCGGTGATCTACGCCTTCATCCCGCCGGCGGTGACCGAACTGGGCACGGTCTCGGGCTTCGACCTGTTCCTGCAGGACCGGGCCGGCCTGGGCCACGAGAAGCTCATGGCCGCGCGCAACCAGCTCCTGGGCCTGGCCGCCAAGGACCCCCGGCTGCGCATGGTGCGGCCCAACGGCATGGAGGACACGCCCCAGTACCAGATCGACGTGGACCAAGCCAAGGCCGGGGCCCTCAGCCTGTCCCTGTCCGACGTGAACGACGTGCTGTCCACCGCCCTGGGCGGGTCCTACGTCAACGACTTCAACGACCGGGGCCGGGTGAAGAAGGTCATGGTGCAGGGCGACGCGCCCTTCCGCATGATGCCCGAGGACTTCACCCGCTGGTGGGCGCGCAACAGCCTGGGCGAGATGGCGCCCCTGTCGGCCGTGGCCACCGGCCGCTGGACCTATGGCTCGCCCCGCCTGGAGCGCTACAACGGCCTGCCCGCCATGGAGATCGTGGGTGAGCCCGCCCCGGGCCTGAGCACCGGCGAGTCCATGGCCGTCATGGAGGAGCTGGCGGCCCAGCTCCCCGAGGGCCTGGGCATCGAATGGACCGGCCTGTCCTTCGAGGAGCGCCTGGCCGG
>DKEU01000258.1:4280-7707 GCA_002452635.1 Desulfovibrionaceae bacterium UBA6814 | reverse complement strand
TCGGTGGTGCCGCCGCCGATGTCCACCACCATGTTGGAGGTGGGTTCGGTGATGGGCAGGTTGGCGCCGATGGCCGCGGCCATGGGCTCCTCGATGAGGTAGACCTCCCGCGCGCCCGCGCTCTCCGCCGACTCCTTCACCGCGCGCTTCTCCACCTGGGTGATGCCCGTGGGCACGCAGATGATGATGCGCGGCCGCACCAGGCGGCGGGAGTTGTGCACCTTGGAGATGAAGTGGCGGAGCATGGCCTCGGTGATCTCGAAGTCCGCGATCACGCCGTCCTTCATGGGCCGGATGGCCACGATGTTGGCCGGGGTGCGGCCCAGCATCTGCTTGGCCTCCACGCCCACGGCCAGGACCTTCTTCACGCCCTTGGCGTCCTGTTTCACCGCCACCACCGAGGGCTCGCGCAGCACGATGCCCTGGCCCTTCACGTAGACGCAGGTGTTGGCGGTGCCCAGGTCGATGGCCAGGTCGTTGGAGAAGAACCCGAGCAGGGTGTCGAAAATTCTGGACATGGGATTCCTCTTGCGCAACCATGCGCCAAATGCAGGTTGGACGGCCAAAGTTTGTTCAAACCGCGTACATTGTCAAATGAAAAGTATCCCGGAGGGTAGCGGTTCCGCCGTGTCCGAATCCCGGCCCGCCCCCCGCCTCAACCGCTTTTCCGCCCACCTCCGCCGCCGTTTCGGGCGCGCCCTGCGCAAGGTGCCCCTGGACGCCGGGGCCACCTGCCCCAACCGGGACGGGACCCTGTCCCGGGCCGGCTGCGCCTTCTGCAACCCGCGCGGCTCGGGCACCGGGCTTTTTGCCCAAGGTTTGACCCTGGCCCGGCAATGGGACCGGCTGCGCGGCCCCGCGCCCAAGCACCCCGGCCTGGCCTATCTCCAGGCCTTTTCCAACACCCACGGCCCGGCCGAGCGCCTGGCCCGCATCCTGGACGAACTCGCCGCCCTGCCCGGCCTGGCCGGCCTGTGCATCGGCACCCGGCCCGACTGCCTGGACCCGGAGAAGCTCGAACTCCTGGCCGCGTTCCGGGAGCGGCTGCGCGGACCCGGCCTGCCCGAGCCCGAACTCTGGCTGGAACTGGGCCTGCAGAGCAGCCACGACGCCACGCTGGCCCGCATCAACCGCGGCCACGACGCGGCCTGTTTCGCCCGGGCCGCCCGCGCCGCCGCGGACCACGGCATCCCGGTCTGCGCCCACCTGGTCCTGGGCCTGCCCGGCGAGGGGTTGCCGCACTTCCTGCAAACCGTGGATTTTGTCAACGGCCTGCCCCTGGCCGGGGTCAAGCTGCACAACCTGTACGTTGCCGAAGCAACCGCCCTGGCCGCGTCCTGGCGGGCGGGCCAACTCCCCCTCCCCACCCGGGAAGAATATTTGGCGTGGCTGTGCGCCCTGCTCCCCCGCCTGCGGCCGGACCTGGTCATCCACCGCCTGGCGGCCGACCCCGCCCCGGGCGAACTCCTGGCCCCGGCCTGGGCCGCGGACAAGCCCGAGACCCTGCGGCTGCTGGAGCGGATGCTGGAGGAGAGGGACCTGCGGCAGGGCGGGGGATTGCCAGCCGCATAGGTTTGCCGGTATTCTCTCCGCCGGAGATTCCCATGCCCGACGCACCCGAGCCTCTCACGCTCTATCCCCGCAGTGGACGGCTGATGGCAAACGGCTTTATCCTGCTGCTGGGATGTATGCTTGCCTGCTTCGCTGCCTATTTTCATTTGGAAGAAAAGAAAATTGCACTGTTTTATATATTTCTTGGCGTCGCTTTGCTGGTCTTTCTCTATGTCGTTGCCAGATTCGCCCGCGCATTGCGCGCATCACCCGCCTTGGTATTGCACACGGACGGATTGTACGAGGACATGAAATTCGCTCCGTATGGATTGATTCCCTGGGACCATGTGGCTGGCGCAGAAATTGACATCAGAAACTCCCGCACCCTTATCATATTTCTCGTCAATTCCGAAGATCTTTTAAACAGAATGTCATGGATAAAACGCATCATCCATATATTAAGCTATGGATTCCCCAATACCATTAGAATACCAAGCTATTTTTTTGACTATGACCAGTCATTGCTACATAATAAAATTAATGAGTTTGTTGCATATAATTCCCAAGAAGCTTTGGATTTTCCCCCAAATTTTCATCCAGCTTTAAAGATAAATAAGTTTAGAAAAATAGTATTGTATAGAAATAATATGCTGCTTGGCATTATTTCCGGAATATTCCTAGTAGGAATACTGTGGCTGCTAACCAAATACCATTATAATTTTGAAGAATACAATAATGGAAAGCAATATTATATAAAATTGCTCATTATATCGCCACTTATATTAATATGGTCCATAGGGGCCTTGAGCCGAGCTCTGCAAATACACAAGCCGGCGCTTATCCTTTCTACCCAAGGACTCTATGACGGACTCTGGCTTGCCTCTTACGGCTTGATTCCGTGGGAACAGATTGAATCCGTCAAAATGAGCCGGGCGATGACGCTGACCATACGCCTCCATGACACCTCGGCAGCGAGCAGGAATCTCAGTTGGTGGAAAGTACCTTTTCATTTGTTCTTTTATTTTAGTTTGAGAAATATCACGGTTGGGCAAGGAATATGCCCCATCCGACTGCTTGATTTAAAAAAATGTATAGAATTATACGTGCAGACGTATTCAAAAGCTACACCATAGAGCAACGACGTCTCTTCCTCACTGGCGCTCCTGCTCCAGAGGCCTCCTCTTGGCCCTGGACATGCTCGGGCAGATGATGGAAGAAAGGGTCATACGCCAGGGTTCGGAGGGCTGAATGCAGGAGCGGGAGTTCTCCAGACGGCCCAGCCGGTACGTGGCCGCGGCCGCGGTGTTCGGGCTCATGAGCCTGGGGTCCCTGTGCATCCTCGCGGCCGGGCTGGTGCAGGACCTGGTGCTGACCCTGTTCGCCCTGCCCGTGCTGCCCAGCATGGCGGCCTTTGCCCTGGGCTTCTGGAGCCAGGCCCGCGACCCCATGCCCGGGCTCATCCTCCTGGACCAGGGGCTCTTCGACAACGCCTTCCTGTTCCCGGCCGGGGCCGTGCCCTGGGACGACATCGCGGCCTGCACCATGCGGGTCAAGGAAATGCCCGCCGCCGGGGTGGACCGCACCCGGCCCCAGAACCGCTCCCTGGTCGTCACCCTGCGCGACCCCGCGGCCTTCTGGGCCGGCCTGCCCCCCTTCACCCGCCTGGGCCGCTCCCTGACCCTGTTCGCCCTGCGCAAGTCCATCACCATCCCGGACGGATTCCTGGACGCCCGGCTGGAAGACGTGCACGCGGCCATCGTGGACCGGCTTGAAAGACGGCCGCCCGTGCAGTAGCGTGACCTGCGGAGGCCTCCCATGCCCGACACCGAACTCGTCATTGCCGGCCGCCTGGCCCTGGACCTGGCCTGGAAGAACG
>DKEU01000258.1:0-4258 GCA_002452635.1 Desulfovibrionaceae bacterium UBA6814 | reverse complement strand
CTCGCCCGGGGCCCGCGCCCTGGCCGCGGCCCTGGCCGACTACGTGGCCGGCAAGCCGCCCCTGTGGCCCTCCCTGCCCCTGGACCTGGCACCGCTCTCGGCCTTTGCCCGGGACGTGCTCCTGGCCCTGCGCGACGGGGTGCCGCACGGGGCCACCGTGAGCTACGGCAACCTGGCCCGCCTGGCCGGCCATCCCGGCGCGGCCCGGGCCGTGGGCCGGGTCATGGGGGCCAACCCCTGGCCCCTGCTCATCCCCTGCCACCGGGTCATCGGCTCCACCGGCGCCCTGGTGGGCTTCGGAGCCTGCGGCCTGCCCATGAAGGAATACCTGCTGGGCCTGGAAGGCGCGCGCCTGGCCAAGGCCTGAACCCCCGGCCGGAGGCCGTCATGGTCCGCTTCACCCGGGAACTGCTCAAGGGGCCGCGCTTCTCCATCGGCGACTACACCTACGGCGCCCTCCGGGTGGTGGGCGCCCTGGGCCGCATCACCATCGGCCGTTTCTGCTCCATCGCCGACGAGGTGGCCGCGGTCATGGTGGGCCACCGGGCGGACTGGGCGAGCACCTACCCCTTCTCCATGGTCTGCGACTCCTGGCCCGAGGTCCAGGGCATCACCGGCCATCCCCAGTGCCTGGGCGACCTGACCATCGGCCACGACGTGTGGATCGGCTACCGGGCCGTGCTCCTGGGCGGGGTCACGGTGGGACACGGCGCGGTGGTGGGCGCGGGCGCGGTGGTCACCCGCGACGTGCCGCCCTACGCGGTGGTGGCCGGCAACCCGGCCCGGGTGCTGCGCCTGCGCTTTCCCGAAGAGGACGTGGCCATGCTCCTGGACCTGGCCTGGTGGGACTGGCCCGAGAGAAAGCTCAAGCGCCACGTGCGCGCCCTGTCCAGCCCGGACCTGTCCGCCCTGCGCAAGCTGGCCCGTTCCTGAAGCCCGGGCCTTTCACCCCGCTTTCTTGGCGGGGAAAACCGCGGGCCTTTCAAAAAGGCTGGATAAATCCGCCAACGTGTTGTAACGCAAGGCCCGGCTTGCATTTGCCTTTTCGCCCAACTCCGAACCGTGCTGGGGTGCGACCATGCCCGAAAAGGAGTCCTCCGCGCCAAAAGTGGCGCCTAAAAAATTCAAACCCGGCCTTCTCCACTCCCCTCGCTGGTCCCGGCTCATCGACCCCCGCAAGTGGAGCCTCAAGGGCCGTTTCCTCTATCTTACCGGGGCGATGCTGGGCCTGGGCTGCGTCAGCCTGGTGGGCTTCATGCTCTTCGCCCTGGGCCGCGGCGTGGACAACAACGCCCAGAGCCTGCTGGGCCTGGCCCGCAGCCAGGTGCAGGGCGAACTCAAGCGCCAGGAGGAGCTCACCCTGTCCATGGCCCTGGCCGCGGCCTCCATGCCCGCGCTCCAGGCCGCCCTGGACAATGTGCCCGGCGCCAACCTGGAAGAGGTGGTCCTTCCCTATCTGGGCAGCCTGCGCCGCGGCGCGGGCCTGAACGCCCTGGACCTGGAGGTCTTCGACGCCGACAGCCAGCCCCGGCTGCACACCGGCGTGGAACTGGGCAAGAGCAACAGCGCCACCCTGGCCTCCCGGGCCATGACCGGCAAGGTCCCGATCCTGGGCCTGGACCTGTCCCAGGGCGAGCCCCTGGTCAAGGCCGCCGCCCCGGTGGCCCGGGACGACCGGCTCCTGGGCGCCACGGTGCTCTCCATGCCCCTGGCTGCGGTCCTGGGCAACCTGGCCCTGAGCCAGGAATTCGGGGTGGCCATCCTGGCGCCCCAGGCGGACGGGGCCTGGAGCCTCCTGGCCTCGCACGGCTCCCTGAACCCGGAAACCGCCCCGGAGCTCGCCAAGGCGCCGGGCCTGGCCAAGGGGCCGCACGACACCCATGTCCTGGCCGGGCCCCTGGCCGGCGAAGGGGCCACGGCCCGGCTGCGCCTGCTGCTCACCTACGACTGCCAGGCCTCCCATGAGGCCAAGTGGAGCCAGGTGCTGCTCTTCGGCTGGATATTCCTGACCGGCGCGGCGGCCCTGTGGTTCTTCCTCTACCTGAACGTGGCCCGCATCGAGCAGTTCCTGCGCCGCCTGAAGAAGATCCTCATCTCCTCGCACTCCAACTACTTCAACGAGCGGTTCGAGTCCGACCACGTGCACTGCCTGGACATCATGCACTGCCACAACGAGGAGTGCCCGGTATACCAGAACCCCGCCCTCACCTGCTACCTGGAGACCGGGTCCGAGGCCATCTCGCCCCTGTGGCGCAACACCTGCATCTATCTGAACAAGTACGAGGAATGCCGGAAGTGCCCGGTGTTCCAGGCCCGGGTGGGCGACGAACTGGCCGAGATGCGCAACGTGGTGAACACCATGATGCGGCTGTGGTCCTCCTTCCTCTCCCGGGTGGGGCACCTGCTCTCCTACGTGCTGCGCTCCCAGGAGCAGATCGGCCGCATGCCCTCCCTGGACGAGATATCCACCCACCTGGAGCAGATGGCCAAGCTCACCTTCTTCTCCCGGGACGTGCAGGGCGTGCTGGACAAGGAAGAGGTGTACGCCCAGCTCTCCCACGTGTTCGAGGGCCACTTCGGCCTGCCCCAGTTCGTGATCTTCGAGGTGGACCACGACGCGGACCGCATGATGCTGGCCAAGGACGCGGCCCCGGACCAGGAGCTGTGCAAGCACAAGGTGCTCTTCTCCGCCGAGGTCTGCCGCGCCCGCCGCGCGGCCGAGGACGTGGTGTCCTTCTACAACCCGGTGCTGTGCCCGCACTTCAACTGCGACCTGGAGAAGAACGTGCGCTGCTGCCTGCCCCTGGTCATGAGCGGCAAGGTGGGCGCGGTGTTCTCCTTCCTGGCCCCGCGCCGGGACTGGGAAAAGGTCCGCCTGCTCATCCCGGTCATGCGCAAGTACCTGGACGAGGCCGCGCCGGTTCTCTCCTCCCTGGCGCTCCTGGCCCTGTCCAAGGACCAGGCCCTGCGCGACCCGCTCACCCGCTGCCACAACCGCCGGTTCCTGGACGAGTTCATCACCAAGTACGAGCCCCTGTCCGACCGCGACGAGCGCAAGACCGGCCTGCTCATGGCCGACCTGGACTTCTTCAAGCAGGTCAACGACGAATACGGCCACCAGGCCGGGGATGCGGTGCTGCAGCAGGTGGTGCAGCTCATCCAGAACGCCATCCGCAAGACCGACCTGCTCATCCGCTACGGCGGGGAGGAGTTCCTGGTGCTGCTCCAAAGCGTGGAGGCCGCGGCCTCGGAGGCCGTGGCCGAGAAGATCCGGGCCGCGGTGGACGAGCACAGCTTCACCCTGCCCTCCGGAGCGGTCATCCACAAGACCATCTCCATCGGCGTGGCGGAATTCCCCGAGGACGCCCAGGTCATGTACAAGGCCATCAAGTTCGCGGACGTGGCCCTGTACGAGGCCAAGCGCGGCGGCCGCAACCGGGTGGCGCGCTTCAAGCCGGAGATGTGGACCGAAGAGAACTACTAGAAGCTGAAAAGTCCTTCCTGGACTTTTCAGCGGGCAAGTAGCCGCAAGTAATTGCGGCTACTTGCTCGAATGGCTGCGCCATTCGGCGCGCCTTCCTGGCGCGCAGCCGTTACTGACGGCTGCATCTCACTTATTGCAGGGGCAGGGAATCGTCCTCGGGCAGCAGGCGGCCGGCCGAGGCGCTCACGCCCGGGAAGGCCCGGGACAGGATGGCCTCGACCACAGGCCCCAGGCTGGCCCGGTCCAGGGCCGAGGCCGGGATGCCCTCGGGATGGGCGTTGCCCACCAGGATGCGGGACTCGGGGTCCAGGCTGTCCCACTTGTTCAGCACCAGCAGGCGCGGGGCGTCTCCCAGGCCCAGCTCGCGCAGGATGTCGTCCACCGCCGCGAGCTGCGCGTCCAGCTCGGGATGCCCGGCGTCGGCCACGTGCAGGAGCAGGTCCGCGGCCTCCAGCTCCTCCAGGGTGGCGCGGAAGGCCTCGCGCAGCTCCTCGGGCAACTGGCGGATGAAGCCCACCGTGTCCGTGAGGATGATCTCCCGCTCCCGGGGGAAGCGCAGCCGCCGGGTGGTGGGGTCCAGGGTGGCGAAGAGCTTGTTCTCGGCCAGCACCTTGGCGTTGGTCAGGGTGTTGAGCAGCGTGGACTTGCCCGCGTTGGTGTAGCCCACCAGGGCCACCACCGGCAGGTTGGCCTGGGCGCGGCGGGCCCGGGTGGCCCCGCGCCGCTTGCGCAGCTCCTTGAGCTCCTTGCGCAGGAAGGTCATGCGCTCCTTGA
>DKEU01000255.1:543-27915 GCA_002452635.1 Desulfovibrionaceae bacterium UBA6814 | reverse complement strand
CGGATCGCGATCCGCCCTTCTTTTCTTCCGCCGCTACTCCTCGGCGTCGAACCGCACCCGGGCCAGCAGCAGGGCGCCGCTGGCGAAGAACACGGCCAGGCAGGGGATGGCCAGGCGGGAGGATCCGGTGAGCTGGGTGATGAGGGCGAAGAGGAAGGGGCCGGCGATGGCCGAGAGCTTGTTGACCACGGAGAAGTAGCCGAAGAACTCGGCCGGGGCCTGGGCCGGGATGAGGCGGGCGTAGAGGGAGCGGGACAGGGCCTGGGACCCGCCCAGCACGCAGCCCACGGCCGCGCCCAGGAGCAGGTAGTGGGCGCCGGTGGTGATGAAGGTGGCGGCCCCCACGACGGCGGTCCAGCCGGCCAGGGTCGTGAGCAGCGCGGCCTTGGGCGAGGCGGCCTCGGCCAGGCGGCCGAAGGCCAGCGCGCCGGGGATGGCCACGAACTGGATCATAAGCAGGGTGAGCATGAGGGTGGAGAAGGGCAGGTGCAGCTCGGCCTTGCCGTAGATGGTGGCCATGGCGATGGTGGTCTGGATGCCGTCGTTGTAGAGCAGAAAGGCGGCGAGGAAGAGGAGCAGCCGGCGGTTTTCCCGGGCGCGGCGCACCGTGGCCGCCACCTGGCGCAGGCCGAGGCGGACGCAGGCGGCCGCCAGGGCCGCGCCGCGCGGGTCGCCGGGCAGCGGGGCCACGGGCGGCTCGTGCAGGCCGCGCAGGGTGACGAAGGTGAAGCCGCCCCACCAGGCCGCGGCCATGAGCATGGCCAGGCGGGCGGCCTGGCCCTCGTCCAGGCCGAGCCGGGCGTGCCCCGCCACCAGGCCCAGGGCCAGGGCGAACTGGAGCCCGCCGCCCAGGTAGCCGAAGGCGAAGCCCTTGCCGGACACGCGGTCGAGGCGCTGGGGCGTGGCCACGTGGGGCAGGAAGGCGTCGTAGAACACGTTGCCGGCCAGGAAGGCGGTGTGGGCCAGACCGAAGAGGAGCATGGTCAGGGTGACGCGGCCGGGCCCGCTGAACCAGAGCAGGGCCGCGGCCACCGAGCCGCCCAGGGCGCAGGCGGCCAGCATGGGCTTCTTGGAGGCGGTGTGGTCGGCCACCGCGCCCAGGGGCGGGGCCAGGAGGAACACCGCCAGGGCCACGGCGCTCATGAGGTAGCCCCACAGGGCCGGGGCGGTGAAGGTGAGGCCCAGGGCCGCGACGCCCCCGGCCGGGACCACGGCCGCGGCGAAATAGGCGGGCAGCACCGCGGTGGCCACGGTGGTGAGGTAGGCCGAGTTGGCCCAGTCGTACATGCACCAGGCCAGTTCCTGGCGGCGGGCGGAGGGCGGCGCGGGCATGACAATTATTCCGGCAGGCCGTTCAAAAACCGCGAGGGCAAGGCGCAAGAGCCCGTCAAGGCCGATGCGTATTCGACATACGTGAGGGTTTGACGGGGTCGCAGCAACGCAGCCATCGCGGGATTTTCAACGGCCTGCTAGGTTTTGATGCGGCGCTCGAAGGCCTCCAGGAGTTTCCAGCGCACGATGGGGATGTCCAGGACCTCCTGGCGCGACAGGGTGTAGGTGCGGGACTCCAAAGTCGCGCGCACGGTGAAGCCCGGGGCGATGCCGAAGAGCACCCCGCCCTCGCCGAAGAAGTCGCCGGCCTCCAGCTCCTCCACCACCTCGCCCTCGCGCAGCAGCTCCAGCCGGCCGCTGGAGACCAGGCACAGGTCGGTGCTCTCGCCCGCGTCGTACACGCCGCCCTCGTCGTGGCGCACCGGCTGCATGGCCTTGGCCACCCGGTTGAGCACCGGGTAGGAGATGGCCTCGCCGAAGAGCCAGGTGCGCTGCAAAAACTCCCGGGTGCCGTGCAGGCGTTCGATCTCGGCGTAGACCCCGTTGCGCTTGACAAAGGTGTGGTAGACGCGCCGCGGCAGGCGCAGGGCCTGGACAAAGGAGGACGCGCGGTAGGTCTCCAGGGAGGGCGCGCCCAGCAGGCCGGCCATCTCGCCCACCAGGCCGCCGGCGGTGATGGCGCCCTGCACGCCCTCCTCGGTGGCCAGCATCTCCACCTCGCCGGTGAGCACCAGGTAGATGAATTCGCTGAGCGCGCCGGACTTGATGATGATGGATTCGGGATTGAAGACCACCACCGGGTTGTTGGTGAGGACCTTGATCTCGTGGGCCGGCACCTCGGGGAAGTAGGCCTTGAGGAAGTTGTAGCCGAAGCTGCGCACGTGGTCCTGGTGGCTGGCGCAGAGCACGTCCATCATGCCGAAGGGCGCGCCCGAGCCGATCTCCTTCTGCTCGGCGTTGAGCTCGCGGGAGGTGTGGGCCAGGATGATCTTGTCCGAGGGGTCGCGGCGGAAGTCCGCGGCGTCGCCGTGGATGAGGCCGCCCCCGATGTCCAGCTTCTTGAGGTCCATGGGCTGGAGGTAGTCCATGCGGGTGCGGTTCACGAAGTCGTCGGACACGCCCGGGGCCGCGGGGTCTTCGGTGCGCATGCCCTCCAGCACCGAGAAGCTGACGATGTCCGCGAAGTGGCCGTAGGTCCTGTACCCGTTCTCGCCCAGGGCGCGGAAGAGCATCACCGTGGTCTCCACCGGATGGGGCGAGAACACGGGCATGACCTCCAGGCCGGAGATGTGGTTCCAGGCGCCCATCTCCAGGTCGTGCACGTCGAAGGCCGCGTCGAAGTCGCTCTCGCGCAGGGAGGTCAGGGCGCAGAGCTTCTTGACCACCGAGGCCTTGACCATGGGCGCGGCGAAATATTTCAGCCGGCGGTCGGTGCGCATGAGGGTGGCCAGGCCGCAGAAGTGGTCGTCGTGGCAGTGGGTGTGGAAGACCCCGGCGATCTCGTTGACCCCGATGCCCAGGGCCTTCAGGCTGTGCATGATGTTGGGGCCGGCGTCGATGAGATAGGTGTAGCCCTGGTGCATGATGATGCTGGCCATGCAGGGGCGGTTGATGTCCCAGCCGTCGCCCTCGCCCGAGTGCAGCACCGAGAAGTAGCCGCGGTCCACCAGGTGGAAGCCCAACGGATAGGGCGCGGGGTAGCCCGTGCGCGGGGGCAGGTTGAGGTCCACCAGCACGGTCTCCCCGAAGTATTCGAACTCGAACACGTTGAGGCGGACCCGGCGCACCATGACCGCGTTGCGCAGCTCCACCGGCTCGTCGTCCACGAAGCGGAAGTCCAGGAGCTCCTCGGTGTCGCGGATGCGGCCGAAGGCGAACTTGAGCTTCATGCGCATCATTTCCCGGGCCGCGTCGTCCGGGACCCCGGCGGCCAGGAGCTCCTCCTCGGTGACCAGGCCGTAGTTGCCGCGCCGGATGTACTCCATTTGGGCCCGGACCTGGTCCTCGCTGCCCGCGATGAGGGGGCGGATGCCGGTGTTGTTGGGGTGGCCGGGCAGGAGCATGCCCTGGCGGTAGAGCATCTGGAGCACCGGGAACTCGCCCAGGTTGGCGAATTCGCCGTTCTGGAGCATGAGGTCCGAGAGCAGGATGACGTTGGGACCGGTCTCGAAGGTCACCCCGTCCGAGGAGCGCTCCTGGATGAGCCCGCGTTTCATGAGGTGCTTCACCGCATCCGCGGGGCTGCCGCACTGCACGTAGACCCCGGCCTCCGGGAAGGCCACCCAGTAGAGTCCGTCGCAGACTTTCACCTTGTGCGCGCCGAGCATCAATCCTCCTTGCCGTCCACCCGGTTGCGGCCGGCCTTCTTGGCCCGGTACAGGGCCTGGTCCGCGGCCTTGAGCAGGTCGGCAGGCTCATGTTCCCCGTCCGGCGTCATGGCGGCCGCGCCCAGGCTCAGGGTCACCCGGTCCGCGGCCGAGGAGTGGGCGTGGGGCAGGGCCCGGTCGTACACCGCCAGGCGCATCCGCTCGGCCACGTCCCGGGCCGCCTCCAGCCCGGTTTCCGGGAGCAGGGCCAGGAACTCCTCCCCGCCGTAGCGGCCCAGCACGTCGCCGGGCCGGGATACGGCACGGGCCAGGGCCTGGGCCACCTGGCGCAGGCAGATGTCGCCCGCGCCGTGGCCGTAGTTGTCGTTGTAGGCCTTGAAGTGGTCGATGTCGCACATGACCGCGGCCAGGCCGGTCCCGCTGCGCCTGGCCCGGCGCCACTCCCGCTCCAGGGCGTCGTCCAGGCTGCGGCGGTTGGACACCTCGGTGAGCCCGTCCACCAGGGCCAGGCGCTCCAGCATCCGGGTCTTGCGGGCCAGTTCCAGGTGGTTGCGCACCCGGGCCAGGACCACCGGCAGGGAGAAGGGCTTGGTGATGTAGTCCACCGCGCCCAGGGACAGGCCGCGCTCCTCGTCCAGGTCCTCGTTCAGGGCGGTCACGAAGATGACCGGGATGGACTTGGTCGCGGGATCGCCCTTGAGCCGGCGGCAGACCTCGAACCCGTCCATGCCCGGCATCATGATGTCCAGGAGCACCAGATCCGGCGGATCGCCGCCCAGGGCCGCGGCCAGGGCCTGCTCGCCGCTGGTGGCGATGCTCACCGCGTGGTCCTTGCGCAGGGCCTCGCCCAGGATGCGGATGTTGGTGGGCATGTCGTCCACGATGAGGATGCGCTGCCGCTCTCGGTCCATCATGCCTCCTCTCCCTGGCTGGCCAATCCCTCGCGCAGGCGGGCCACCCATTCCCGGGCCGCGCTGAAATCGAACTGGGCCGCGGCCCGGGCCAACTTCCCGGCCGCCTCGGCCAGGGGGGTGCCGGCCAGCATCCGGGCCAGTTCCTCGGCAGCCGCGTCGGCATCCATATCCTGCCGGGCCAGGAGCTCCTCCAGCCGGTTGAGGCCGGATTCCGCCCGGGCCAGGTCAACGGACGTGCTGGTTAGAGTCTCCTCGCTGTTTCCGGGGCCGGCGTCAAGGCGGCCTACGGCGTCCAGGGCCTGGCGCAGGGCCGCGGCCAGCCGGGGCTGGACCGAACGGGCCAGGGCGGTGTCACCGGCCGCCAGGGCCTGCTCCATGTCCTTGGCCATCCGCTCCACCTGGTGGACCCCCAGGTTGCCGGCCACGCCGCGCAGGGAGTGGGCCAACTGCCGGGCCTCGCCGGGCCTCCCGGCGGAGAACGCCGCCTCCAGCCGGGCCGGGGCGTCGGAGAACTCCTGGCCGAACTGGGCCAGCAGCTCGCGGTACAATTCGGGTTTGCCCCCGACCATGTCCAGGCCGCGGGCCATGTCCAGGGCCGGGCTCCCGGGCAGGGCCGAGGCCCCCTCCGGAGCCGGAGCCGAGGCCGGGGCCGGCGCCGGAAGGTCCAGGGGCTCGCGCTCCCCGGGCTTGATCCACTTGACCAGCATCCAGGCCAGGGCCTCGGGGGTGAAGGGCTTGGGCAGGTGGTCGTCCATGCCCGCACTTATGCTCCGCTCCCGGTCCCCGGTCAGGGTCGAGGCGGTCATGGCCACGATGGGCAGCCGACCGCCGGTCTCCTGGGCGCGGATGCGGCGGGTCGCCTCGTGGCCGTCCATCACCGGCATGTGCACGTCCATCAGCGCCAAGTCAAACGACTTTTTCCGTACGGCCTCCACCGCGGCCAGTCCGTTCTCGGCCTCGAAAACCCGCATGCCCGCGCTGGCCAGCAGCTCCCGGGCCACCTGGCGGTTGATGGGGTTGTCCTCGGCCACCAGCACCGCGGCGCCGCGGATGGCGGCCAGGGCCGCGGCGTCCGGGGCCTGGCTGCGGCCGGCGCGGGGGCGGCCCGAGGCCGGGGCCAGGACCACGTCCACCGTGAAGGTGCTGCCCTGGCCGGGCTCGCTCTGCGCCGAAATCCCGCCGCCCATGAGCTCCACCAGGCGCTTGGAGATGGCCAGGCCCAGGCCGGTGCCCCCGAAACGCCGGGTGATGGTCTCGTCGGCCTGGGAGAAGCTCCGGAAGAGCTTGGCCCGGGCCGCCTCGTCCATGCCCAGGCCGGTGTCGCGCACCGTGAAGCGCAGGGCCGCCCCCGGCCCGCCCTGCTCCCGGAGGGAGACCCGCAGGCTGACCTCGCCCTGGTCCGTGAACTTCACCGCATTGTTCAGGAGGTTCACCAGCACCTGGGTCAGGCGCAGGGAGTCGCCGGCCAGCAGCCGCGGCACGTCCGGGTCCGCGGCCACGGACAGGGCCAGGCCCTTGGCCTCGGCCGTCTGGCCCACCACCACCAGGAGCCCGTCCAGGAGCTCGTCCAGGTCGAAATCCACGGTCTCCAGCTCCAGCCGGCCCGCCTCGATCTTGGAGAAGTCCAGGATGTCGTTGATGATCCCGAGCAGCAGGCGGGCCGAGGTCTGGACCTTGCCCAGGTAGTCCCGCTGCTGCCCGTCCAGCCGGGTCTGCAGGGCCAGGTGGGTGAGCCCGAGCACCGCGTTCATGGGGGTGCGTATCTCGTGGCTCATGCGCGCCAGGAACTCGCTCTTGGCCTGGTTGGCGGCCTCGGCCTGCTCCTTGGCGGTGAGCAGCTCCACCTCCAGGCGCTTGCGCTCGGAGATGTCGCGCAGCATGCCGGTGAAGAACCACTGTTCGCCCACCCGCACCTCGCTGACCGCCAGCTCCAGGGGGATGACCTCGCCGTCCTTGCGCCGGCCCGGCACCTCCCGGCCGCCCCGGCCGATGATGTGCGGATCGCCGGTGGCCAGGTACCGGGCCAGGTAGCCGTCGTGCTCGCTCCTATAGGGCTCGATCTGGAGCATGGTGATGGGATTGCCCACCATCTCCTCCGGTGCGTACCCGAAGATGCGGGCCGCGGCGGGGTTCACGGTCTGGATGACGCCCGCGGTGTTGATGGTGATGATCCCGTCCACCGCGGTGTTCACCACCGCGTCCAGCCGGGCCTCGGACAGGAGCAGGGCCACCCGGGCCTTCTTGCGCTCGGTGACCACCTCGGTGAACATGACGATGCCGCCGATGGAGCCGTCGTCCCGCCGCCAGGGCACGTTCTCCCAGCGCACGTAGTCCAGGGTCCCGTCGGCCCGGGGGAAGGGGTCCTCCTCCTCCCGCAGGGTCTCCCCGGCCAGGACCCGCCGGTGGATGGCCTTCCACTCCGGGCTGATCTCCGGAAACGCCTCGTAGTGGGACAGGCCGGCCAGCTCCCGGTCGCCCAGGCCGTAGTCCTCGTTCCAGCGCCGGCTGGCGATGATGTAGCGCATGTCCGTGTCGAACATGGCCACCGCGGCCGGGGTGTGGCGCACGAACAGGCGCAACCGCTCCTCGCCCGCGCGCAGGGCCTCGGCCGTGCGCACCCGCTCGGTGACCACCTCGGTGAACATGACGATGCCGCCGATGGAGCCGTCGTCCCGCCGCCAGGGCACGTTCTCCCAGCGCACGTAGTCCAGGCTCCCGTCGGCCCGGGGGAAGGGGTCCTCCTCCTGCCGCATGATCTCCCCGGCCAGGACCCGCTGGTGGATGGCCTTCCACTCCGGGCTGATCTCCGGGAACACCTCGTAGTGGGAGCGGCCGGTGAGGTCCTGCTCGCCCAGGCCGTAGTCCTCCTTCCAGCGCCGGCTGGCCACGATGTAGCGCATGTCCGTGTCGAACATGGCCACCGCGGCCGGGGTGTGGCGGATGAACAGGCGCAACCGCTCCTCGCCCGCGCGCAGGGCCTCGGCCGTGCGCACCCGCTCGGTCACGTCCCGGTAGAACCAGGCCCGGCCCAGGTAGGCCCCGCCCTCGGTGTGCAGGCCCAGGGACTGGCGCTCCAGGGTCCGGCCGTCCTTGAGCCGCACCTCGGCGTGGTCCCTGGCGTGGGGGTCGGCGTAGAGTTCCTGCATGCGCCGGGCAAAGCCCTGGGGGTCGTGCACCAGGGGAAGGACCCTGGCCAGGATGTCCGAGCACCGCTGGTTGTCCAGGGCCCCGTCCGGCAGGCCCCACATGTCCAGGAACCGCCGGTTGTGGTAGATGGCCAGGTCGTCGTCGTCCACCACCACGATGGCGTCGGGCGAACCCTCGGACATGCCCGCCAACAGCAGGTTCTGGAACTGGAGCCGGGCCTCGGCCGCCAGTTCCGCGGTCACGTCCACGGCCACGCCCAGGAAGCCGGTTATCTCCCCCCCGGCGTCGCGCTTGGCCGTGACCGTGAGCCGCACGGTGATGAGGTCGCCGCCCTTGCGCACGTAGGTCCATTCCCGGGTGTCGCCGAGCCCCTCCCGGGCCAGGGCCACGAAGGCCTCGAAGCCCTGCACCGGCTGCTGGAGCAACCGGGTCAGCTCCTCGCCGCGCCGCGCCACCTCGGACTCCAGGTGGAAGACCTGGGGGGTCCGCTTGCCCACCATCTCTGCGGCCGCATACCCCAGCATGCGCTCCGCGCCGGTGTTGAAGGTGGTGATGAGCCCCGCGATGTCGGTGGAAATGATGGCCACCTCGGTGGAGGAGTCCAGCACCCCCTGCAGGTCTGCGGACAGTCCGCGGGCCTCCGCCTCGGCCCGGGCCAGGCCTTCGGCGATGGCGCGGCGGCGCTCCAGGCTCAGGGCCAGCACCCCGGACACCAGGAGCAGGGCCGCGGCCGAGAGCCCGAACATGATCAGGGCCCCCTCGCGCAGTTCCGTGGCCTTCTGGTCGAGCACGGCCTGCGGGGTGTAGGACACCAGAATCCAATGGTTGGGACCGGAAAGCCGGCCGCCGTGCAGCACCTGGAACTTGGGACCGCCCGGCCACTGCTCGCTCTGCTCCTCCAGGCTCACCGCCGCGAACACGAACAGGCCGTCGCTGTTGTGCGCCAGGCCCTGGTCGGACTCGGCCATGGCTCGCCAGACGTCGGGATGGAGCACGGCGAAATTCCGCCCGTGCCGCGCCGGCAGAAGGAACCCCCACTCGTCGTCCGGGTCCGGAGACCTGAGGAAATAGCCGTCCTTGGCCAACAGCATGGTCTGGCGGCCAAAGTGCGCGTCCTCCCGGCCCAGGGTGCGCAGGGCCTCCTTGGCCAGATAGTTGATGACCAGCAACCCCCGCTTGACACCCCGCCGGTCGTAGACCGGGGTGCAGATGCGCAGGGTGGGCTTGAGCGGCACCTCCATGTACCCGCGCTCGAAGTTCAGGTCCAAGGGCGAGACGAAGATGCCGTCCCGGTCCAGCTTCAGGGCCTCGCGCACGTAGTAGCGGTCGCCCTTGTCCTGGAGTTCTCCGGGCGGGACGATGGTGGGCTGGTTCAGGTTCAGGTTGGCCCGGGCCCACTCCATGCCGCCCGCGTCGATGTAGCGGACTTGGTCGTAGCCCTTGCGCTGCAGCACGCTCAGAAAGAGTTCGCCGGTCCGGCGGCGGTTGCGCGGGGTGTCCTCGTCCAGGAGATCCTGGATCCGCTCCGCGCCGGACAGGAGCAGCACGTCCCGCATGCCCTGCTCGAAATAGCCCAGCAGGATCCGGCGCTGGATGGCCAGGTCGCGTTCGGTCTCGCCGGCCAGACCCTGCAGCAGGAGCCGCGTCTGGGTCCTGGCGTCGTAGAGGAACACCGCGGCCAGCACCGCAGCCAGCGGCAGGGCGATGAGCAGGGCGCGGACCAGCACCTTGGCGAACGAGATGCGGCTGGCCGCAGCCGGTGGCGCTGGCACGCGAGACCTCCTCTAGACTCGGGTGGAGAATACGAACACTTCCTTACATTTTAGCACAGTTGCGAGGCAATGCAACCGCCCGTTCTCCCGGACTTCACGCCGCTTCAGGGGTTTGCTAGGAAGAGACGCAGGAGGCCCCATGTCCGACACCATCGCCTACGACCGCCTGGTTGCCCACCACCGCCAGACCGCCCTGTTCGGCTCGGCCCTGGCCCTGCTCCACTGGGACCAGCGCACCCAGATCCCGGAAAAAGGCCATGCCTGGCGCGCCGAACAGGTGGCCGCCCTGGCGCGGCTCATCCATGCCCGCAACACCGACCCCCGCCTGGCCGACGACCTGGCCGCGTGCGAGGCCGCGCCCCCCAGCCCGGAAGGGCCCGACACCCCCCGGGCCGCCAATGTGCGGGAGATGCGCCGGGCCTACGACCGCGCGGCCAAGATCCCCGAGGACCTGGCCGTGGCCCTGGCCCGGGCCTGCGCCCAGGCCGAGAGCGCCTGGGAGCGCGCCCGGCCGGCCGACGACTGGAAGGGCTTCCTGCCCCACCTCACGGAGGTGCTCTCCCTGCGCCGCCAGGAGGCCGAGGCCGTGGGCTATGCGGCCGAGCCTTACGACGCCCTGCTGGACGCCTACGAGCCCCACGCCACCGCGGCCCAGCTCGCGCCCCTGTTCGCCTCCCTCAAGCCCGTGCTGACGGGCCTGCTGGACCGCATCCGCGGCGCGTCCCGCCAGCCCGACCCCACGCTGCTCCGCCGGCCCATCCCGGCCCAGGCCCAGGAGGCCTTCGCCCGCAAGGTAGCCACGGCCATGGGCTACGACTTCGCCGCCGGCCGCCTGGACCGCACGGCCCACCCCTTCGCCACCCGCATCGCGCCCGGCGACACCCGCATCACCACCCGCTTTCGCGAGGACAACCTGGCCGAGGCCCTGTTCGGAGTCATCCACGAGGCGGGCCACGCCCTGTACGAGCAGGGCCTGCCCGCGGACGACTTCGGCCTGCCCACGGGCGAGGCCGTGTCCCTGGGCGTGCACGAGTCCCAGTCCCGGCTGTGGGAGAACGTCACCGCCCGCTCCCGCGGGTTCTGGATCCACTTCCTGCCCAAGGCCTCGGCCGACCTCCCGGCCCTGGCCGGCATCGGGCTGGACGACTTCCTGCTGGCCGTGAACCAGGTCAGGCCCGGCCTCATCCGGGTGGACGCGGACGAGGTCACCTACAACCTGCACGTGCTGTTGCGCTTCGAACTGGAGCTGGCCCTGGTGCGCGGCGACCTGGCCGCGGCCGACCTGCCCGGGGCCTGGAACGCGGCCATGCAGTCCAGCCTGGGCCTCACCCCGCCGGACTTCGCCTCCGGGGTCATGCAGGACGTGCACTGGTCCGCCGGGCTGTTCGGCTACTTCCCCACCTACACCCTGGGCAACGTCATCGCGGCGCAGCTCGCCGCGGCCATGCGCCGGGACCTGGGGGACCTGGAGGAATTGTACGCCCGGGGCGAGTTCGCGCCGCAACTGGCCTGGCTGCGCGAGAACGTGCACCGCCACGGCTCCCGCTACACCCCCCGCGACCTGGTCCGCCGCGCCACCGGTGCGGAGCCCGACCCCGCCTTCCTGGCCGACTACCTGGAGGAGAAATACGGAGCCCTGTACGGGCTGTAAAAGGCTGGGGCGCTGCCCCAGACCCCGGCAAGGGGGCTCCTCGCCCCCTTGCATCCCCCCGCCAGGGGATAATCCCCTGGACCGTATCGGGCGGGGGCATGCCGCCGTCCCGTCACCAGCCCGAGGCCGCACGGCCCTCTTCGGTAG
Organism: Desulfovibrionaceae bacterium UBA6814; assembly: GCA_002452635.1. GTDB lineage: Bacteria > Desulfobacterota > Desulfovibrionia > Desulfovibrionales > Desulfovibrionaceae > UBA6814. The sequence continues at coordinate 16,625 of DKEU01000255.1, read as the reverse complement.
GGGCGGATCGCGATCCGCCCTTCTTTTCGCCCGCCGTTCCCGCATCGCCCCCTTGCGCCCCCGACTTCGTCCGCGGTATATACCTCCCGGGAACACCGTGTTCCCTATTCTCGTCATCCCCGGGGTGGCTATGCGGCGCGTGGAGTTGGGGCGGGTCCAGGTTGCCTGGCCCATGGGCGTGTCGGCGGTGGAGAAGGTCCTGCTTCGGCGGGGGCTTCTGGTCGAGGACTGGTACGACGCGGCGGGCCGGGTGCAGATGTCCCGGGCCGCGGACCCGGGGTCCGGGTTCGTGCTGGACTACGTGAAGCCTGTCTACTGGTACCCCGGCCGGGACCGGGCCGCGGAGCTGGCCCAGGTGCTGGCCCGGGTGGGGCAGTGGCTGGGTACGGACGCGGCCGGGGCCGAGGCCCTGGTGCGGCGCGAACTGGCCGCCGCGCCCGAGGGGTTCTCCTGCCTGCGCTGCGGCGACTGCTGCGGCCGCATGGGCGACGCCTTCCGGGGCCGGGTGAGCATCGAGGAAGTGGCCTGGTGGCGGGAGCTGGGCCTGGACTGGCTGCTGCGCTTCGTGCGCGAGGAAAAGCGGCCGGGCTACTCCTTTTTCCGCGCCTGGGTCCACCCCAAGAGCAACGAATACCTGCCGCGCTGCCCCTGGCTCAAGCCGGCCAAAAACGGCGAGCCCGCGGGCTGCCGCATCCACGCGGCGCGCCCCCTCAAGTGCCGCGCCTTCCCCCTCTCCCTGGAGCACGCCGAACGCGCCCACTGCCCCGGCGCCGGCGTCGACGCCAGGCCCCGGCCCATCGCGCCCAGGGCGGCGTAGCTTCCTAGAAACTCACCGACAGCGCCAGGGACCCGAAGAACTGGCCGCCGTGCTGGCCCTTGTATTCGTCCGTGCGCCAGCAGTGGGTGTAGGTGAGCTTGTAGCGGTCCCAGAGATAGGCCGCGCCGGTGTAGACGTCCGCCACCAGGGGCAGGCGGGTGGCCTTGGTGGGGCTGCCCTCCCAGGTGTTGCCGTCCAGGAAGATGTTGTGCCCCACGGCGCGCGCGTCCGCGCCCAGGAACAGGTGCCAGCCGGTCTCGCCCCGCACCCAGGGGTCGCCGGGCACGGCCGGCGGGGCCGACGCGCCCCCGGGCCGGATCATGTTGGTGCCGAAGTCGTGGGGCAGGTTGTGCCCCAGCCGCACCTCCCCGCCCGCGTTGGCGAAGGTGAGCACGTTGCCCAGGGTGGCCCCGGCGTGGGCCAGGTGGTCCCACTCCAGGCCCCACCGGCCCAGGGGGTCGGGGTCCACGCGCCAGGTGCGCAGCCAGGAGGCCATGGCCCCGGGCTCGTCGTGGAGCTGGTTGTCCCAGCCCTTGGCCGTGGGGATGTGGCGCACCTCGTGCACCGTGTTCTGGGACTGCTCGCCCAGGGACGAGGGCCCCACCATGCCGCCGGTGAGCTCGAAGGTGTCCAGCCGGGTGGCGTTCTTGGCGTGCAGGGCCACGGAGAAGTACAGCCAGCCCGCATAGGGCCGGTCCTGGGGCTGAAGCTCCGTGGCCTGGGTGTCCTCGGGCGTGTAGATGTCCTGGCCCAGGGAGAAGCCCACGTTGTGGATGTCGTCCGCGTTGCCCAGCTTGGGGATGGCCTCCAGGATGTCCACGGCCCAGCCGGGCAGGCTGGAGTTCCGGTAATGGTCCAGGTCCTTGGAGATGTAGGTGAACTTCACCGCGTTGGTGTAGTGCTCGTCCGCGTCCGCGAACAGGTCGTTCTCGAAGTAGGCGATGAAGGTGCGCCGCTCGGCCGGGGGCAGGGGCGCGTCCTCCTGCGCGGCCGTGGCGTTCTGCGCCTCCGGCGCTGCGGCGTTGTCCGGCGGCGTCACGAAGGCGGTCGCCGCGGCCGCGGGCCGGGCCGCGGCGAGCGAAGCCAGAACCAGGGCCACAAGGACAAGGGGGCGGGTGGACAGGGACGACATGGCGGACCTCCAGCGCAGCCCTTTACACCGACGGGATGCGGACCCGCAAGGGGGCCCGGATCGTGGGAGATGCCGGGTTGCGGCCGGCCCGCGGCATAGGCTACAGGACCGGTCGGAGATAACGACAACCATGGACTACACCCTCTCCCTGACCCACACCGAGCTGACCATCGGCCACCTGGCTGTGCTGCCGCCCGAGGGCATGGGCCTGGACCAGGCCCGGGCCTGGCTGGCCGAGCACCCCATGGACGAGTTCATGCACCGCCACTGCGCGCGGCTTTTGGCCGCCCTGCCGGCGGACGAACTCAGGGCCATGTTCGACGCGGCCCTGGCCAGGGAGCCGGCCCTGGCCTCCTGCCTGGCCGAGGTGGCGCTGTCCCGGCCCGAACTGGCCGCCTTCCTGGACCACGCGGCCGAGCTGGCCCCCCACTCCCCCCTGCCCGACCTGGCCGCCCTGGCGCTGCCCGACCGGGAAGCGCACCGGAGGTGGCTGACCGCCTTCCGGGAGTCGGTCATGGCCTGCGCGCCTTTGCCCGCGCCGGGAGACGAGGCCGGTTGGCCCGTGTCCCGGGCCGACCTGGCTGCGCGGCCCGCGGCCCGGCCCTTGGCGGAATTTTTCAAAGGCAAGGTGGAGCGGCCCAAGGGCAAGCGCAAGCCCGCCGAGCCGCGCCGAGTGGCGGACACCGCGGAAAAGGCCCTGGCCAAGGCCGGGGTGCAGGTGAGCCCTCAGGCGCGGCACAATTCCTCCCTGGCCCCGGTGGGGCTCATGCGGCAGTGGCGCATGAAGGTGGCGGTGCAGTCCGGGGCGCTCACGTACACCCTGGCCGGCACGCACACGGCCTGGGGCCGGGGCGCGGTGTTCGACCCGGCCTGGGCCGCCATCGCCATGGAGATCGTGGAGCGGGCCTCGGCCTGGACCGGGTTCGACCCCAAGGGGCCCACCGGCCGACGCAACGGGCCGCTGGTGCGGGCGCGGCGCTCGGAATTGAAGAAACCTTCCCTGGACCCCAACACCCTGGCCCTGGAGGCCCCGTACAACGACGCGACACTGCACTGGATGGAGGCCGCGGACCCGGCGGGCACGACGGTTCTCGTGCCGGCCCAACTCGCCTACATGTTCGTGAACCTGGACGAGCCCGCGCTCTACTCGGCGCACGGGTCCACCGGCCTGGGCGCGGGCCTGGACCTGGGCCGGGCGCGGCTCACCGCCCTGCTGGAGGTGCTGGAGCGCGACGCCGAGGCGGTGTCGCCCTTCGACCCGGCCCGGCTCTTCCGCCTGGAGAGCCGCGACCCGCAGACGGCCGGGCTCCTGGCCGAGTACAAGGAAAAGGGCATCAACCCGGTGTTCCGGGACCTGACCACGGACCTGGGCGTTCCCTGCTACCAGTGCTTCGTGCGCGGGCCCGAGGGCCAGCTGGTGCGCGGCTGCTCCGCCCACCTGGACGGGGGCAAGGCCGCGCTCTCGGCGCTGCTGGAGACGCCCTACCCCTATCCCTTCGGCCCGCCGTCGCAGCCCGGACCGGAGAACCTGCCCGTGCGCGCCCTGGAGGACCTGCCCGACTTCTCCACCGGGGACGTGGACGCGGACCTGGCGCTCCTGGAGACCTGCCTGGCGGCCAACCAAATCACGCCGTTCTACGCCGACCTCACCCGCAAGGACCTCCGCCTCCCGGTGGTCCGCGCCATCGTCCCGGGCCTGGAATGGGCCAGCGACTTCGACCCCTCGGCCCGCGTCAGCCCGCGGTTGTGGGGAGCGTACCTGAAGATGTGGGAGTAAATGCCTGGGAATCGGCCTTGTTAAATTCATCCAACGATATTAGTAATCAAACTCAACCGGCTTACATTTGCGACGCGCAATCATAGCCCCATACACTCAATCCTACGTTAATTCGCGAATACTCCGACATACTATCCGGGCATGAGGTTTTTTATTGTGTGCTAGCTTCAATAGTATTGCTGCGTATGCACCTCATTTTTCTCTATTGTTTTGATAAAATATTTCACAAAACACTCTGGAGGAACAGAATTCAAAATAAAATAATTCTAACGTTTAATACAGATGTGACTACAATTTATGAATTCTTTACGAACTCAGGTTTATTTGATGCAGCATTTTTATTTAGCATTCCTTTTATAATATTGTATGCAATAATAAAGATAATTTATTTTTCGCACAGCCTCGATTTAAGTATATTATTTTTTGGAAGCATTGGAGCATATGGCGTATATTACGCTTATACCTATTATTTCAATATATCGACTCAATATGTAATAATATCAAATAAATATATATACATATTAAAAAATATTTTACAAAAAACCCCAAAGGCAATAGATATTGCTACGTTGTCACATTTTTATTTTCATATAGCGCGCGGAAATAGTAGCAGAAACTATTGGATGCTTGTTGATAAACGTGGCAACAAAACAAAAATATACGAAACTATTTACCATAACAGCATAATACAAAAAATACTTGATGAATTATTGGAAAAGTGTAGCGGCTAACATCCTTGAAATGCTAGATTCTAATGTAACATGTAATATACCCAACTCATTCGCCACACGCATCACCCCGCAACTGATGCCGCTCATAGAGGCGCATCGAATAGGCCCCGCCCTCGCGAGAGGACGGGGCCTTCTGTTTTTTAGAGCCAGATGGCGCTTAAGGGCTTGCGGGGCGGGATGGCGCGGTAGCTGTACTTGGGGTGGCCGAGCATGAGGCCGCCGTGCACCACGTGGCCGGCGGGGAGTTGGACCGCGCGGGCGACCGCGAGGTCGTTGGCCACGCCGCGGGTGAGCAGGCCGGCCCAGCAGGTGCCCAGGCCGCTGGTCACGGCCAGGAACTCCAGGGCCGCCAGGGCGATGGCGCAGTCGGTCGCGCCCCAGCCGTAATCCGCGGGCGCGTGGGCCAGCACGAAGGCCGGGGCCCCGCGCAGCACCACCTCCTCGCCCTGGTCCCAGCGCTCGGCGTAGCGCGGCATGAGGCCGCTGGACTTCATCCAGGCCGCGCAGGCGGTGGCCGTGGCCCGGGTGCGGGCCGGGTCGCAGCAGGCGATCCAGCCCACGTGCTGCGAGTTCACGGCCGTGGGCGAGCGCCGGGCCACGTCCAGGAGCCCGGCCAGCACGGCCGGGTCCACGGGATCGCTCGTGAATTCGCGCACCGAGCGCCGGGCCAGCACCAGGTTGGCCATGGCCTCGGGGGTGGGCCGGTCCTGGGAAACCAGCAACTCGGGCTCCTCGGGCAGCTTGCTGTTCTGCAGGGCCTCATGCGGGCACACGGCCACACAGTGGCCGCAGGCGATGCAGGACGCGCCGTCCTTCTCGTAGGGCAGGCCCTCGGCGTCGCTGCCGATGCAGCCCGCCGGGCAGACCGCGGCGCACATGCCGCAGAGCGCGCACGCCTGCGCGTCAACCTCGATGATGCTCATGGTTCTCCTCCATGCGTGATGTTTCGTCTTCAGCTAGGGTTGTACCCTGGCTGAAAGATTGCGCAAGGAGGCACATTTACGACCGGTAGTTCCCTGCAGGGAACCATGGGAGCACCTTGGCCGAGGGGTGCCGGCCTGCGCCGCGCAGGCAATCCGCGGCACGGGACCGGGCCACGGGCGCGGCGTGTTGTTTTAGCAACAACTCTTCAGTGTTGTGAACGGAATGTGGACAGCAATCCGCACTTGCTCATGAGCTACATGAACACCTGCGAGAATGGCTTCATTCTTGAGCGCCGCGCAGGGAGCCACGACCGGGAGCGCGCTATTACTCGCGGCGCAGGAAACGGAATTGCGAAAGCGGGGGGCTGGTCCGCGGAGCGGCCGGCGGGGTATCGCGACCAGAGGCGGGCGGGCCGGCCTAGTCCTTGGCCGGGGCCGGGGCCAGGGGCACGGCCTTGTCCACCAGCAGGATGGGAATCTCGTCCTCGATGGGGTAGGCGACCTTGCAGGCCTCGCAAATAAGCTGGTCCTGGGCCGGGGTGAGGGTCAGGGCGGACTTGCACTTGGGGCAGGCCAGGATGTCCAGGAGCTCTTTGTTCAAGGCCATGCTTCGTCTCCGTATCATCAGGAAGGCAAGCATCCTTCCGGGTTGAGCCAGTTCAGGCCAGGACTGTATCGCAGGCAGGACAGTACACCGCCCGCCCCGGCTCGGCAAGCCGGCCCCCTGGCCCGCCTCCCTGGGCCGCGCCCGGTACTGCCCACATCTTTCCTTGATTTCCACCGGGTTCCGTAGGTTTCCCGGATTGCGCCCGTGTTGCCGCAGTGGTAGAATGAGGAATGCGCCGCATCGACCTGCACACCCATTCCACGGCCTCGGACGGCTGCCTGACCCCCACGGAGCTGGTGGAGCGCGCCTCGCGCCTGGGCCTGGCCGCCCTGGCCCTCACCGACCACGACACCGTGGCCGGCCTGGACGAGGCCCGGGCCGCCGCGTCCCGCGTGGGGCTGGAGCTCATCGCCGGGTGCGAGCTGTCCGTGATCTGGCCCGTGGGGTTCATGCACCTGCTGGGCCTGTTCCTGCCCGAGCGGCCGGAAAAGCTCATGGCCGCCATGGACCATCTCATGGCCCGCCGCCACGACCGCAACCGCCGCATCGTGGACAAGCTCAACGGCCTGGGCCTGGAACTCACCTACGACGAGGTGCAGGCCATAGCCGGCGAGGGCTCGGTGGGCCGACCCCACCTGGCCCTGGCCATGCAGGCCCGGGGCTACGTGGCCGACGTGGAGCAGGCCTTCCAGGAGTACCTGGGCACCCGGGGCCGGGCCTACGTGCCCAAGGACCAGTTCACCCCGGAGCAGGCCCTGGCCGCGCTCAAGGCCGAGGGCGCCACCACGGTGCTGGCCCATCCCTTTTCCCTGCGCGCCACGGGCCGGGTGCTGGAGAACAAGGTGCGCAAGCTCAAGGACCTGGGCCTGGACGGCCTGGAGTGCCTGTACCCCGAGCACTCCCCGGACCAGACCCGGGAGTACCTGCGCCTGGCCGGCAAGCTGGACCTGGCGGTCACCGGCGGCTCGGACTACCACGGCGCGGCGGTCAAGCCCGACATCGAGCTGGGCTCCGGGGGCGGCGACCTGGAGCTGCCCTACGCCATGCTGGACGCCCTGCGCGAACGCCGGGCCCGGCAGGGGCTGCCGGTGTAGCACATCACCACCAGGGGGAAGGTAATCAAGGAGGAGGGGAGCTTGGCTTCCCCTTTCTTAACTTAGCGAGGAAAGAATGGAGTGAACCCAATCAACTCAGCTAGGGTTTCACCAATTAAGCTTTTTTGCGTTTTCTAACACACGCTGCAGAGAGTCTGCACGAGAAGCATCCCGTGCCAACGACTCACGATGCGCCTGAAAAGCATCCAGCCGAACGACTATGCAGGTCCCGTGTGCTCCAGTGATCTGCTCGGCAATTCTGACTGAGAGGCCCCCACTAACCTTGGCGTCATAACTACGCTTCGGCTCCATCCCCCTCCCCTCCTAGCGTTGGACATTGCCCGCACCACGTCCATGCTTAGACTGAGAGTCTAGAAAATTTTTAATCTCCCAGCAAGGTCATTTTTTAGGCAGCGTTGTGCTGCTCAATTTTTCACGCAGGTAAATAGTCACTTTTTCCTCATATTCTTTATAGGTATCCATAAATTTTTCTACCACAGGCTTAGCCAGTTGGACATCAGGCTGAGCAAGCGAACCATCTTTCTTTCGATCAGATACTGCGAATAAATTAATAAACTGTTTAGGGGCGACCCCTTCAAAGGGCAAAATTTTAACCTTTGGCGGCAAGCCGTTTCCGGCAACACTTTCATCATCTTGAACATCAGTCACCATTGAATCATCATGCAGGGATATGGCCAAGCTTTTCTCATATGGCTCTACATAATAAACCTTCTTAATCCCAGCAGCAACTATATGCCTAGCACAATGGTGGCAAGGGAACGTTGTACAGTACAACGTAGCATTTTTTAATGAAGAATATCCATTCCTTGCTATAGTTGTAATAGCATCCATTTCTGCGTGAACTGATCTGCTAAACTCAATTAATCCTCTCAACTCAGGCATACTCTGTATGCGATTAAACAAAGAATCAATTTCTCCAACACAAATTTCCCCTCTTGTTTGCATATGTTTTTTTATAATTTCTGATATTTTATCAAGTATATCTCTTTTAAATAAGTCACTTCTACATTGTTTACCACCAGCTTCGCGTAAACACCTAGAATCTATTCCTAGTGCACCTTCTGTATATAGCCCGCCACCACATCTGGGTACATCATTACGCCCTGTGGCGATTATATCGCCACATTCGTTTACGATTGCCGCCCCTACTTGGCGAGACATGCATCCAGACCTCATAGCTGCCGAATGCGCTGCATGCATTGCATATTCATGAACGGTTGGCGTATGTATTTTTTTATTGAACATAAGGTCAAGAAAACGGTTTACAGTATTTGGAATTTGCTCAACATTTTCAGTAACATTACTAACAAAAAAATCGGAATGCTGTATTGTTTTTAGGAGTTGCTGACCATACTCTACGGCCTCACCCCTATCTCGTTCAATCAATCTTACTGCGTCTTCTTTCGACAGACCGCGAGGCTTTTTTGTAAGACGCCCTTCTCTTGTCTGCTCTGGACAGAGAACTCCTACTAGATAAAACATCTTTCCATAAACTCTTGATAGCAAAGCATATTCATCTGGGTGCTTCAAACTGTCAATAATTGTTGCGAATCTTCTAGAAATCAACTCTTCTTTGGGTTTTTTAAGTTTTTTAAGGTGCTCTTGACGATTAACTGCAATGTGCTCAACTGAAAACTGAGACAATATATCATTTCCAAATATTGATCTTAATTCATTTCCCAAATCTTGCAATTTTTCAATGCGGCGGGCTTCTGGATATGAATTAATTTCGGTAAGTAATTTTTTATTATTAGTAAGTGAAGCATAGCACTGTGCTATAACGCCACTAAGTTTGATATAATCCGTGGTGTATCTATAAACATGTTCAAGCTTTTCCTTGAATAATTTAGCAACCCTATCTGCCCCACTTCCTAATGGGCCACATACGCCAATTACTATCTCTTCTGTCTGCCGACTACTAAGAATTTCACTTAACGAACGTTCCGATAATAATTCTGTCACGGTGCGAGGCGGCACTGATTTCTGAGTCTTCACTGCCTTGGGCATAATGACCCTCCGTTGAATTACCCGCCTATATTCAGAGACGCAACTTTGTCAATCAGAATAAATAGTCGCTGGTCTAACTGTTACTTTTATCTTCCTAGATGAAAGTCCAAGCCCATCCGCCGGGCGTTGCCACGCCCATCGTTTGCCCGTAGACTCGCTCCCAAACCCCCGCGAGGCGAGCATGAGCAAGCATCTGTGCATCCACGGCCATTTCTACCAGCCCCCCCGGGTGGACCCCTGGCTGGGCGAGGTTCTGCCCGAGGGCAGCGCGGCCCCGGCCCTCAACTGGAACGCGCGCATCACCCGCGAGTCCTACTCGCCCCTGGCCTTTGCCCGCCGCCTGGACGCATCCGGCCGCATCGAGGAGATATTCAACGCCTACGAGTGGATAAGCTTCAACTTCGGCCCCACCCTGCTCTCCTGGATGCAGGCCGAGGAGCCCGCGGCCTACGCCCGGGTCCTGGACGGCGACCGCCGCTCGGCCAAGCGCCTGGGCTTCGGCAACGCCATGGCCCAGGTGGCCCACCACCAGATCCTGCCCCTGGCCTCGGACCTGGACAAGGAGATCGAGGTGACCTGGGCCATCTCCGACTTCGAGGCCCGCTACGGACGCGCGCCCGAGGGCATGTGGCTGGCCGAGGCCGCGGTGGACACCCCCACCCTGGAGGTGCTGGCCGCCCAGGGCCTGGCCTACACCGTGCTGGCCCCGCGCCAGGCCGAGGCGGTGCGCGACCTGGACGGAGACAACGCGCCCTGGCAGCCCGTGGACGAGGGCTCCCTGGACATGCTCACGCCCTACGCCGTGCGCCTGCCCTCGGGCCGGAGCATCGCGGTGTTCTTCTACCACGGGGCCCTGTCCCAGGCCGTGGCCTTCGAGCGCCTGCTCGACGACGGCGAGAACTTCTGGCAGCGCATCCGCGGCGCGGCCAAGGACGGCCTGCTCTCCCTGGCCACCGACGGCGAGACCTACGGCCACCACTTCACCTTCGGGGAGATGGCCCTGGCCTACATGCTCACCCGGGCCCGGGAGTCGGGCGAGGTGGCGCTCACCAACTACGCGGCCTACCTGGCCGCCCACCCGCCCATGCGCGAGGTGCGCATCCGGGAGCAGAGCTCCTGGAGCTGCGTGCACGGGGTGGAGCGCTGGCGCGCCGACTGCGGCTGCACCGCCGGCGGCCACCCGGAGTGGAACCAGGCCTGGCGCGGCCCCCTGCGCGCGGCCCTGGCCGGGCTCAAGGCCGGGCTGGACGCGCACTTCTTCGCCCGGGGCAAGGCCCTGTTCCAGGATGCCCGGGCCGCGCTGCTGGCCTTCGGCCAGGTGGCGGCCGGGGCCATGGAGCGGACCGACTTCGCGGCCCGGCACTTCGCCCCGGGCCTGGACGCGGCCGAGGCCGGCGCGGCCTGGAAGCTCCTGGCCATGCAGCGCATGGGCCTGCGCTCCCTGGCCTCCTGCGCCTGGTTCTTCGACGACCTGGACCGCATCGAGCCCATCAACGCCCTGACCTACGCCCTGCGGGCCATGGACCTGGCCACGGAAACCGGCGGGCCGGACCTGACCCCGGCGCTGCTGGCCGCCCTGGAGCCGGCCCGGGCCAACGCCGCGCCGCGCCTGAACGGCCGGGAGCTGTTCGCCAGGCGGGTGCTGCCCCGGCGGGAGACGCCCCAGAGCCTCATCGCCCAGGCCCTGCTCACCCACTGGGGCCGCAAGGGCGAACTGTCCGGCGCGGCCGAGGTGTCCTGGCGGCGGGTGGCGGTGCGGGCGGTCTTTTCCAACAAGAGCCGGCCCTACTACGCGGCCGGCGAGGCGGAGATCACCCACTTCCCGGAGACCACGCCGCAGCGCTACGCCTGGCGCTGGCGCGCCGCGGACACCGAGAACCCCCTGGACGGCACCTTTGCGGCCGCGCCCGCGGGCCAGCCCAAGGAGCTGGACAAGGCGGCCTGGTTCTCCCCGGCCAGCCTGCCCTGGAACAAGCGCCAGGCCCTGTCCCTGGCCTGGGTGCAGGGGGCCGAGGAGCGCGCCTGGGCGCAGCAGCTCCAGGCCGCGCGCACCGGAATGGAGCTGTTCCAGCCCCTGGTGGAGAGCCAGACCACCCAGAACCTGGCCTGGCGCTGGGGCCGCTTCTGGGGCGCCCTGGCCTGGGCCTACATCAGCACCCCGGACCTGCCCGACGACACCCAGCGCGCCCTGGCCGCCTTCCTCACCAGCCAGGCCCAGAACTACCCGGACCAGCAGGCGGTGAGCACCCGGCTCACGGCCGCGGCCCTGGCCGCCCTGGCCGGGGACCCGCCCAGCCTGGCCGGGGTCCTCTCCCTGCTCTCCCGGGCCGCGGCCATCAAGGTGGCCTACGACCCCTGGCCCATCCAGAACGCCCTGTGGCAGCTCGGCCCCTCCCGGCCCGAGGCCCGGTCCCTGGCCACCCTGCTGGGATTTGCGGTCTAGGGCAGGCCGTTCAAAACAAGAGAGGCCCGCTCCCCGAGGGGAGCGGGCCTCTTTCCTTTGCCGTGAATCAGTCCGGGCCTAGCCGAACGTGCGCTTGAACAGGTCGGCGATGGCGGCGCGGCCGCTGTCCTCCAGGAACCGGGTGCCGGTGCCGGTGAAGTGCCGGTGCCCGATGACCGGGACCCCGACCTGGTTCCAGTGGTCCTCGTCCCAGGCGAACCAGGCGTTCTTGTCCTGGTCGAACACGTACAGGGGCTTGTTGCAGATCTTGGCGTACTCCGCGCCCCAGCCCGTGCCGCCCTTGACCGTGCTGTCGGGCAGGATGGAGCCCACCACGAACACCTCGTGCCCGCTGGCCACCTGCCAGCAGATGCTCTGCAACACCTTGCGGAACAGGGGGGCCGAGGAATACTTGCGGTTCATGAGCCGCGACACGTAGGTCATGCTGATGTCCTTGAGCCCCAGCTCCTCGCTGGTCAAAAACCGCGCCCCGCGCTCGCGCGCCATGGTGTGGCCCTCGAAGCTGAAGTTCACCTCCTGGCAGCCGAACTTCTCGGCCATCTCGCCAAAGGCCGACTCGGCCCCGTTGGCCCCGCCGCTGTAGAGGATGTATTCGCTTGCGCTCTTCATGGATGTCTCCCTTGGAAGTGGAATCTGCCGAACCTACCAGATGCCGTGACCCGGTTCAAGGACAACGGCTCAGGAGTGCCCCGCGGGCGAGCCCTCGGGCAGGATGAGCACCTGCACGCCCTCCCGGTGGCGCAGCCAGGCCAGATCCACGGTGCGCGCGGCCCAGCCCGGGATGAGCACCGTGCCCTGGAAGCCGGCCTCTACTTCCCGGCGCAGCTCCTCCTCGGTGAGATGGCCCATGTCTCCCCGGCACAGGGCGAAGAACGGGCCCAGGGGCTCGGGGCCGTTGCGGCGCAGCACCATCACCGGCCGGGTGGGGCAGGACCGGTTGAGCAGGCCGAAGGCCGCATCCAGCAGGTCCGCGGGCTCCACCGGCTTGTGCAGCACCGCGTCCTCGCCCCCGAAGCGCGCCTCGGACAGCACCGACACCACCAGGATGGGGATGGCCGCCAGTTCCGGGTCCTCGCGGAGCCTGGCCATGGCCTGCCGGCCGTCCAGCCCGGGCATGAGGATGTCCATGGTGATGAGGTCGGGCCGGTGCCGCGCGGCCAGGTCGAGCACCTCGTTGCCGTCGGCCGCGGCCACCACCGCGAACCCCGCGTCGGTGAAGGTCTGGATCAGGAATTCGCAGATGGCCGGGTCGTCGTCCGCCACCAGCACCAGGGGCTTGCCCGGCTCCGGGCCGGGCGCGATGCAGGTTTCCTCCATCCGCGCAGGGGGCAGGTCCATGACGAAGGTGCTCCCGCCCGCCTCGTTGGCCTCGGCCCAGATCCGGCCCCCGTAGTGGCGCACGATCTGGCGGCAGATGGCCAGGCCCAGGCCGGTGCCCTGCGGCTTTTCGCGCAGGGTGTCGCGGTGCACCACCTGGTGGAACTTGTCGAAGATCTTGTCCCGGTCCTCGGGCGGGATGCCCACCCCGGTGTCGGCCACCGTGATCCGCACGTACCCGTCCGGGGCCCGGCCCACCGCCACATCCACCCGGCCTGCGCTGGTGAACTTGGCCGCGTTGTTCAGGATGTTGATGAGCACCTGCTCCAGCCGGTCGGGGTCGGCCAGCACCGGGGGCAGGTTCGGGACCGAGGAGAAGGCGAGGCGCACCGCGGGATTCTGCGCGAACAGCCCGCGCACCGAGGCCAGGGCTCGCCGCGCCGCATCGGCCAGGTCCATCTCCCGGTCGCACCATTCGATGCGGCCGGACTCGATCTTGGTCAGGTCCAGGAAATCGTTGATGAGCCGGGTGAGGCGCTCGCCCTCCTGCTCGATGATGCGCAGGTTGCCGCGGATGCGCAGCCCCTTCTTCTGCTGCAGCTCGTCCTGGGCCAGGGGCAGGAAAGAGGCCTCGAAGTCCCGGGTGATGAGCTTGGTGAAGCCCAGCACCGAGGTGAGCGGGGTGCGCAGTTCGTGCGACACCGAGGAGAGAAAGGCGCTCTTGAGCTCGTCCAGCTCCAGGAGCCGGAGGTTGGCCTCCTTGAGCTCCCGGGCCTTGCCGGCCAGCTCCGCGGTGCGCACCGCCACCTCGCCCTCCAGGTCGCGGTTGAGCCAGGCCAGCTCCTCCTCGGCCCGGCGCCGCTCGGTCACCTCGCGCGAGAGGTCGGCGTTGACCCGGCGCAGGTCATCGGCCCGGGCGGCCAGATCCCCGTGCGCCGCCTCCAGGCGCTCGGCCATCACCGCAAAGGAGCGGGACAGCTCGCCCACCTCGTCGTTGCCCCCGGGCTCGGGCACGGGCTGCCGCCACTGGCCCCGGCTCAGGGCCATGGCCGCCTGGGCCAGGCGTTGCAACGGCCCCACGATGCCCCGGGTCAGGGAGAGCAGGATGCCCCCGCCCAGCACCAGGCTGGCGGCCAGGATCACCAGGGCGCTCTTCAGGAACGCGTCGCGGGTGGCGTACATCTCCCGGTCGGTGGCCGAGAGCAGCAGCACCCAGTCCCAGTCCGGGAAGGTGCGGAAGAACACCAGCCGGATCTTGTCCCCCAGCCGGCACTCCATCTCCCCCTCGCCCTGCTCCAGGATGCGGTCCAGGCAGGGCAGGCCGGACTCGTCCCCCGGGGGCTCGTCCAGGCCGATGACCGCCTGGCCGGAGGAGGTGAGGATGGCCAGCCGGCCGAACCGCGCGTCCGCATCGCGCTTGAATTCCTGCACCAGGTCGCGCTTGGCGCGCTCCACGTAGCTGCGCACCGCGGCCACTCCGCTGTCGGCCAGCACCTCCTGGGCCTCCCCGATCTTGTCCCCCAGGTTGGCGGCCTCGGCGGCCAGGAGCTTGCGGTTCAGGTCGAAGGCCAGGCGGTCCATGGCCACCACCCCGGCGGCGGCCAGGGCGCAGGCCACCGCCACCAGGATGCCCAGGGACACGAGGTTGATCTTGAACTGCAGCCGCACGTCAGTCCTTCCCGATGATCTCGGCGGTCTTGAGCACCGCCACCGGAAGGGTGATGCCCGCGGCCTTGGCCAGCTTCAGGTTCACCACCAGCCGGGTCCGCTGGTTGCGGGCCAGGGGGATGTCGCCCGCCCGCTCCCCGGCCAGCACCCGCAGCGCCGCGTGCGCCGCCCACTCGCCCTGCTCCTGGGGCACCTTGCCCATGGTGTAGACCACGTAGCGGTTCATGTGCAGCAGGTGCGAGCCCGTGGGCACCCGGGTGTTGTTCAGCAGGAAGGCCTCGGCTGCGTCCGGGTCCCAGCCCGCGATGCCCGCGTAGTTGCGCAGGAACAGCATGTCCGTTTCGTTCTGGGCGCGCAAAAACAGGGTCTTGAACTGCTCGAAGGTCTCGGCGAAATAAATCTTCATCCGGCCACCGAAAAAGGCCGCGTTGAAGGTCTCGGTGATCTTGAGGTCCGTGGCGGTCTTGCCCGAGATGTAGCCCACGCGGCTCCCCTTGGCGTCGCGGGCGAAATGCGCCACCATCTCGGGCACGGCCTCCACCTCCAGCATGCCGGTGACGTTGGGCGCGGGATAGCCGTACATGGCCGCGTCCCAGTTCACCCCGCAGAAGACCACGGGCTGGGGCGTGCCCTTGAGGAAGGGAACCACCAGATATTCCTGGGCCGCGTCGTCCGAGGCTATGACCACGCCGGGCCGAATCCGGTAGATGACGTTGAGGGCGGACTGCGCGGCCTTGCGCAGCGCGGCGTCGGCAGGGGTCTCCTTGGCGTCCAGGCGCTGCACCACCAGCCGCACCCCGGCCGGGTCCAGCACGCTGCGGATGCCCGCCTCCACGCCGTCGCTCCACTCGTAGCCCGCGTGGTAGGAGTCCACCCACACCACCACCGGCTCCGCCGCAGCGGCCCGGCCGGCAAGGCAGGCCAGGGTCAGGAGGACGGCGAGGACGGTGCGGAGGGCGGGCATGGGGTCACCGGCTCAGGGCAGGGAATGCAGGGTTTTGGCCTGGGTCGTGCCGTTGGACCCGATCACCCGCGACGCGGCGCGCAGCAGGGACAGGGGCAGGACGAAACCGCCGGCCCGGGCCATGTCCAGGTTCACCACCAGCTGGGACTGCTCGTTCCAGCTCACCGGGATGGCCACCGGCGGCACCCCGGACAGGATGTCCANNCCTTTTGCGCGGCCCAGCGGCCCTGCTCCTCCGGGACCTTGGCCATGGTCACCATGACCCAGGGGCTCATGCCGTCCTGGGTCGCGCCCGAGGGCTTGCGGCTGTTGGCCAGCATGAACTGGCGCGCGTCCGCGGCGTCCCAGTCCGGGATGGCGGCGTTGTTGTCCACCAGGAGGATGTCCACCTCTTCCTGGGCGCGCAGGTAACTCTCCTTGAACTGGGCATAGCTGGACACGAAATAGGGGACCACCCGGCCGTCGAAGAACCGGCGGTTGTAGCTGTCGAAGATCTTGTGCTCGGACTCGCTGTCGTCGGCCAGAAAGCCCAGCCGGTCGCCTGCCGCGAACTGGCGCAA
>DKEU01000255.1:0-502 GCA_002452635.1 Desulfovibrionaceae bacterium UBA6814 | reverse complement strand
AGTTCACCCCGCAGAAGACCACGGGGACCGGGCCGTTCTTGAGATGGGGCACCACCAGGTAGCGCTGGGCGTTGTCGTCCGCGGCGATGACCACGTCGGGCTTGAACTGGGCCATCTCGCCCAGGATGCGGGCCACCGCGGCCTTGGCAGAGGCCTCCCCCTTCTTGCGCTTGGTGTCCATGTAGGCCACCCGCATCTCCACGCCCGCGGCCCGCAGTATTTCCTCGGCCCCGCGCTGCTCGCGGTCGCTCCAGTCGTAGCCCGGGTGGTAGGAATTGACGAAGAGCACCCGCCCCCCGGATGAAGGGCCTTCCGCCCCGGCGGTTCCGGGCCGGAATGCAAGGGCCGCGAGCAGGACTGCGGCGGCGAGCAGGCGCAGCAGTTGAGTCATCGGTCAAGGGGATAGCCCAGGTAGAAAAAAAGTACAATCCGTGCGGAGTTCGAGGCGGGTTAAAGTCACAGTTTGGGTGGGGAGCAAAAAAAAGCCGCCCCGGCGCTTTGG
>DKEU01000043.1 GCA_002452635.1 Desulfovibrionaceae bacterium UBA6814 | reverse complement strand
TTCCCTTGCGGGCCTATTCCTCGGCGTCTTCGCCGAGGACCAGGCGG
The DNA here is from genome assembly GCA_002452635.1 of Desulfovibrionaceae bacterium UBA6814. Lineage (GTDB taxonomy): Bacteria > Desulfobacterota > Desulfovibrionia > Desulfovibrionales > Desulfovibrionaceae > UBA6814. The sequence continues at coordinate 9,862 of DKEU01000043.1, read as the reverse complement.
ACGAATCGGCCGATCTGGATGTTCTCCCCGAGCACCGCGATGAGCTCGTTGAGCAGGTCCTTGATCTTGACCTTGTCGTCCTTGATGAAGCCCTGCTCCATGAGGCAGGCCTCAGCGTAGTACTTCTTGATGCGGCCTTCCACGATCTTCTCGGCAATGGCCTCAGGCTTGCCCTCTTCCATGGCCTGGGCCTTGTAGATGGCCTTCTCGCGCTCCAGGAGCTCGGCCGGGACCTGCTCCGGGGTCACGCACACCGGGGAGGCGGCGGCCACCTGCATGGCCAGGTCCTTGGCAAAGGCCAGGAACTTCTCGTTGCGGGCCACGAAGTCGGTCTCGCACTTGAGCTCCACCAGCACGGCGATCTTGCCGTTGGAGTGGACGTAGGAGCCGATGTGGCCTTCGGAGGTGGCGCGGCCGGCCTTCTTGGCGGCCTTGGCCAGGCCTTTCTCGCGCAGCCAGTCCACGGCCTTGTTCACGTCGCCGGCGGCAGCCTCCAGGGCCTTCTTGCAGTCCATCATGCCCGCGCCGGTCTTGTCGCGCAGGGCCTTCACGTCGCTCGCAGCAATGGCCATGTTAGGCTTCCTCCTCGGCGGTTTCGTCGGCGGCGTCCCGGGTCTCGGGGGCCGCGGGGGCGGGCTCGGCGGCCGGGGCCGGGGCGGCCTTGGCCTCGGTCTTGTCGTCCGCGGCCGCGGCGGTCTCCTTCAGCTTGGCGCCGCCTTCCATGCAGGCGTCGGCCATGGCCGAAACGAAGAGCTTGATGGCCCGGATGGCGTCGTCGTTGCCCGGGATCACGTAGTCGATGACGTCGGGGTCGCAGTTGGTGTCCACCACGGCCACCAGCGGGATGCCCAGCTTGCGGCATTCCTGCACCGCGATCTCCTCGCGCTTGGGGTCGATGATGAAGGCCGCCGCGGGCAGGGCCTCCATGTCCTTGATGCCGCCCAGGGCGTTGTTCAGCTTGGCCACCTCGCGGCTCATCATCACGATTTCCTTTTTGGGGAATTTGTTGATGGTGCCGTCCCCGAACATGGCCTCCAGCTTCTTCAGGCGGTCGATGCTCTTGCGGATGGTGACGAAGTTGGTCAGGGTGCCGCCCATCCAGCGGTGGGTGACGAAGAACTGCCCGGCGCGCTCGGCCTCGGCCTTGACCGCCTCCTGGGCCTGGCGCTTGGTGCCCACGAAGATCACCTTGCCGCCCTTGGCCACGGTGTCGGCCACGAAATCGTGCGCCTTCTGGAACAGCTTCACCGTCTGCTGCAGGTCGATGATGTGGATGCCGTTGCGGGCCCCGAAAATGAAGGGCCGCATCTTGGGATTCCAACGGCGGGTCTGGTGCCCGAAGTGGACACCGGTCTCGAGCATCTGCTTCATGTTCACGTACGCCATGTTGCCTCCTAGGGTTTGTCCTCCACCCCGGCTGCGTGAACGCCCGCCATACCCCGCCCTGCGGGGCACCCGGCGGGCCAGCCGGGATGTGCGAATTTGGAACCGGTGCCTTTTACGCGAAAGTTCTCAGGTTGGCAAGGGGTCGGGGCACACCGGCCGCGCCGTATCAAAAAGCCGCGCCCGGGCAGGCCCGGACGCGGCGCAAAACCATTCCGCCCGGCCCTACTGCACCGTGTCCGGGGGCTCGGGGGCCGCGGTGGGGGAGCCCTCCTCCACCACCGGGTTGGTGAGCCGGCCCACCCCGGCGATGTCCACCACCACCTCGTCGCCGGGCGACAGCGGGCCGATGCCCGAGGGCGTGCCGGTGAAGATGAGGTCGCCCGGGAACAGGGTCATGATCCGGGACACGAAGCTGATGAGGTAGTGGGGGTGGAAGGCCATGTCCGCGGTGGCCCCGCGCTGGCGCACCTCGCCGTTGACCAGGGTGGTGAGCTCCAGGTTGCCGGGATCGGGCACGTCTGTCTCGATCCAGGGCCCCACCGGCGCGAAGGTGTCGAAGCCCTTGGCCCGGGCGAAGAGCCCGTCCTTCTTCTGCAGCTCGCGGGCGGTCACGTCGTTGCCGCAGGTCCAGCCGAAGACCGCGTCCTTGGCCTCCTCGGGGGTCAGGTTGCGGCACTTGCGGCCCATGACCGCCACCAGTTCGCCCTCAAAGTCCACCCGGCCCACGCCGGCGGGGATGACGATGGGATCGCGGAAGCCCACCACCGCGGAGGGCGGCTTGAAGAAGATGAGGGGCTCCTCGGGCATGGGCCGGCCGGTCTCGGCCGCGTGGTCCTTGTAGTTCACGCCGATGCACACGATCTTGGTGGGCACGGACAGGGGCAGGAGCTGGGCCTCCTCGATGGGCACCGGCCCGGAGATGCCCTTGGAGGGATCCAGGCAGTGCAGCTTCCCGCCCTCGATGCGGGCGTAAAAGGCGATGTTCCGGTATGCGGCGCGGATTATCTGCATGGGATGCTCCTGGAAGCCCTGCAAAGGGCGTTATCCAAACATTCTACCAGTCCCGGGGCGCGGTGTCTAATGTCCGGGCGGCGGGAAATCAGTTGCCACGGTCGATACTCCGATATACAGGGCGGGAAAAGGAGGAATCCCATGAGCGCCAAGCTGCCCAAGCAATTCCAGAAACTCTCCTCGGAGTTCCCCGGGGTCCTCGCCGCGCTGGAGGCCCTGGGCAAGGCCGCGGCCAAGGGCCCGCTGTCCGACAAGATCGTCGAACTGGTGAAGCTCGGGGCCGCCGCGGCCATGCGCTCCGAGGGCTCGGTGCACAGCCACGCCCGGCGGGCGGTGGCGGCCGGCGCCTCCCCGGCCGAGGTGCGGCACGCCCTCATCGCCTTGATCTCCACCATCGGCTTCCCCCAGGCCTCGGCCGCCCTGGCCTGGGTGGGCGACCTGGCCGACGCCAAGCCCGCGGCCAAGGCCGCAGCGCCCAAGAAGGTCGCGCCCAAGGCCAAACCGGCGGCCAAGCCGGCGGCCAAGGCCAAACCGGCGGCCGCCAAGAAGGCTGCGCCCAAGGCCAAGCCCGCCGCAGCCAAGAAGGCCCCGGCCGCCAAGAAGCCGGCCAAGCCCTCGGGCAAGTAGCCAAGCCGTATTGACAACCCGGAGCGCCGGGTCTAGGGTCCGCCCCATGCGCACCTTCTCCACCCGGGCCCTGTATTCCTATTATTATGCCGCGGCATCGGCCCGCGGCGGACGGAGGCGTGCGCTCTAGCACCCAGCATCACCGGACGCGCGAAGAAGGGGCCACAGGTTCACCACCTGCGGCCCCTTTTCTTTTTCCACCCCAACCCAAGGAGACACTCCCATGCACATCGGCAAGGCCATCCGCAAGGAACGCTTCTTCAACCGGGACACCAAACGCACCATCATCGTCCCCCTGGACCACGGGGTCTCGGTGGGACCCATCCCCGGGCTGGTGGACATGGTGGAGACCCTGACCCACATCGCCGAGGGCGGGGCCAACGCGGTGCTCATGCACAAGGGCCTGGTGCCCTGCGGCCACCGCCAGCACGGCCCGGACATCGGGCTCATCGTGCACCTGTCCGGGTCCACCAACCTCTCGCCCTTTCCCAACGCCAAGGCCCTCACCGGCTCGGTGGAGGACGCCATCAAGCTGGGCGCGGACGCGGTGTCCGTGCACGTGAACATCGGCGACGAGTCCGAGCGCGAGATGCTGCGCGACCTGGGCGAGGCGGCGTCCAAGGCCACGGACTGGGGCATGCCCACCCTGGCCATGGTCTACGCCCGGGGCAAGGAGGTGAAGGACGGCTTCTCCCCCGAGGTGGTGGCCCACTGCGCCCGGGTGGGCATGGAGCTGGGCGCGGACGTGGTCAAGGTGCCCTACACCGGCTCCCCCAAAACCTTCGAGAAGGTGGTCAAGGGCGTGTGCATCCCGGTGGTCATCGCCGGCGGGGCCAAGATGGACTCGGTCAAGGACATCCTCCAGATGGCCCACGACTCGGTCAAGGCCGGGGGCTCGGGCCTGTCCATCGGCCGCAACATCTTCCAGGCCGACCATCCCCAGCGCCTGGTGGCCGCCCTGCGCGCCATCGTGCACGGGAACGCCTCCGTGGCCGAGGCCCTGAAGATCGCCGGCGGCGACAAGCCCGCCCGCACGCCGGCCAAGCGCCGCCGGTAGCGTCGCGCCGTCCCGAGGGGGGAGCGCCTTCGCGCTCCCCCCTTGACCTGGGACGAATTCATACTATTAAACTGTGAATTGCCCTGGGACACACCCCGTTTGCACAGGTGCAAACGGGAGTTCGGCCATGTGCAGCGACTTGCACAGGAACGCCGGCCCCTGGCCCAGGGATTTTTCGCAACAGGCCGGGATGACGCGAGTTGCTGTGCGCGGCACGGGCCGTGCAAATCCTGGCGAAATACTCGGGATAAGGGCCCTGCCCGCCCGCCTCGGAGGTCTTGTGAAACACACCCGCTCCACCCCGCTCCTGGTCCTGGCCGCCCTGGCCTTCCTGCTCCTCGCCGCCGCGTCCGGCCACGCCTTCCTGGGCTTCGGCAGCGGCCCCCAGTCGGTGCAGCTCAAGAACGGCGCCGCCACCCTGCCCGTGTCCGCCCTGACCGACGGCAAGGCGCACCACTACCAGGCCGAGGTGAACGGCGCGACCGTGCGCTTCTTCCTGGTCAAGGACCAGGCCGGCGGCGTGCACGCGGCCTTCGACGCCTGCGACGTGTGCTGGCGCGAGCACAAGGGCTACACCCAGGAGGGGGCCTCCATGGTGTGCAACAACTGCGGCCAGGCCTTCCCCATCGCCCGCATCGGCACGGTGCAGGGCGGCTGCAACCCCTCGCCCCTGGCCTTCTCGGCCAACGGCGCGAACGTGACCATCACCGCCGCGGACCTGGCCGCCGGCGCGGGCTACTTCGCGGGCTAGCGCGTGAACCTGCTCACCATTCCCCTGCGCTGCGCGCGGCGCAAGTGGCCGCGCTTCGTGCTGCTCACCCTGGTCTTCGCCCTGGGCGCCACCTCCATGGTGGCCCTGTGGCACGTGTCCCGGGTGGTGGGCGACAGCCTGGAGCGCAAGCTCACCGCCTTCGGGGCCAACATCCTGGTCTCGCCCAAGGCCGAGACCCTGGCCGTGTCCTACGGCGGGGTGAGCCTGGGCAATCTCCTCTATGAAGTGCGCCACCTGGACGAGGCGGCCACGGTCTCGGCCATCCGCTCCATCCCCCTGTCGGCCAACGTGGCCGCGGTGGCCCCCAAGCTGGTGGGCACCGCCGCGCTGGGCGCGGAGCAGGTCCCGGTGGTGGGCGTGCGCTTCGACCAGGAGCAGACCATCAAGAAGTACTGGCGGATCAAGGGGCTCTTCCCCACCCGGGAGAACGAGGTGGTGCTGGGCTCCGCCCTGGCCGCCCGGCTGGGCCTGGACTTCGGGTCCGCCTTCCGGCTGGGGGACGAGGAGGTCACGGTGGCCGGGGTGCTCTCGCCCACGGGCGGGGACGACGACACCGTGGTCCTGGCCGACCTCACCCTGGCCCAGCGGCTGTTCCGCCTGCCCGGCAAGGTGAACTTCGTGGAGGTCTCGGCCCTGTGCGCGGGCTGTCCCATCGAGGACATCGTGGCCCAGATCGGGGGCAAGCTCCCGGGCCTGGAGGTCAAGGCCCTGCGCAGCGTGGTGGAGGGCCGCATGGCCTCGGTGCATTTCGTGCAGCACCTGACCCTGGCCGTGGCCCTGGTGATCCTGGTGAGCGCCTGCGCGGTGGTGGGCTTCTCCATGCTCTCGGCCGTGAACGAGCGCAAGGCCGAGATCGGGCTGTTGCGCTCCCTGGGCTATTCCCGGGCCGGGGTGTTCGCCATCTTCTGCTCCGAGGCCGTGCTCCTGGGCGCGGCCGCCGGGGCCATCGGGGCCCTGGCCGGCTGGGGCGTGGGCCGCGAGGTGGTGCGACTCCTGGATGCGGCCGGCGAGGTCCTGCCCGCGTTCAGTCCCCTGGAGGCCCTGGCGGTCTGCCTGGGCATGGCCCTGGTGGCGGCCCTGGCCGCCGCCTACCCCGCGGCCAAGGCCGCCCGCATCGACCCCTCCGCCGCCCTGGTCTCTCTCTAGGGATAAAAAATACCCCTGGGTATTTTTTTTAAAAAAACCTCTCCCCGCGAGTACATGTTAAGGATAGACCGCCATGCTCGAAGCCCGCAACATCGCCAAGTCCTACGCCTCGGCCGAGGGTCCCGCCCCGGTCCTGCGCGACGTGAGCCTCACCCTGGAGCAGGGGGAGTTTTTGGCCATCGTGGGCCGCTCCGGCTCGGGCAAGTCCACCCTGCTCAACATCCTCTCCACCCTGCTGGCCCCGGACGCAGGCCAGGTGCTCTACGCCGGCCGCGACGTGACCCGGCTGCCCGAGGCCGAACTGGCGGCCCTGCGCCGCCGGGACTTCGCGGTGGTGTTCCAGATGCACCACCTGCTGCCCTACCTCACGGCCCTGGAGAACGTGCTCCTGCCCTTCATGACCGGGCTGGCGCCCGCGCCGCGGGACGCGGTGGAGCGCGCCCGGCGCTGCCTGGACCGGGTGGGCCTGGGCGGCAAGCACCACCGCCTGCCCGGCCGGCTCTCCGGGGGCGAGCAGCAACGGGTGGCCATCGCCCGGGCCCTGGTCAAGGAGGCGGCCATCCTCTTTGCCGACGAGCCCACCGGCTCCCTGGACCCGGCCACCGGCCGCGAGATCGTGGGCCTGCTCCAGGACCTGAACGCGGACGGCCTGTCCGTGGTCATGGTGACCCACGACCTGGGCTACGCCTCGTGCGCCCGCCGGGTGCTGCGCATGGAGAACGGCGCGCCGGCCTGCGCCGCGTAACCCCTTCCCGCCACGGGAATGTGCAGGCCCCGCCCGGTGCGGGGCCTTTGCATTTATTTACATTGGCCTGCTTCTTGCTTTGCAGTGCCACAGCGGAAAAATGTGTCACCACTCCGTCACGGCCGCGTCGTCTAGGCCGGGGTTTGCGCGCAAGGAGAGTCGATGTCGCTTGTCATCAATCACAACCTGATGGCCATGAACGCGGCCCGAAACCTGTCCCAGGCGTTCGGCAACCTCTCCGTGTCCACCCGCCGGCTCTCCTCCGGCCTGCGCATCGCCATCGCGGCCGACGACCCGGCCGGCTTGGCCATCAAGGACCTGATGCGCTCGGACATCGCGGGCCTGCACCAGGGCGTGCGCAACTGCAACGACGCCATCTCCCTGATCCAGACCGCGGACGGCGCGCTCTCCATCATCGACGAGAAGCTCATCCGCATGAAGGAGCTGGCCGAGCAGGCCGCCACCGGCACCTACAACTCCGACCAGCGCCTCATCATCGACTCGGAATACCAGGCCATGGCCTCGGAGATCACCCGAATCGCCAACGCCACGGACTACAACGGCATCTACCTGCTCAACGGCAACCTCTCCAGCACCTCCCACGACGGGAATCCGCTGCAGCCCACGGGCAAGCTCAAGGTGCACTTCGGCGTGGGCAACGACTGCGCCGAGGACTACTATTACATCCGCATCAACACCGCGACCGCCTCGGCCCTGGGCCTGGGCAACGCCAGCGACCCCATCCACGGCGGCTTCGCCATCTCCACCCAGGAGGCGGCCCAGTCGGCCCTGGCGTCCATCAACGCGGCCATCGTGTCCAAGGACAACATCCGCGCCAGCCTGGGCTCGCTGCAGAACCGGCTGGAGAACACCATCACCAACCTCGCCATCCAGGCCGAGAACCTCCAGGCCGCGGAATCGCGCATCTCCGACGTGGACGTGGCCGAGGAGATGACCGAGTTCGTGCGCCAGCAGATTCTCACCCAGGCCGCGGTGGCCATGCTGGCCCAGGCCAACTCCCTGCCGCGACTCGCCATGCAACTGCTCGGCGGCTAGCAGGCCGTTGAAAAACCCACGATGGCGGCGTTGCTCGTAGCCGCCAAACCCTCACGTATGTCCTGATACGCTTCGGGCTTGGCGGCTTCTCGCGCCTTGCCCTCGTGGTTTTTGAACGGCCTGCTGAAGCGGGCTTTCCAAAGCCCTCGCGTCTCCTGTTGATCCTCGCAAAGCCCGCGCCCCGCGGCCGCACGAGCGGTCGCGGGGCGTATCCGTTAAGAACCCTAAAGTTTATCCTCCGCGCAAACGATAATAGTGGCAACACGGGGTCCGCATCCGGTCGGGGAGGCCGGAAGGCAGGATGGCAGGATGTCCCGCCGCGGCCCGCAACCCAACGTCTCCGGCAAGGAAGCTGGGACGCCACATTCAAGGAGGAAAAACCATGTCCCTGGTTATCAACCACAACCTGATGGCCATGAACGCCGCCCGCAACCTGGGCACCGCGTTCGGCAACCTCTCCACCTCGGTGCGTCGGCTCTCCTCGGGCCTGCGCGTGTCCACCGCGGCCGACGACGCCGCGGGCCTGGCCGTGCGCGAGCTCATGCGTTCGGACATCGCCGGCCTGAACCAGGGCGTGCGCAACGCCAACGACGCCATCTCCCTGATCCAAACCGCGGACGGCGCGCTCTCCATCATCGACGAGAAGCTCATCCGCATGAAGGAGCTGGCCGAACAGGCGGCCACCGGCACGTACAACTCGGACCAGCGGCTCATCATCGACTCCGAGTACCAGGCCATGGCCTCGGAAATCACCCGAATCGCCAACGCCACCGACTTCAACGGCATCTACCTGCTCAACGGCAACCTCTCCAGCACCACCCACGACGGGTCCGGGCTGGCCTCCACCGGCAAGCTCAAGGTGCACTTCGGCGTGGGCAACGACTGCTCCGAGGACTACTACTACATCCAGATCAACACGGCGACCGCTTCGGCCCTGGGCCTGGGCAACCAGTCCGCGGCCGACGCCGGCTTCTCCATCTCCACCCAGCAGGCGGCGCAGCAGTCCCTGGAGGCCATCAACCAGGCCATCATCTCCAAGGACAAGATCCGCGCCAGCCTGGGCGCCCTGCAGAACCGACTGGAGAACACCATCTCCAACCTGCAGATCCAGTCCGAGAACCTCCAGGCCGCCGAGTCCCAGATCTCCGACGTGGACGTGGCCCTGGAAATGACCGAATTCGTGCGGCAGCAGATCCTGTCGCAGTCCGCGGTGGCCATGCTGGCCCAGGCCAACTCCCTGCCGCGACTGGCCATGCAGCTGCTCGGCGGCTAACCCGCCCTCGCCTGAACCGCTCCACCGGCCCCGCCACCGCGTCAGCGGCGGCGGGGCCGCCTCTTTACAAGTATAAAGTTTTCCCTCCCAAGCGACGATAAGGAGAGCGACACCAAGTCCGAATCCCGGCCCCCAGGAGGTGACGCAGAACCCGTATCCGGCCGCAGGACTATGTAATCCGGCCTTTTTGGCAAGGAAGCCAAAAGCGACACTTTCAAGGAGGAAAGTCTCATGTCTCTGGTTATCAACCACAATTTGATGGCCATGAACGCCGCCCGCAACCTGGGCACCGCGTTCGGCAACCTCTCAACCTCGGTGCGCCGGCTCTCCTCGGGCCTGCGCGTGTCCACCGCGGCCGACGACGCCGCGGGCCTGGCCGTGCGCGAGCTCATGCGTTCGGACATCGCCGGCCTGAACCAGGGCGTGCGCAACGCCAACGACGCCATCTCCCTCATCCAAACCGCGGACGGCGCGCTCTCCATCATCGACGAGAAGCTCATCCGCATGAAGGAGCTGGCCGAACAGGCGGCCACCGGCACGTACAACTCGGACCAGCGGCTCATCATCGACTCCGAGTACCAGGCCATGGCCTCGGAAATCACCCGAATCGCCAACGCCACCGACTTCAACGGCATCTACCTGCTGAACGGCAACCTCTCCAGCACCACCCACGACGGGTCCGGGCTGGTGTCCACCGGCCAGCTCAAGGTGCACTTCGGCGTGGGCAACGACTGTTCCGAGGACTACTACTACATCCAGATCAACACGGCGACCGCCTCGGCCCTGGGC
>DKEU01000036.1:8013-8167 GCA_002452635.1 Desulfovibrionaceae bacterium UBA6814 | reverse complement strand
GCCGCAGCCCGAGGGGCCGATGAGCGCGGTTATGCGGTTTTCGGGAAAGTCCATGGTCACGCCCTTGAGCGCCTTGAAATCTCCGTAGAAGAAATCAAGGTTCTTGGACGATATCTTGGTCCGGGTGTTCATGCCTGGTTACCGTCCTCGCGGC
>DKEU01000036.1:0-7905 GCA_002452635.1 Desulfovibrionaceae bacterium UBA6814 | reverse complement strand
CTTGCTGATGGCCAGGCCCAGGCCGGTGGAGGGCGCGCCGTTCTTGGTGCGGTGCTTCTCCACCCGGTAGAACCGCTCGAAGACCCGGGGCTGTTCCTCCTTGGGAATGCCCGGCCCCGCGTCCTCCACCGAGAAGCGCACCTCCCGGCCCTGGGGCCGGGCCGCGACCCGCACCGTGGACGCGGGCGGGCCGTACTTGAAGGCGTTTTCCAGCAGGTTGCGGAACACCTGGGTGAGCCGGCTGGGGTCGGCCATGACCCTGGTCTCGGCCAGGTCCTGCTCCACGGTTATGCCCTTGGCTTCGGCCATCTGGCCGCAGGCGCGCAGGGCCTCGGCCACGGCCGGGGCCGGGTCCACGGGCGCGGCGTCCATGGCCGCGCGGCCGCTCTCCAGGCGGGAGAGGGAGAGCAGGTCCTCGATCATCCGGGCCATGTGGTCCGCGTTCTTGAGCAGGATCTCCAAAAAGCTGCGGGCGCGCTTGGGGTCCGCGTCGGGGTTGTCGATGAGGGCCTCGGCGTACCCCTTGATGGTGGTGAGCGGGGTGCGCAGCTCGTGCGAGACGTTGGCCACGAAGTCCCGGCGCACGCGCTCCAGGCGCTTGAGTTCGCTGATGTCGTGGAACACCGCCAGGGCCCCGATGCCGCTGTCGCTCTCCCGGGCCGGGACCAGGTGCACGTCGTAGACCCGGTCCTTGCTCGGCTCGATCTGGAGCCGGATGGAGTCCGGTCCCTGCAGCACCTTGTCCGAGGCCTGCTGCAGCTCGGGGCTCAGGATGGCCTCCAGGGGCCGCTTGCCCAGAGCCCGCGACACCCCGGGCACGATGGCCTCCATGGCCGGGTTGGCGGTCAGGATGCGGCCGCGGCGGTCCAGGACCAGCACGCCCTCGGCCATGGCGTTGAGCACGGCCTCCAACTGGGTCTTCTGGGCGGAGATGGTGCTGATCTGGTCGGAGATGGCGCCGGCCATGGCGTTGATGGCGGTGGCCAGGCCCTCGAACTCCTGGCCCGGGTAGAAGCGCAGGCGGCGGTGGTAGTCGCCCTGGCTGATGCCCTCGGCCACCTGGATCATCTCGGCGATGGAGCGGGTCAGGCTGCGGGTGGCGGCCCAGGAGAGCAACAGGCCCAGGCCCGCGGCCAGGAGCATGGCCAGGAGCACCTTGCCGGCCAGACCCTGGATGCGCAGCTTGAGCCCCATGTAGGGGGTGGCCAGGCGCAGGGTGACCGCGGGCAATCCGGCCACGCCCTCCACCTGGATCGCGGCGTAGATGAGCTCCAGGCCCAGGGTGGAGCTGTAGCGCACGGACAGGCCGTGCGGGGCCTCGGCCGCGGCCAGGACCTCGGGCCGCTCGGCGTGGTTCTCCATGCTCTGCACCTGGTCCGTGGAGAGATCCGAGTCGCCCAGCACCGACCCGTCCGGGGCGATGCAGGTCAGGCGCACGCCCAGGCGGCCGCCCAGGTCGTGGACCCAGGGCTGGATGTCCGCGGGCGAGGCCAGGCCGGCGTGCTCCAGGGCCCAGGCCGCGACGTCCAGTTGCCGGGTGGCCGCGGTCTTGGCGTCGGCCAGGAGCTCGCCCTCCAGCACCGCGCGGGTGTAGAGCGCAGGCAGGAGCAGCGCGGCCAGGATCACCGCGGTGAAGGAGAGGAACAGGCGCCGCCGGAAGGACATGCGGGAGAACATGGACTATTCCTTGAAGCGGTACCCGACCCCGCGCACGGTCTCGATGAGCCGGGCGGGTTCCCCGAGCTTCTGGCGCAGGCGGCGGATGTGGGTGTCCACGGTGCGGGCGTAGCCCTCGAACTCGTAGCCCCAGACCGAGGCCAGCAGCTGGTCGCGGGTGCGCACCCGGCCGGCGGTGCGGATGAGTTCGGCCAGGAGCTTGAACTCGGTGGCGGTGAGGGCGGTCTCCTGGCCGTGCACCAGGACCTTGTGCGCCTCCAGGTCCACCTCCAGGCCGTCGCGCTCGATGCGGGTGCGCTCGGGCGCGGTCCCGGAGGAGCGGCGCAGCACGGCCCGCACCCGCAGGAGCAGCTCTCGGAAGCTGAAGGGCTTGACCACGTAGTCGTCCGCGCCCAGCTCCAGGCCCACGATGCGGTCCACCTCTTCGCTGCGGGCGGTGAGCATGATGACCGGGATGTCCATGGTCTCGGGATCGCGCTTGAGCTCCTTGCACACGTCGAACCCGTTCATGCCGGGCAGCATGAGATCGAGCACCACCAGGTCGGGTTTGTGGCGGCGGGCCTTGGCCAGGCCCAGGGACCCGTCCTCCGCGGTGTGCGCATCGAATCCCGCGGATTCGAAGTTGAAGGCCAAAAGCTGGAGGATGTCCTCGTCGTCCTCGACCAGGAGGATGGACTGCTTGTTCATGTGGTTTCCTCAATAGGTTTGCGCGCCACCTATACCCTGGTCCGCGCCGCAGGGGAATGCGCGGGTGTGACGGGAGCATGGAATGATTGTTACAATTCGATGACAGTATTCCCGCATCGTTGCAAGACGCGGGTTTCGGCCTGTGGCGGATGCGTGAAAAGGGGAGGGTCGGGAGGAAGAGGGCGAATCAGCCGCGCACGAGCTGCCGGGCCAGGACCTCGCCCCGGTCGCCGCCGCCGGCCATGCGCGCCAGCTCGGCCTCGATGCCCGGACCGTCCAGGCGGCGGCACTGCACCGTGGCCAGGTTGCCGGCCACGTCCTTGCACACCGAGAAATGCCGCCTGGCCAGCACCGCCAGCTGGGGCCAGTGGGTGATGAGGATCACCTGCTGCCGGCCGGCCAGCTCGGCCAGGCGCTCGCCCAGCCGGTTCAGGGTCAGGCCGCCCACCCCCGCGTCCACCTCGTCGAAGAGCAGGGCGGGCAGCTCCTGGCGGGACAGGAGCCCGGCCAGGGCCAGCATGAAGCGGGACAGCTCGCCGCCCGAGGCGATGCGGTCCAGGGGCTGGGGCGGCAGGCCGGGGTTGGGCAGCCAGAGCAGGCGGGCCCGGTCCTCGCTGATGCCCGGGTACAGCTCCGCGGGCTCGAAGGCGAACTCCACCCGGGCCGTGGGGCCGAAGCCCAGGCCCTGTAAGTCCTCGGTGAGCACCCTGGCCAGGTCGTCCGCAGCCCTGCGCCGGGCCGCGGACAGGACGCCCGCCGCCTTGGCCAGGGCCTGGGCCGCGGCCTTTTCCCGCTCGGCCAGACGCTTCTCGTCCAGGGCGTGGGAGTCCAGGAAGGACAGGGTCCGGGCGATCTCCTGGCCCAGGCCCACGATCTCCTCCAAAGAGCGGCCCAGCTTGCGCCTGAGCTTGGAGAACTCGTAGAGCCGGGCCTCCACCCGCTCCAGGTCCCGGGCCGACTGGCCGGGCGCGCCGCGGCGGCGCAGGCGGGCGTCCAGGTCGCGCAGGGTGAGGCGCATCTCCTCCAGGCTAGCGGAGTCCCCGGCGAAATCCGGGTCCGCGGCAGCCAGGGCGCGGGCCTCGGCAGCCAGGCGGTCCAGCAGGGCGAGCAGCCCCACCTCCTGCCCGTGCAGCAGGCCCAGGGCGCTCTCCACGGCCTCGGCCGAGCGGGCCTCGGCCTGCAATGCCTCGCGCCGGGCCGTCAGCTCCTCTTCCTCTCCGGCCTGGGGCGCGACCTTGGCGATCTCCGCGGCCTGGTACTCGTACAGCTCGCGCTTGGCCGTGAGCGCGGCCACCCGGCCGGCCAGGGCGGCGCGCTCCTCGGCCACGGCCTTGAGCTCGGCCAGGAGCCGGTCCTTGTCCGCCACCAGGCCCTGGTCCGGGAGAAAGGCGTCCACGATCTTGGCCTGGTAGGCCGGGGAGAGCAGGCGCTGCTGGCCGTGCTGGCTGGTGTGCAGGACCAGGCGGGGCTTGAGTTCGCGCACCGCGTCCTGGGAGGAGAGCCGGTCGTTGACGAAGATGCGGCTGCGGCCGGTCTCGGCGGACAGCTCGCGGCGCAGCACCACGTCGCCGTCGGCCAGGGCGAACAGGGCCTCCACGCCGGCCGCGTCCGCGCCCGCGCGCACCATGTCCCGGTCCAGCCGCTCGCCGGTGAGGAAGTCCAGGGCGCGCAGGATGAAGCTCTTGCCCGCCCCGGTCTCGCCGGTGATGACGTTGAGCCCGGGCCCGAACTCCAGGGCCACGTCCTCGATCAGGGCAAGGTTGCGGATGCGCAGGTACTCCAGCATGGCGGGTGCAAACCTAGCCCAAGCCGGGCCGATTTGCCAGGGGGTGGTGCGGGGGCGCTGCCCTTGCCGCTCCCTGGGCCGTGAAGCGGCCAACCTGGCTGTGGAAAGCAAGAGGCCAAGGCAGCGTTGCCCTGGCCTCTCGATGACGCGTCAAGGGCGCTTGTCGGGAGGATGGGGTTTACCCGATGGGGCAAGAATGCCCCGCTGCTTCATCACGTCGAGCAGCGCCGTGCTCCATCCGGAATATTTACTATGAGGATCTGCTCTGGTCCAAAGACCCCAAACTTGAACGACAGTTGGATGTATAACGAGTTTAAAGGACGTCTTTGTGCCGTTTTGGGCGACAACCAGCAAGGCGTATTCCTGGAGTGCCCCGGTAGGCATGGTTGTTGACTGCATTGCCAAGGCTGCCAGGAATTCTGTGATGTCCTGTTGGTCGGTGGATGAATAGACCAGGGGTAGGCGGTCCAGTTCTTCCGGGCAATACCATTGGGACCTGGGGGTCTCGTCCATGCGAATTTCCCGGAATTCCACCGGGGCTGGGGAAGGTCCCTCCTCGATGATGGACAGTTGCAGCCCATCATCGTAGAACTCCCAGTAGGGGCAAACGTCAATGATGGCTACCCAGACGAAATATCCCAGGCCCAGGAGCAGCAGCACCAGCGTAGCCAAGCAGCCTGGCCGGCGATAGAAACGTCGTTTTACTTCCACTTGCCGCTCCATTTCACGGGCTTGCTGCCTTCAATGAGTATGTCGTAATCTTTTCCGGGCAACATGGCCCCGGCACGGGTGGAAATTTCCTGAATCAAGCCCCGTTCTCCCCATTCCTGCTTGTCAAAATCATACTCGTCCTTCCCCGCAGGCAGCAACTCGCCGTTGAACTCCCAGCCGTTCTCGTCGGTGTGCAGGGAGCCTTTCACCCGGCTGGGCGCGTGGCCGATGTAGCCGCGTTGCGCGCCAGGGTACTCGATCGATTTCGACTCGTCTATATCAACGGATGACGCCTTTTCCTTGTTCTGTGCAAGGTGCTCCTTGATCGAGGCGTAGGTTTCTGGATTGATATTGGATGGGTCCACGTGCTTCAAGTCAAATCGCATGGGCTCGCCTGAACCACCCACGTAATGGGTCAGGGCCTCGACATTGTCCAGGTATCCGCCCTGGAACTGTCCAGAAGCCCCGGTATCCGATTGTCCCTGCGGGGCTGCCCCTCCCGGTCTGCGCCCGCCGCCTTGGCCGCAGCCAGCCTGTCGCGGTACTCCTCCACCGTGAGGCCGCCCGGGATGAGCAGGTGCGGCTGCCCCCGGCGCAACGGCCGGAGCGCCTCCGGCCCGGGCTTGGGCCTGGGCGCAAAGAGTTGGCGATAGAACTCCAGGGTGGACATGGCCGCGGTGTTCCCGGATTGGCCGGTCTGCGGACTGGGGGACATGGGGCGCTCCTTGGCGGGCTTGGGTGGTCGGAACAGGGCCTTTGCCGACCTGCCCATCCTAGCCCCGTGAAACCGGACCGGCCGAAAAGGACCCGGAAAATGCCCGCAACGAGACGAAAAGAGACGCGGAAAGGGGGTTGACGGGATCGGAAAACCCCTCTTGAAGGGCCGCAGGCCCGTGATGAAAGTTTTTGTGGGGAGGGGGAGGGAGAGCACGAGAGGGAGGGGGCACCCCCTTTTGCAAAAGGGGGTGCCCCCTCCCTCTCGTTTAAACGAGCTCGGCCAGTTTGGCCAAAGCTGCCGGGATGGCGTCGGGGTTGGCGCCGCCGGCCTGGGCCAGGTCGGGGCGGCCGCCGCCGGAGCCGCCGATGAGGGCGGCCACGTCCTTGATCAGGGCCGGGGCGGTGTACTTGGCGTGCAGGTCCTTGGACACGTAGAGGATGAGGCTGGCCTTGCCGTCCGCGGCCGAGGCCAGGCAGGCCACGCCCGAGGGCAGCTTGGAGCGCACGTCGTCCATGAGGTCGCGCAGGGCCTTGACGGTGGGGGCGTTGACCGCTGCGGCCAGGACCTTGACCCCGTTCACTTCCTTCACGTCGTCCATGAGGTCGCGGCCCTTGCCCGAGGCGGCTGCCGAGGCCAGGCGCTCGGTCTCCTTGTGCAGGGCCTTCACCTCTTTCTGGAGCCCGGAGACCTTGGCGGCCAGTTCGCCGGGCCGGGACTTGAGCAAGCCCGAGAGGTCGGCCAGTTCGCGGCGCTGGGCCGTGATGGCGGCCAGGGCGTTCAGGCCGGTGGCGGCCTCGATGCGGCGCACGCCCGCGGCCACGCCGGACTCGGAGGTGATGAGGAAGGGGCCGATCTGGCCGGTGGCGCGCAGGTGGGTGCCGCCGCACAGCTCGATGGACACCCCGGGCACCTCCACCACGCGCACCGAGTCGCCGTACTTCTCGCCGAACAGGGCCATGGCGCCTTTGCGCACCGCGATCTGGTGGTCCATGGTGCTGACCGAGAGGGCGGTGTCGCCCAGCACGGCGCGGTTGACCAGGGTCTCCACCTGGGCCAGTTCTGCAGGGGTCATGGCGCTCACGTGGGTGAAGTCGAAGCGCAGGCGGTCCGGCCCCACCAGGGAGCCGGCCTGCTTCACGTGCTCGCCGAGCACCTGGCGCAGGGCGGCGTGCAGCAGGTGGGTGGCGGTGTGGTTGCGGGCGGTGGCCAGGCGGGACTCCTCGTCCACGGTGAGCACGGCCTCGGCCCCGGCGGAGATGGCGCCGGAGGTGATCTCCACCGAGTGCACGGTGAGGCCCGGCGCGGGCTTGAGGGTGTCGGCCACCTGGGCCGCGCCCTCCGGGGTGGCGATGGTGCCGGTGTCGCCGAGCTGGCCGCCGGACTCGCCGTAGAACGGGGTGGCCGCGGCCACCACGTAGCCGCGCTCGCCGGTGGAGAGCTTGTCCACGGGCCGGGCCGCGTCGTCGAGCAGGGCGGTGATGCGCGACGAGGAGGCCAGGGTGTCGTAGCCCACGAACTCGCTGGTCACGCCCTCTTCCAGCAGGGCCTTGAAGCGGTTGCCCAGGTCGGCCTCGCCCGAGCCCTTCCAGGCGGCCTTGGCGCGCTCCTTCTGCTCGGCCATGCGGGTGTTGAACCCGGCCTCGTCCACGGCCACGCCGCGCTTCTCGGCCACGTCGTTCACGATGTCGATGGGGAAGCCGTAGGTGTCGTAGAGCTTGAAGGCCACCTCGCCGGCCAGGGTAGCGCCGGCGGGAAGCTTGGCCAGCTCCTCGTCGAGCAGGGCCAGGCCCTTGTCCAGGGTGTTGGAGAAACGGTCCTCCTCCTCGCGCACCACCCGGGCCATGAAGGGCGCGGTCTCGCGGACCTCGGGAAAGGCCTCGCCCATGACCTCCACCACCTTGCCCGCCACCTCGTGCAGGAAGGCCCCGGTCATGCCGATGAGCCGGCCGAAGCGGTAGGCGCGGCGGATGAGGCGCCTGAGCACGTAGCCGCGGCCCTCGTTGGAGGGCAGGATGCCGTCGGCCACCATGAAGGCCATGGAGCGGCAGTGGTCGGCCATGACCCGCAGGGCGGTGTCCACGTCCTCGCTGCCCGCCTTGTACGTGACTCCGGCTTTTTGGGCGGCGAAGCCGATGATCTCCTGGAACAGGTCGCAGTCGTAGTTGGAAAAGACGCCTTGGACCACGGCGGCGATGCGCTCCAGGCCCATGCCGGTGTCGATGCTGGGCCGGGGCAGGGCCACGCGATGGTCCGGGGTGAGCTGGTCGTACTGCATGAACACCAGGTTCCATATCTCCAGGAAGCGGTCGCAGTCGCACTTGCCGAT
>DKEU01000074.1:28400-34365 GCA_002452635.1 Desulfovibrionaceae bacterium UBA6814 | reverse complement strand
ATACGCGAGGGTTTGGCTTTTTCGCAGCAACGCAGCCATCGCGGGATTTTCAACGGCCTGCTACAGGCTCAGGTCTTCGCCGGTGAGGATTTCGTAGGCTTCCAGGTACTTGTTCCGGGTCTGCGCGATGACCTCGGCGGGCAGGGCCGGCGGCGGCGGGGTCTTGTCCCAGGGCTGGGCCGAGAGCCAGTCGCGCAGGTACTGCTTGTCGAAGCTCGGCTGGGACTTGCCCGGCGCGTAGCCCGCCGCGGGCCAGAACCGCGAGGAGTCCGGGGTGAGCACCTCGTCGATGAGCAGGAGGGTGTCGCCCGCCAGGCCGAACTCGAACTTGGTGTCCGCGATGAGGATGCCCCGGGTGGCCGCGTAGTCCCGGCCCTGGCCGTAGATGCCCAGGGTCAGGCTCTCCACCTGGGCCAGGAGCTCCGGCCCCAGCACGGCCTTGGCCTGCTCCAGGGTGATGTTCTCGTCGTGCTGGCCCAGGTCCGCCTTGGTGGACGGGGTGAACAGGGGCTGCGCCAGCTTCTCCGATTCCTTGAGATTCTCGGGCAGGGCATGGCCGCAGACCTGGCCCGTGTTGAGGTAGTCCTTCCAGCCCGAGCCGGTGATGAAGCCGCGCACGATGCACTCGATGGGCAGGGGCTTGGCCTTGCGCACCAGCACCGCCCGGCCCTCCAGGAGGTCCGCGTGCTTGGCCAGGGCCTTGGGGAAGTCCTTGGGGTCCGCGGCCAGGATGTGGTTGTCCACCAGGGAGGCGAACTTCTCCATCCAGAACAGGGTGATCTTGTTGAGGATCACGCCCTTGTGCGGGATGGGCTCGGCCATGACCACGTCGAAGGCGCTCATGCGGTCCGTGGTCACGATGAGCAGGGTGTCCGGCCCGGTCTCGTAGATGTCCCGGACCTTGCCCCGGGAGCGCAGCGGGAATTCGGTGAACGCGGTTTGCTTGACGACCTGCATGGCGGTCTCCTTACTCCTTGAGCCGGCTCTCCACCGAGCGGGCGTGGGCTTCCAGTCCCTCCAGCCGGGCCAGGCGGGCGATCTTGGCCCCGTGCTCGGCCACGAAGGACCGGGACGTGGCGATGATGCTGGTCTTCTTGCGGAAGTTCTCCACGGACAGGGCCTGGGAGAACCGGGCCGTGCCCAGGGTGGGCAGCACGTGGTTGGGGCCGGCGAAGTAGTCGCCCACCGGCTCGGGGCTGTGGTGGCCCATGAACACCGCGCCCGCATGGCGGATGCGGGTCAGCGCCGGCCAGGGGTCGGCCAGGGCCAGCTCCAGGTGCTCCGGGGCCAGGGAGTTGACCACCTCGATGGCCGTGTCCAGGTCCGGGGTGACCACCATGGCCCCCCAGTCGGCCAGGGACTTGGCCGCGATCTCGCCCCGGGGCAGCCTGGCGATCTGGGCTTCCAGTTCGGCGCGCACCGCGGCCGCGGCCGCCTTGTCCGGCGTCACCAGGATGGAGGAGGCCAGGGGGTCGTGCTCGGCCTGGGAGAGCAGGTCCGCGGCCAGCCAGGCCGGGTCGGCCGAGCCGTCGGAGAGGATGACGATTTCCGAGGGGCCGGCGATCATGTCGATGCCCACCCGGCCCACCAGCAGGCGCTTGGCCGCGGTGACGAAGATGTTGCCCGGCCCGGCGATCACGTCCACCGCGGGCACGGAGGCGGTGCCGAAGGCCAGGGCGGCCACGGCCCAGGCGCTGCCCAGGCAGTAGACCTCGGTGATGCCCAAGAGGTGGGCGGTGGCCGGGATGAGCGGGTTCAGGGCGCCGTCCGGCCGCGGCGGCGACACCACCGCGATCTGGGGCACGCCGGCCACCTGGGCGGGAATGGCGTTCATGAGCAGGCTGGAGACCAGGGGGGTCTGGCCGCCCTGGCCGCCGGGCACGTACAGGCCCACCCGGTCCACGGGCACCACCATCTGGCCCAGGATGGTGCCGTCGGGCTCGCTGGCGAACCAGGAGTTCTCGCGCTGGCGCTCGTGGAACGCCCGGATGCGGTCCGCGGCCTCGGCCAGGATGGCCAGGTCCTGGGCCGGGACCTGGTCCGCCGCGCCGGCGATGGCGTCCTGGGACAGGCGGAGCCGGTCCACGGCGAAGTCCGGGCAGTCGAAACGCCGGGTGTACTCCACCAGGGCCTCGTCGCCGCGCTGGCGCACCGTGTCCAGGATGTCCTGGACCAGGGCGTCCACGCTGTCGCCCGGGTTCTCCCGGCCGCGCAGCCAGGAGCGCAGGGCGTCCCGGTCCTGGGGGCCGGCGTAGGTGATTTCTCGGCAGGGCATGGAGACTCCTCTGGAGGCCGGCGGTTGGGGCCGCCGCCGGCTGTGTTTCTAAAGAAACGCGGGGCGAATGTCGAGGCCGTCGGCCCGGGGCGGCCGGGGCCACAAAAAAAGGCCGGGGCCCGAAGGCCCCGGCCGGAGGGAGTCAGGATTTCCCGGAAGTCGGAGCTAGAACGAGTAGTTCAGGTTGATGCACAGCTTCCAGGCGTTCTCAACCTTGGACACGTCCTGGCCGGCCCATCCGTGAGAATGGTCCTTCCACATGTCGTCGAGGTCGAGATTGATGTAGCCCATCTCAACCACGGCGGTCAGGTTCTCGTAGATGGAGTAGGTGCTGTCCAGGTTCACTTCCCAGAAGCTGTCCTCATCGGTGAGGTTGGCAACGCCGTCGTACTTGCCGTTCTTGACCAGGTCGGCGTCGTTGGTGCCCTGGCCGTAGGCCACGCGGAAGGTGTGGCTCAGCTTGTCCATGAAGGAGAAGTCAGCCAACTGGAAGATGACAGCCCACATGCCCTCGGTGCCGTCGCTGGAGATGAAGCGGTCGGCGTAGTCGTCCATCAGGCCGGCGCCGCCAGCGAAGCCGAAGGAGGTGAAGAACACATTGGCGCCCACGGTGGGAATGCGCTCGGAGCCGTCGGTCGGGTCGTCATCGTCACCGGAGGTGTACATGAAGAACAGGCCGGGAGTGACCATGTCCATCTTGTAGTCCACGCCGGCGTCGAAGTACCAGCCCTCGCGGTCGTTCTGCGAGTTGTTGGAGCCGTCCTGCACGCCGTAGATCAGGTCAGCGTAGAGGGTGAAGGGATCGAACATGGTGGCCTTGAACTGGCCGCCCACCCACCAGACTTCCAGGTCGTCGCCGATGGGCTCGGTGGCGTTGGTGGGAGCCAGGGTGGCGGACACGACGCCGCCGCCGGAGGCGTTCTGGCCGTGCAGGGCGTACATGGCCCAGGGGGTGAACTCGAAGCCGTCGCCGGTGATGGGCAGCATCAGGGCAAAGGCGTCGACCTCGTCGTTCTTGTTGCCGGAGCTGCCGCCGATCTCGGAGGTGCCGGCATTCAGGTTGCTCAGGCGGAACCAGCCGAAGGCGGCGCCGAACATGTCATTGAACTTGTAGGACGCCAGGATGCCAGCCACGTCGTAGTCGAAGATCGGCGAACCGAAGTTGGCGGGCAGGGCCACGGGCTGCAGGCCCATGCGGAGCTGCAGGGCGGTGTTGGGCCAGGTGAAGTCCATGTAGGCATGCTTCACTTCGATGGCCCGCTCGTCGCCGTCCAGGTCGGTGCCGGCCCAGCGGCCAGCGCCGTCAGTGCCCGCGCTGGGCATGCCCCAGATGGTGGAGCCGAACTCGATGCCGAACACGCCGCGCAGGGACTCGCTGGCGGACCAGTCGAAGTAGGCGCGGAAGCGCTGCATGGCCATCAGGTCGTCTTCCTGGCCACGGTCGCCTTCGGTGTCGAAGAAGTTGGTGTTGTCAAGCCAGCCGTAGGAGAAGTCCATGGCTCCGCTGGTTTTCAGCGTGGTCGCCGCGGAGGCGGCGGCCGCGCTCAGCACAAAGGCTGCCAGCAGGGCGAACACAAGAAATTTCTTCATCTTCCTGTCCTTCCTTGCAGTTGGAGTGTTCCGGGATTCCTGACGTCCGGGCCGCCATTTTGCGCCGCGGCCCGGACCAGAAATACGAGAAATCATCCCAACATGCAAGGCCGCGTAGACAGGAAATTGACGCACGGTACAAAATTTTTTCAAGCAGGTGTTGGCACAGGTTTCTCCGGATGGGGCAAAAAAAAGACCGGGGCCCGAAGGCCCCGGTCAGGGTGGCATCAGGAGAAGGCGGGACTTAGAACTTGTACTTCAGGCACAGGGCCAGCTTCCAGGCCGCCTCGGTCTTGTCCACGTCGATGCGGGTGCCGCTGAAGGGGTTGCGGGTGGAGCCGGAGGCCATCCAGGTGTCCTTGTCCAGGTCCACGTTCAGGTAGGCCATCTCCACGTACGCGGTCAGGTTCTCGTAGATCGCGTAGGTGCTGTCCAGGTTCACTTCCCAGAAGCTGTCCTCGTCGGTCAGGCCGGCCTCGATGCCGTACTTCTTGGTGCCGTCGGCGTCGTTGGTGCCCTGGCCGTAGGCCACGGTGAAGGTGTGCTTCAGGCCCTCGAGGAAGGAGAAGTCCTTCAGCTTGAGGCCCAGAGCCCAGATACCGGAGCAGCCGGAGCCGTCCAGGTACGCGTCGTAGTCGGACAGGTTGGCGGAGGAGCCGCCGAAGCCGAAGGAGGTGAAGGACAGGTTGCCGGCGAAGGAGTTGCCGCCGCGCACTTCGTTGCCCACGGTGGGCATGCGCTCGGAACCGTCGGCCACGTCGTCGTCCTCACCAGTGGAGTACATGAAGAACACCTGCGGGGTGACCATGTCCATCTTGTAGTCGGCGGCGACGTCGAAGAACCAACCCTCGCGGTCGTTCTGCGAGTTGTTGGAGCCGTCCTGGTTGCCGTAGATCAGGTCAGCGTAGAAGGTGAAGGGGGCGAACATGGTCAGCTTCAGGGAGCCACCGACCCACCAGACTTCCAGGTCGTCGCCGATGGGGGCGGAGGCGTTGCGGGGAGCCAGACCAGCGGACAGGGGGCCGCCGCCGGAAGCGTTCTGGCCGTGCAGGGCCAGGGCGGCCCAGGGGGTGAACTCCACGCCGTCGGCCTTGATGGGCAGCAGCAGGGCGAACATGTCGACTTCGTCGTTCTTGTTGCCGGAGCTGCCACCGATCTCGGAGGTACCGGCGTCGAGGTTGCCGGGACGGAACCAGCCGAGGGCGCCGGAGATCATGTCGTTGAACTTGTACTGAGCCAGGATACCGGCAGCGTCAGCGTCCAGCACCGGGGAGCCGAACTGGCCGGGCAGGGCGATGGGCTGCAGGCCCATGCGGAACATGATGCCGGTGTTGGGCCAGGTGAAGTCCATGTAGGCATGCTTCACTTCGATGGCCCGCTCGTCGCCGTCCAGGTCGGTACCAGCGTTCGCGCCGGCGCCGTTGGTCCCGCCAGTGGGGACGCCCCAGATCGTGGTGCCGAACTCAACGCCGAACACGCCGCGCAGGGACTCGCTGGCGGACCAGTCGAAGTAGGCGCGGAAGCGCTGGGAGGCCATCAGGTCGTCTTCCTGACCGCGGTCGCCCTCGGCGTCAAACATGTTGGTGTTGTCCCACCAGCCGTAGTTGAAGGTCATCTCGCCCGAGGTCTTCAGCGTGGTGGCGGCGTTGGCAACGCCGGCGCCCAGCACGAAGGCGGCGAGAAGAGCCAGAACGAGGAAACGTTTCATGTCCTCTCCTTCCTTCTTTTGGGTGTCGTCCAAGTCAGTCCAGTATCTCCCGATGCCCTGGACCGGGATTGCGCCCCGGTCCGGATGGAATCTATTCCAATTCTTATGTCGAAATCAAGACAATTTGGTGCAAAAAAATGACGGAAGTAAAAATATTTTTACGGTTCAAAAATTTATTTTT
Source organism: Desulfovibrionaceae bacterium UBA6814 (assembly GCA_002452635.1). GTDB lineage: Bacteria > Desulfobacterota > Desulfovibrionia > Desulfovibrionales > Desulfovibrionaceae > UBA6814. Next base: position 28,611 of record DKEU01000074.1, on the reverse strand, counting down.
CAGGAAGGTCAAAACTATATCCAAATGAAATAATTGAATATGGCTGGATCACGATGGAAAAAATCAAAAAAATGCGCTAGGCCAGGGGCTGGAGCAGCACAGGAAACCGCATGTTCACCTTCACCCCTCAGGACTACCCCACCGCGCCCGGCGTCTACCTCATGAAGGACGCCTCGGGCCGCATCCTCTACGTGGGCAAGGCCAAGAGCCT
>DKEU01000074.1:26796-28381 GCA_002452635.1 Desulfovibrionaceae bacterium UBA6814 | reverse complement strand
CTGGTGGACCGGGTCCGGGCCGTGGACGTGCTGGCCACGGCCACCGAGAAGGAGGCCCTGCTCCTGGAGAACAGCCTCATCAAGAAACACCGGCCCCGCTTCAACATCACCCTGCGCGACGACAAGAGCTACGTGCTCTTCCGCCTGTCCAAGGCCGACCAGTGGCCGCGCCTGACCATGACCCGCCGGGTGGTGCGCGACGGCTCGGCCTACTATGGGCCCTTCACCTCGGCCCTGGCTGCGCGCGAGACCTGGAAGCTGTTGGGCAAGGTCTTTCCCCTGCGCAAGTGCCGGGACGCGGCCTTCCGCAACAGGGTGCGGCCCTGCCTGTACCACCACCTGGGCCAGTGTCTGGGCCCCTGCGTGCTGCCCGTGTCCCCGGAGGAATACGCCGCCCTGGTGCGCCGGGTGGAGCAGTTCCTGGCTGGCCGCAACGCGGACCTGGGCCGGCAGATCGAGGCCGAGATGCGCCGGGCCTCGGATGAGCTGCGCTTTGAGGAGGCGGCCCGGCTGCGCGACCAGCTCAAGGCCCTGCGCGCCACGGTGGAGCGCCAGGCCGCGGTGCTGCCCGGGGGGGGCGACCTGGACGTGGCGGCCCTGGCCGCCTCGGACCAGGGCCTGGCCTTGGCCGTGCTCTTCGTGCGCCAGGGCCGGCTCCTGGACAAGGCCGCCTTCTTCTGGCCCTGCCTGGGCCTGGAGGAGGGGCCCGAGGCCCTGGCCAGCTTCCTGGGCCAGTTCTACTGGGGCACCCGCTTCATCCCCGAGCGCATCCTGCTGCCCTTCGCGCCCGGGGACCCGGCCCTGGCCGAGATGCTGGCCGAGCGCCGGGGCGGCCGGGTGTTCCTGGCCGCGCCCCGCAACGCGGACGAGAAGCGGTTGGTCGAGATGGCCCGGGCCAATGCGGCCGAGGCCGCGGCCCGGGACCGGGAGCGCGAGGCCGGCGGCCCGCCGCCCGGTCTGGCCCGCGCCCTGCACCTGGAGGGTTCCCCGGAGCGGCCCCTGGAGCGGGTGGAAGGGGTGGACGTGTCCCACCTGGCCGGCGAGGGCGTGCGGGTGGCCCAGGCCGTGTTCGTGGCCGGTCTGCCCCGGCCCGACGAGAACCGGGCCTACGTGTTTCCCGAGCTTACGGGCAGCGGCGACGACTACCGGGCCATGGCCGCCTGGGTGCGGCGGCGGCTCGACTCCGGCCCGCCCTGGCCGGACCTGGCGCTCCTGGACGGCGGCCGGGGCCAGTTGGCCGCGGCGGTGCGGGCCATGGAGGAGGCCGGCCGGCCCGGGGCCTTCCCCCTGGCGGCCATGGCCAAGACCCCGGCCCAGACCGCAGGGAATGACAGGAGGCCCGACCGGAGGGCCGGGGCCCTGGACGACCGGGTGTTCTTGCCGGGAAGGGTGAACCCCTTGCCCCTCAAGCCCGGCTCGCCCGAACTGTTGTTTCTTCAGAGAGTGCGCGACGCGGCCCACGAGCTGGCCATCGGCCGGCAGCGCCGGGCCCGGCGCAAGGAGCTGCTACAGAGTGGCCTGGAGAGCCTGCCCGGGGTGGGCGAGAAGACCGCCCGCCTGCTCTGGGACGCCTACGGCTCCCTGC
>DKEU01000074.1:25765-26670 GCA_002452635.1 Desulfovibrionaceae bacterium UBA6814 | reverse complement strand
CCAGGGTGGCGGCCGGGGCGTACTTGGCCAGTTGCGCGGCGAAGGCCTGGGTGTTGGCCGCGAGTATGGGGAAGGTGCCCCAGTGCATGGGGGTCACGGCCTTGGCCGCCAGCATGGCCGTGGCCATGGCCGCCTGCTGGGCGTCCATCGTATAGAACCCGCCGATGGGCAGCAGGGCGTGGTCAATGGAATAGAGTCGGCCCCAGGTCTCCATGGAGGCGAAGATGCCGGTGTCGCCCGCGTGGTACAGGGTGAACCCGTCGGGCAGGGTGAGGATGAAGCCCGTGGGCGCGCCCGAGTCCGAGGAGTGGAAGGCCTGGGTCATGGTGGCCTTCACGCCCTTCACCTCGATGGTGCCGCCGATGTTGAACCCGATGCCTCCCACGATCTGGGCCTGGGGTACGCCCGCGGCTCCCAGCTTGCCCGCGGTGCCCACGATGGCCCCGAGCATGGCCCCGGTGCGCTGGCAGATCTCCACGGCCTGGCCCACGTGGTCGCCGTGGTCGTGGGTCACCAGCACCAGGTCGCAGCGCGCGATGGCCGCGGCCTTGCCCGGGGACTTGGGGTTGCCGTCCAGGAAGGGGTCGATGAGCACCGCCGCGTCCGGGGTGCGCACCTCGAAGCAGGAATGGCCGTGCCAAATAAGGGAGTTGAGGGTGTTGTCCATGGCGTCCTCCGATGGGACCCGGGGGCGGTCATTCGCCCCAGCGGGGGCACAGGGTGTGCGGGATGGCGAGCAGGTCCAGCACCCGCGCGGCCAGGTGGTCGCACAGGTCCTGGACGGTCTTGGGCCTGTGGTAGAAGCCCGGGCAGGCGGGCGCGATGTGCGCGCCCGCGGCGTGGGCGGCCAGCATGTTCTCCAGGTGGACCCGGGAGAGCGGCGTCTCGCGCGGCACCAGCACCAG
>DKEU01000074.1:0-25731 GCA_002452635.1 Desulfovibrionaceae bacterium UBA6814 | reverse complement strand
TGGCCGCCAGGCTGGCCATGGAGCAGGGGCAGACCACCATGCCCGCATGTTGCCAGGACCCGCTGGCCGGCGGCGCGGCCAGCTCGTCCTGGCCGTAGCTGTGTGCGGCCAGGCCGGCAAAGGCGTCGGGCCCCTGGTCGGTCTCCACCTCCAGCACGGTGCGGGCTGCATGGGACACGATGCAGTGCAACTCCACCGACGGGGTGGCGTGAAGTGCGCGCGCCAGGGTCAGGGCGTAGGGCATGCCGCTGGCCCCGGTCACGGCCAGCACGATGCGGCGGTTTTCGCTCACGAAATCTCCTTGTCCGGGAGTATCATTCCCTTTTTCTACACGCGCCCCGGATGGGTGGCAAGGCGGCCCGGCGCGGTCCTTGACAACAGCGGGGCCGCGGCGTAAAAAGCCGCTCTTCGGTGCGGGCAGTTAGCTCAGTTGGATAGAGCGTTGGCCTCCGGAGCCAAAGGCCACAGGTTCGAATCCTGTACTGCCCACCACGCGCACACCGCCCTGTCGCACTCCTGCGGCAGGGCGTTTTTTGTTGTGGAAGGCATCCCTAAAAGAAGCGGCCCGCTCCCTGACCGGGGCGGGCCGCTTTCTGATCAGTGATTAGTTTAGGACCGCACGATTGCCAGCGATAACCTCTTTGATGCAGTCCAAGACGGAAAGAATATAGCCATCCGGGTCCATCTGAAGAAGTTGCGTTGCGGTCATGCGCTGGAGAACGGCTCCATTGAGGCGCTTCTTGGCTTTGCTTTCTTTGTATCTCTGATCGTCTGGGTGTAGTGTATTCCAAGGAGTCCCAGGGTTGTGCACGTCATGCTGTGACTTGGCAACCAAGTTTGGCACGTCGCAAATGCCATCAACCTGGATAGCAAAACCATACTCGTCGTTGATGGCGTCTGGGTGAATGTAGTTTTCTGCCTCTCTGCGTGATGTAATAAATGCCTTGCAGTCCTGCCTTGCGTTGAATTGTGCCGCCTCCCGTGCATATTTCGGCGGATCACCGGGAGCGGCATCCCGGTCGAAGAGATATACTTCAGGGATGTTCAGTCTTGCCAGGCGACTAACCCAATATTGGAGGTTGCCACCCCCAAGAGGCATGAAGACAACTTTCCCAATATCTGCCAAGTAGCCTAGATTGGGCACATTGTGTCCTGAAATCGAGAGCAATCTAGAGGCGTTGCGCCAAAATGCCTCATCATTTGGACCTTCTATGCCGAGAAAGAGCGTTACGTCATGATCAGGTAGGACGCCAAGTTCCTGGACAGCTTGGAGGTAGGTACTCTCGTCGTTGTCCTGTATTAGGCGACAGCCGGAGGCATCGCATGAGATGTATCGGATTGAATTCAAGGGTAAAAGCCGAGCTAAAGTCGGAGTGTGGGTGGTTAGAAGAATCTGGTACATGGGATCATCGGCTAGAGCCTGAAATGCTTCCATGAGCAGTTTCTGGTTCTTTGGATGTTGCGAAGTTTCGGGCTCCTCAAAGGCAATTATGACGTTTCGACCTTCTGCTTGCCGTTCTACTTGAGCCCGGAAGAAACTGATGAGAAGAAGTCTTCGGAAACCGCTCCCGCGTTTGTTAACAGGCACTTCAGACTCATCGGCGAGATTGACTTTAAGCTGTTTTTCCCAGCCCTTATCTTCAAGTTTTGGGTTTAACCCAGCGGCAAGGCTGGGGTCAATATCTCTAAGTTTTTCAACTGTTAAACGGGCTATCCCTTCCACTTCAGCAGTTACGTGTGCCTTGATGCGATCAATATCGGTGCGCATCGCATCCATGGCCTGTCTGATAGCAAGGTTCATAGGGTCTTGGGCTTCTTCATCTTGGTCCGTGCTTTTACGATCAGACTTGAACAAGGCGAAATGCGGCAGGGCGTTGCCCAAATCGTCCCAGATGTATTTTGTATCTTCTGTCTTCAGTTCGATTTCACTCAGAGCAGGAGACAAGTTACCCAGGTGCGCCCATATGGCCTGGCGCAACTCTGCCTTTACGGTCTGGTTTACGCTTGTTAGTGCGACCCCCAACTCTGCGGCCCTTTTGCGCAAGTCCGTTATCTTCAAGGTTAGTAGGTTTTCTCCACCCGTTGCTGTCGGGTGAACGGCTCTGGCAAGGACCTTTGAACAGGTCATCTTTGCACCGGAAAACACTTTGATAATCTCTAAGTTCCCATCGGGATTCAGTAGATGCTCGGCTGCTAAGGTCGTTTGGTTGCCTGAGTCAAGATTGACCAGAGCAGGGAAATTAGAAAATTCGCATGTAATGCGGATTTCATGGTTGGCTGAGGTCGTAGGAATATCACCTCTATCCAAACCCTTTCCGCTAAAGAATGCATTCAATGCATCGAATATAGAGGATTTGCCTGCATCGTTGCGTCCCATTAAGGCGGTAATATCACCGATGCGAATGGTGGTAGGTTGGCTGTATCCTCGAAAGTTTTCCAGAGTTACTGACTCGAGCCTCATAAGTTCCTCCGATATTTATGTGTACAAAATCGATATCAGTACTCTCAATATTGAGCAACGAAAAGGGGACGCCTCGTCGAGGCGTCCCCTTTTCGTTGGGTTTTATCCAGCCTACTTGCTCTCGTACCAGAACTTGGCCAGGTGCTTGGCGTCGCCGTCCTTGAAGAGGCAGATGACGCCCCACTTGCCGGGCTCGTTGATGGTGAAGTTGGAGGCCAGGGTGCCGGAGTAGTCGGTGAGCTGGGCGGTCTGCTCCTTGCCCGAGGGGGCGATGAGCTTCACCGAGCCCTTGAGGCCGGCGAGCTTGGCCCCGTCCTTGGTGAACTCCACCATCACGTGGTGGGTCGCGCCGTGGGCGTCCTTCATGTTCATGCTGGCCAGGGTCATGACCTGGAACGTGGCCGCGATGCCGTCCACGGTCTCGGTGTGGGTGAAGCCCATGGGGGCCATGTCGCCGCCCTTGTTCATGTCCTTGTCCATGGTCTTGTCCATGGTGGCCGCGGGCTTGTCCATGGAGCCGTGGTCCATGGTGTTGGCGGCGTTGGCGTGGCCGGCCAGGCCCAGGGTCGCGATCAGGGCGGCGACGGCCGCCAGGGTCTTCAGGTTACGCATGGTCGTGTTCCTCCGTAAGGGGTTGGGGGTTGGTTGAGTCGGGATGGGCCTTGGGCAGGTTCCAGCCCTTCCACAGGCCGTAGATGGCGGGCACCACCGCCAGGGTCAGCACCGTGGCGCTGACCATGCCGCCCACCATGGGCGCGGCGATGCGCTTCATGACTTCCGAGCCGGTGCCGTGGCTCCACATGATGGGCATGAGCCCGGCCATGATGGCCACCACGGTCATCATCTTGGGCCGCACCCGCAGGGCCGCGCCCTCCATGATGGCCGCGGCCAGGTGGGCGCGGTTGAACGTGTCGCCGAACTTGGCCTTGAACCTGGCGTAGGAGATGTCCAGGTAGATGAGCATGACCACGCCGGTCTCGGCCGCCACGCCCGCCAGGGCGATGAAGCCGACCCCCGCGGCCACGCTCAGGTTGTAGCCCAGCAGGTACATGAGCCACAGCCCGCCGGTCAGGGAGAAGGGCACCGAGAGCATCACGATGAGGCTCTCGCTCACGCTCCCAAAGTTCATGAACAGGAGCACGAAGATGATGACCAGGGTCATGGGCACCACCACCATGAGCCGCTCCTGGGCGCGCAGCATGTATTCGTACTGCCCGCTCCACACCAGGCTGTAGCCCGCGGGCAGCTGCACCTTGGCCGCCACCGCGGCCTGGGCCGCCTTCACGTAGGAGCCGATGTCCGTGCCCGTGAGGTCCACGAACACCCAGGCGCTCTTGCGCGCGTTCTCGCTCTTGATGGCCGGCGGGCCCTTGGTCACGCGGATGTCCGCCACCTCGGAGATGGGAATCTGCGCGCCCGAGGGCGTGGGCACCAGGATGCGGCCCAGCTTCTCCGGGGTGTCGCGCAGCTCCGAGCCGTAGCGCAGGTTCACGGGGTAGCGCTCCAGGCCCTCCACGGTGGTGGTCACCGTGGCCCCGCCGATGGCGCTCATGATCACGTCCTGCACGTCGCCCACGGTCAGGCCGTAGCGGGCCGCGGCTTCGCGCCGGATGTGGTAGTCCAGGTAGTTGCCGCCGGTGACGCGCTCCGCGTACACGCTGGCCGTGCCCGGCACCTGGCGCAGGGCGGCCTCCACCTTCTCGCCCAGGTCCGCCAGCACGGCCAGGTCCGCGCCCATGATCTTCACCCCCACCGGGGTCTTGATGCCGGTGGAGAGCATGTCGATGCGGGTCTTGATGGGCATGGTCCAGGCGTTGGTCAGGCCCGGGAACTGGATGGCCGCGTCCAGCTCGCGCACCAGTTGCTCCCGGGTCATGCCCGGCCGCCACTGGTCCTCGGGCTTGAGGGTGATGGTGGTCTCCAGCATGGAGAGCGGGGCCGGGTCCGTGGCGGTCTCGGCGCGGCCGATCTTGCCGGCCACGTGCGCCACCTCGGGGAAGGAGGCGATGATGCGGTCGGTCTGCGCCAGGAGCTCCTTGGCCTTGGTGATGGAGATGCCGGGCAGGGTGGTGGGCATGTAGAGCAGGTCGCCCTCGTTGAGCGGGGGCATGAACTCCGAGCCCAGCCGCGACCAGGGCACCCAGGTCACGGCCAGGGCGGCCAGGGCCAGGGCGATGACCAGCACCTTGGCCCGCAGCACCAGCTTGATGACCGGCTTGTAGAGCCAGATGAGCAGGCGGTTCACCGGGTTCCTGGACTCGCGCACGATCTTGCCGCGGATGAGGTAGCCCATGAGCACCGGCACCACGGTCACGGCCAGCAGCGCCGCGCCCAGCATGGCGTAGGTCTTGGTGAAGGCCAGGGGCTTGAAGAGCCGCCCCTCCTGCGCGCCCAGGGTGAACACCGGCAGGAAGCTGATGGCGATGATGAGCAGGGAGAAGAACAGGGACGGCCCGACCTCCACGGCCGAGTCGCGGATCACCTCCCAGTGCCCCTTGGAGCCGTCGTTGTGCTCCATGTGCTTGTGCGCGTTCTCGATCATGACGATGGNNATGCCGCCCAGGCTCATGATGTTGGCGTCGATGCCCTGCCAGCGCATGATGACGAAGCCCGCCAGCACGCCCAGGGGCAGGGTCATGACCCCCACCAGGGCGCTGCGCACGTGGAACAGGAAGAGCACGCACACCAGGGTGACGATGATGCTCTCCTCCACCAGGGTGTGCTTCAGGTTGTCCACCGCGCGCAGGATGAGGCCCGAGCGGTCGTAGGCCGGCCGGATGGTCACGCCCTGGGGCAGGCCGGACTTTACCTGCTCCAGCCGCGCCTTGACGTTCTCGATGACCTCCAGGGCGTTGGCGCCCTGGCGCATGACCACGATGCCGCCCACGGCCTCGCCCTGGCCGTTCTCGTCCAGGAGGCCGCGCCTAAGCTCCGGCCCCACGCGGACCTCGGCCACGTTGCGCAGGAGCACCGGAGTGCCGCCCGGGCCCAGGCCCAGGGGGACGTTCTCCAGGTCCTTGACGCCCTTGATGTAGCCCAGGCCGCGGACCATGAACTCGGTCTCGCCCATCTCCAGCACCCGGCCGCCCACGTCGTTGTTGGAGCGGGCGATGGCCATGCGCACCTTCTGCAAGGGGATGTCGAAGGCCAGCAGCTTGGTGGGGTCCACCACCACCTGGTACTGCTTCACGTACCCGCCGATGGAGGCCACCTCGGACACCCCGGGCACGCTGGACAGCTCGTAGCGCAGGAACCAGTCCTGGATGGAGCGCAGTTGGGCCAGGTCGTGGGTGTCGCTGTGCAGCACGTACTCGTAGACCCAGCCCACGCCCGTGGCGTCAGGGCCCAGGGTGGGGGAGACCCCGGCGGGCAGGCGTCCGGCCAGGGAGTTGAGCGACTCCAGCACCCGGCTGCGCGCCCAGTACAGGTCCGTGCCGTCCGCGAAGATCACGTACACGAACGAGTTGCCGAAGAAGGAGTACCCGCGGACCACCTTGGCCTTGGGCACCGAGAGCATGGCCGTGGTCAGGGGGTAGGTGACCTGGTCCTCCACCACCTGGGGGGCCTGGCCGGCGTAGGGGGTGAACACGATGACCTGGACCTCGGAGAGGTCGGGGATGGCGTCCAGCGGGGTGTGCCGCATGGAGTACAGGCCGGCCCCGATCACGAACACCGTGACCAGGAGCACCAGGAACTTGTTCTTGATGGAGAAGTCGATGAGGCGCGCGATCATGGCCGCCTCCCTACTTGTCCATCTTGAGGTCGGACATGTCCAGGTCCGGGTCCGGGGCCTGCGTAGCGGCCGGGGCCTGGGCCTCGGTCATCTTGCGGATGGCCTCGCGCAGGCGGCTCTCGGAATCCAGCATGAACTGGGCCGAGACCACCACGTTCTCGCCCTCCTTGAGCCCGGAGAGCACCTGGTACGCGCCGTCGCCGCCCTCGGTGCCCAGCCTGACCTCGCGGGGCTCGAACCGGCCCTGGCCCTTGGCCACGAACACCATCGTGCGCGCGCCGGAGTCGATGACCGCCTCCTGGGGCACCACCAGGGCGTCGCGGCTCACCGCGGAATCCAGGTGCACGTCGGCGTACATGTCGGGCTTGAGCTCGCCGCCGGGGTTTTTGAATTCCAGGCGCAGCTTCACGGTGCGGGTCTTGGCCGTGACGTAGGGATAGATGAACAGCACCCGGCCGGTGAAGGCGCGGCCCGGCAGGTAGGCCAGCTCCATGCGCGCGGGCATGCCCTGGCGCACGAAGGGCAGCTCGTTCTCGTACACCTCGGCGTCCACCCAGACCGAGGAGAGGTCCGCGATCTCGTACTGGTGCTCGCCGGCCTTGACGTAGTGCCCCTCCACCGCGGTCTTCCGGGTCACGATGCCCGAGGCCGGGGCGTACACGGTGACGGTCTTGGCCACCGGGCCGCCCGCCTCCAGGCGCGCGATGGCGGACTCGGGGATGTCCCAGTAGCGCAGGCGCTTGCGCGAGGCCGAAAGCAATCGCTCCGCGCCCTGGCTCACGCTGGGGTAGGGGCTGTCGCCCAGGGCCTTCCGCTGCTCCAGGGCCAGGCGGTACTCCTCCTGGGCCGAGACCAGTTCCGGGCTGTAGATGTCGAAGAGCGGCTGGCCGCGGCGTACGGGCTGGCCCACGAAGTCGGCGCGCAGGTTCTCGATCCAGCCGCTGAACTTGGTGGATACGGCCACGATGCGGCGCTCGTCGTAGGTCACGGTACCCAGGGCGCGGATCTCCCGGGACAGGGCCTGGCGCTTCACCGGCGCGGTGCGCACGCCCATGTTCTGCACGGTCACCGGGTCGATGCGGATGGTGGAGGTGGGCTCCTTCTCGCCCCCTTCCTCCGCGTAGACCGGCACCAGGTCCATGCCCATGGGCGACTTGCCGGGCTCCTGGCGGATGTAGGTGGGGTCCATGGGCGCGGCCCAGTACTTGATGCGCTTGCCGTTGGCGGGATCGATGTCCCCGGCCTTGAGGTCTTGGGCCAGGGCGGTCCCGGCGAGAAGGGCGGTCAGGGCGAGGGCGGCCAGGAAGAGGCTGGCCAGGATGGGGGTGCGGTGCATGGTGTTACCTCGTGGCGATGTCGGTGTGCAGGTCGGGGACCGAGGCGGTGGCGGCGGATGCGGCGGCCGCGGCAGTGGGGGAGGCCGTGGCTGCGGGGGCGGGTGCGGCCAAGGGGCTGCCCACCGCCTCCTCCAGCTCGGCCAGCTTGCGCTGGAGCGCGAACAGGGAGGTCTCGGCGCGCAGTTGCATGCGCAACAGGGACAGGCGGGCGTTGAGCATGGTGTCGAACTCCACCTTGCCCACCTCGTAGGCGGCCAGGGAGGCGTCAGCCCGCTGGGAGCCCTGGAGCAGGATGGCGTCGCGGTTCAGCTCCCAACTCCGGGCCAGGTCCCGGGCCTCGCCCGCCAGGGCGTCCACCCGGTGGGGCAGGCTGCGCTTCAGGGCCTCCAAGGCGCGGTCGGCGGCCTCGCGGGCCTTCTTGGCCGCCTCCAGCTTGCTGTCCTGGCGGGTGGCCTGCCACAGGGGCAGGCTCAGCGTGACCTGGGCCGAGGCCAGGTCGGCCCGCTCCCGGCCCAGGAGGTCGTCGTCCCGCTGCCCGTAGGCCACGGTGAAGGTCATGTCCGGGCCGTAGGCCTTTTCGGCCAGGGCCACGTCCACGTCGGCCATCTCGATCTCCACGGTGCGCACGGCCACCAGGGGGTTGTGGCGCAGGGCGCGGGCGGCCAGGGCTTCGGGGTCCAGGGCGGGAAGCGCGGGATCGGGCAGGGCCGGGGGCGCAACCGAAGTGAAGCGCTCCCGGTTGAGCAGGCCGTTGATGGCGTCTTCCAGGCTGCGGCGGCGCTGGGCGAGGCCGATGCGCTCGTCCTCCAGCTCGGAGCGGCGCACCTGGGCGGAGAGAATATCTTGCTGCAGGCCCGCGCCCGTGGCGTAGCGGGTCTCGGCCACCTTGAGCGTCTGGTCCACCATGGCGGCCAACTGGGCGTTGACCTCCAGGCCGCGGGCCACCAGGCCCAGGTCGTACCAGGCGTCGGCGATCTTGCGGGCCAGCTCCAGCCTCTTGGCCTGGAGTTGCTTGTCCGCGCGCACGGCCTTGAGCAGGGCGGCCTTTTCGGACAGGCCCAGGGTGCCGAACCAGGGGACCTTCTGGGACAGGGAGACCTGCTTCTGGGTCATGGCCTCCTGCCGGGTGTCGAAGGTGTCCACGGGCAGGCCGATGACGCCCAGGCCCAGCACCGGGTCGGCAAGCGACCCGGCGGCCGGGGCGGCGGCGCGCAGGCCGGCCGCGGTTTCGGCCAGGCTGCGCAGCTCCTGGTTGTGCTCCAGGCCCTCGGCCACCAGGGCGTGCAAGGCCTGGGGCCGGACCGGGGCCTCTGGCCCCTCGGCCCGGGCGGGCGCGGCCAGGGCCAGGCCGGCCAGGATTATGCATATCATCATAGTAGGATTTTTGGCCATGGAACAACTCCTGGGAAGCGGCCTCAGCGGGCCGGGTTGCGCCGGCCCGGCAGGCGATGGCGGCCGGGGGCGGGGGTCGGTGGGGGAGTGGCGGTGCAGTGCATCAAGGGGCCTCGCGGTGCAGATGGAGGCCGCACATACCAGAACCGTGCCAATATCATATTATTTAGATATGAATTAGCTTCCGGGTGAAAATGTGCAAAGGGCTGCGCGCGAACACGTGCAGCCCTTTGCACATCCCCTTCCAAGAAGGGGCAACTCTTGCACACGAAGGTGCAGGGATGCGGCTAGGCGGCCTCCCGGGCCGCGATGAGGGCCTTGGCGCGCTCGGCCAGTTCGCTGAATTCGGGCTTGCTGATCTGTTCGTCCGCGCCCACGGCCAGGCCCTTGTGCCGGATGGAGTCGGAGATGAGGGAGGAGAAGAGGATCACCGGGAGGTCTTTGAGCACCGGGTCCTCCTTGATCCTGCGGGTCAGGGTGTAGCCGTCCATGCGCGGCATCTCCACGTCCGAGACCAGCACGTCCAGGAGGCTGGTGACCGGGACGCCCTCGGCCGCGGCCTGGCCCTTGAGGGCCAGGAGCTTCTTCAGGGCGTCCTCGCCGTCCCCGGCGGTCATGACCGCGAACCCGTCGGCCTCCAGGTTCTGCACCATCATGTTCCGGATGGACATGGAATCGTCCGCCACCATGGCCCGCCGGGCGCGTTCCCCGGCCTTGCCGGCGCGGGTCGGGGCCACCGCGGCCACCTGGCCCAGTTCGCTGAGCATGCGCTCCAGGTCCAGGATCTGGATGAACTGGTCGGCGACCTTGGCCAGGGCGGTGATGCAGCCGTCCGGCCCGCCGGCCAGGGCCGTGCCCGGGGGCTCCACGTCGGACCAGCTCACCCGGTGGATCTGGGTCACGCCCGAGACCAGGAAGCCGGTGACGGTCTTGTTGATCTCGGTGACCATGACCACGTCGTGGGGATGGGCGGCGCGGTCCAGGCGCAACCAGACGGCCAGGTCCAGCACGGGCAGGGCCGCGCCGCGCAGGGACATGACCCCCATGTAGCAGGGGTGGGGCGCGGAGGGGATGGGCTTCAGGCCCGGGCTCTCCAGGATTTCCAGCACTTTGGCCACGTTGATGCCGAAGGCGTGCCGGCTGCCGTCCGTGCCGGTGATGGAGAACTCCAGGATCTCCATCTCGTTGGTGCCCGACTCCAGGAGGATGTTGTGGTCGTCGCCCATGGTGTCCCTTTCCTGTTGACGGCAAGGGGTTTGCCGGCGTCTTTGACTATCTGTGCAGAATGCCGATGCCTGTCACTCCACCATCGAATACGACTTTTACGTGATTATTCCTGCCGTTGGCAAGATGAAAAATTCATAACATTAAACACTCAGTCAGTATTTCTCGGAGTCGGGCTCCGGGCAAGGACATTTCGCCGGGCAGGGGGTTCGTCACGTTCCTGTCACCCGGGCCGGGTATACGGGTCGGCACGTCCCCCCGCCGCATTCCGGAGGCCCGCCATGTCGTACCGCTCCAAACAGTTCGAGCTCCTGCACCTGGTCCACGCCTTCAGCCAACTGCCCGCCTATGGGGGCGCCATGCCCCGCCGGCTCCTCATCCTGGACGCCGACCTGGTGGAGGAGATGGTCCGCAACCGGCTGCTGGAGAAAAAGCGCGTCAGCCCGGGCCGCACCATGCTGCCCCAGGACGGGGTGGCCCTGACCCAGCTTGGCCGGCGTCTCGTGGACATCGGCCGATAAACGAGGTTTTTCTCCTCCGGGGTTGAGCCCCGCGCCGGAACCGGGTAGGGTCGTCTTGCCGGGGCAGCCTTGCCCCTGGCCGGGCCGTTGGTTTCGCCCGGCCCCAGCGGACCCGCCGCCGTTACCTTCCCGATGCACCGGCGGGCCCCGCGCCACGACACTACAGCGCCGGCCCGGCCGGCCACCAACCCTGAGGAGGATGCCATGCCCCTGTCTCCCTGTATTCTCTCCGTGGACGAGCTCCACAACCTGTCCCCGCCCGAGCGCGACACCATGCGGCCCGTGGCTGAGCGCTATCCCTTCCGCGCTCCGGCCCCGTATCTCTCCCGCATCGACTGGCAGGACCCTGGCGATCCCCTGCGCCGCATCGTGGTCCCGCACCCCGACGAACTGGCCCCCTGGGGCCGGGCCGACCCCTCGGACGAGGCCGCCTACACCCGGGCCCCCGGGCTCCAGCACAAGTACCCCTCCACCGCCCTGCTCCTGGTCACGGACAACTGCGCAGGCTACTGCCGCCACTGTTTCCGCAAGCGCCTGTTCGGCGAGGGCCGCGACGAGGTGGCCCGGGACCCGCGGCCGGCCCTGGAGTACATCCGGGAGCACCGGGAGATCACCAACGTGCTGCTCACCGGCGGCGACCCCCTGACCCTGCCCACCCGGCGGCTGGCCGCCATCGTGGAGCAGGTGGCGCAGATTCCCCACGTGCGCGCGGTGCGCATCGGCAGCAAGGTCCCGGCCTACGATCCGGGCCGCATCCTGCGCGACCCGGGCCTGCGCGACCTGGTCCGGGCCACGGTGCGCCCTGATCTGCGGTTCTTTCTCATGACCCAGTTCAACCACCCCCGGGAGCTGTCCCGGGAGGCCCTGGCCGCGGTGCACGGGCTCCTGGCCGCGGGCATGACCGCCTGCAACCAGACCCCGCTCCTGCGCGGGGTCAACGACGATCCCGCGGTCCTGGCCCGGCTCTTCCGCAGCCTGACCTTTGCCGGCATCTCGCCGTACTACGTGTTCGTGTGCCGGCCCACGATGGGCAACCTGCACCTGTCCGTGCCGGTGGAGGAGTGCCTGGCGGTGTTCAGCACGGCCCAGTCCCGGGTTTCGGGCCTGGCCAAGCGGGCGCGGCTGGTCATGTCCCACGCCACGGGCAAGGTGGAGGTGGTGGGCGTGTGCCGGGACAAGGTGGTCATGCGCTACCACCGCGCCGCCGACCCCCGCATGTCCGGGGAGCTCCTCATGCTGCCCCGCAACCCTGCGGCGCGCTGGCTCGACGACTATCTCCCGGCCGGGGAGTTCTTCGACGACGATCCGTCCTGCGGCTTCGGCTGCGGCAGCGCGGCGTAGCTCCATAAAACAAAGACGCCGGGGACCGCGGCAGCGGTCTCCGGCGTCGGACGGGCGGCAGGGCCTCGCTACTTGGACTTGGCGGGCTTGTCCTTCTGGCTTTGCTGGTCCGGGCGGATCTCCATCATGCCCTTGGCCAGGCTGCGCACGTGGCGCTCCAGGGCCAGCTTCACGTCCAGGTACTTGTCCGAGACCATCGTCAATTGTTCCTTGTCGCCGGTCAGCAGCACGAGTTTGTACACGTCAGCATCCTCCAGGTCATGATTCCGCGCCCAGGGCGCGGGAAGTGTCGGGGAAACGTCCGGCCGGAAGCCGGGGCATGAGGGATAGTGGCCCCTGTCCGGGAAAAAGGCAAGTCCCGGCGAAATCAGAACAGGCCGTGCAGCGGCCCGCCCGGCGCGGCCAGTTCGTCCACCCGGCGCTCCACCGCGGGGTCGGGCTCCAGGGGCGGGGCGTGGTAGGTCTTGAGCCGGGCGTCCAGCACCAGGCAGGTGGGGAACACCCAGTGCTTGGCGTGCGCGTGGGCTCCCGGGCCGTAGGAATCCGTGGCCGGGTCCGAGCGGGTGAAGGCCACCCACAGGAAGTTGTCCCAGTTCGCGGCCGTGAAGTCCGCGTCGTCGGCCACCACCACCAGGGGGAAGGCCTCCAGGCCGGCCGCGCCCTCCAGGCAGCGGCACAGCTCCTCCATGGCCGGGTCCTGCTGGTCGCGCTCCCGGGCGTGCGGCGGGCCGGACAGGACCAGGATGCCCGGGGCGAACACCTGCGCGCCGCCGAAGCCCGGGGGCAGGCCGGGCAGGGCGGGGAGCTGCGCGCCCAGGGTGCGTTTGGGCCTCCCGGCCGCGGCCAGCACCGCCTTGGAGCCCTGGTTCAGGCTGATGCCCGAGTAGTCCAGGGTGTCCATGGTGGTGCGGGTGATGAAGTGCGCGTCCCGGGTCAGGTCCAGGCGCTCCAGCAGGTGCCGGAAAAACCCCGGCACGTCGTGCGCGGACAGGGCCGGGTCGTCCTCCCGGGCCGCGATGAGGACATACTTGGACAGGGCGGTCTGGGTGGAGCCCAAGAGCGCCATGGCGTTGGTGAGCAGCTCCTGGGGCTGGCGCTCCTCGGCAAAGGGCACGTAGCGCTCGCTGCCCACGGCCAGGAGCAGGGGGTGCACCCCGGCCGCGTCCACGGCGTGGACCTCGCGCACCCCGGGGAACACCGTGGGGGCCAGGTCCTTGACCAGATGGTGGATGAAGGCTCCGAACACCGTGTCCTCCTGGGGCGGCCGGCCCACGGTGGTGAAGGGCCAGACGGCGTCGGGCCGGTGCAGCACGGTCTCCACCTCCAGCACCGGGAAGGGGTGGGCCAGGCTGTAGTAGCCCAGGTGGTCGCCGAAGGGGCCTTCCGGCTTGTTCCGGCCCGGCCGCACCCGGCCGCGGATGCAGAAGTCCGCCTCGGCCAGCACGGGCAAGCCCCGGTCCGGCCGGGCCATGCGCACCCGCCGCCCGCCCAGGGCCCCGGCGAAGAGCAGCTCGGCCAGGCCCTCGGGCAGGGGCATGATGGCGGCCAGGGTCAGCGCCGGCGGCCCGCCCACGAACACGTTGACCCGCAGGTCCTCGCCCCGGCGCAGGGCCGCGGCGTGGTGCGGCCCGATGCCGCGGTGGATCTGGTAGTGCAGCCCGGCCTCGCGGTCCGGGACGAAGTCGTTGCCGGAAATCTGCACCCGGTACATGCCCAGGTTGGAGCGGGAGAAGCCCGGCCGGTCCGGGTCCTCGGTGTAGACCTGGGGCAGGGTCACGTAGGCCCCGCCGTCCTTGGGCCAGGACACCACCTGGGGCAGGTCGGACAGGGCGCAGCGGCCGGCCAGCACCGGGCCTGTCGCGACGGACCTGGGCCGGGTGTTCCACAGCACCCGGGGCACGCCGGCATAGCGCCAGGGCCGGCGCAGCAGCTCCATGGGGTCGGCCTTGAGCGCGAACAGCGCCTCCAGGCTGCGCAGGGTGTCGCGGAACAGGAAGCGGGTGCGCTCCAGGGTGCCGAACAGGTTGGCCAGCATGGGGAAGCGCGCGCCCTTCACGTTCGCGAAGAGCAGGGCCGGCCCGCCCGCGGCCGCGGCGCGGCGCTGGATGGCCCCGGCCTCCAGGCGCGGGTCGATCTCCGCGTCGATGCGGCGCAACTGCCCGGTGCGCTCCAGGTCGGCCACGGCCGCGGCCAGGTTCAGGTAGCCCATGTCTGCCTCCGGTGCGGCATACTGTCCGGCCCGCGCCCCCCAGTCAAGCCGGTCAAGCGGGGCGAGCGCGCACCGGCCAGGCGCTGAACTCGGGGCCGGGCATGTGGCCCACGCCCACCGCGCCCTTGTGCAGGTAGAGGCAGAAGGCCCAGCCCGCCTCGTAGCCGCTTTCCGTGGCCGACCAGTAGGCCTCGCGCACGTTGGCGAAGGGATGGCCCGCAGGCAGGGCCGGGGAGTGGGCCGCGGCGTCCACCAGGGACTCCAGCTCGTTGATGCTCGGCAGCCGCCAGCCGCCGTCATCCAGGCGGGATACGGCCTGCTCTGCCTCGTCCCAGGGGAGCAGCCGGCCCAGCGGGTCCGCGTCCCGGCTCCAGGTGAGGCCGGTGAGGCGGTCCAGCACGCCCGGCCCCTGATCCGCGAACCGGGGCTCGGGCCAGGCGGCCCCGTGCCGCAGCTCGCCGTCCTGGCCCGTGCCGGCGCAGGCCAGGGCCGATCCGTCAGGGCCGAAGCAGGCATGCTGGCCCGTGGCGGGCAGGACGAGGCTGGGGCCGGCCACGGGCCAGGCCAGGCCGGGGTCGTCCTTGCGGCCGTAGAACAGGCGGCCTCCGGCCAGGTGCACCCGCCAGGCATAGGCCGGGGCCATCGCCGATGTCGTGGAGGTCCAGGTCCAGCCCGCGAACACGTTGGCGAACGGATGCCCCGCGGGCAGGCAGGGCCGGGCCGCGGCGTGGTCCACCAAAGAGCGCAGCTCGCGGCGGTTGGGCAGCCGCCAGTCGCTGCGGCCCAGGTGCGACGCGGCGTTCAGTCCGGCCACCGCGTCCAGGGCCTGGGTCCAGGCCAGGGGATAGGGGATGGCGGCCGCGTCCCGGGGCCAGAGCAGGCCGGTGAGCCGGTCCTCGACCAGGCCGTCGCGGGCCGTGAAGCGCTCTGCGGCAGGGGGCAGGTCCGGCGCGGTGGCCGGCAGGGGGGGCAGGGGCGTGTCCATGAGGAGGAAGATAATGCCGAAAACAGCTTCCGCCACCCCGGTTGACAGGAGAGGCGTACGCGTCTAATGTGAATATATATTCACTTTATGGAGGTTCCATGCGCGCAGCCAAGCAGGCCACCGCGGTGCGGCGGGAGCAGATCGCCGCTGCGGCCCTGTCCATCGTGGCCAGCCAGGGGGTGCCGGCCCTGACCGTGGCCCGGGTGGCGCGGCTGGTGGGGCTCACCCCGTCGGCCCTGTATCGCCACTACACAGGCAAGGCCGATATCCTCGGCGCGGTGCTGGACCTGTTCCGCTCGCGCATCCTGGGCAACCTGGCCGCGGCCGGGGCCGCGCCCAACGGGTTGGAGGCCATGCACGTGGTGCTCATGCGCCAGGTGGCCCTGGTGCTGGAGTTCTCGGCCATCCCCCGGGTCCTGTTCTCCGAGGAGGTCTACAGCAAGGAGCCGGCGCTCAAGGCCAAGCTGCACGACCTGTTGCAGTCCCTGGTGGCGGGCCTGGCCGGCCTGGTGGCCCGGGGCCAGGGGGAGGGGATCATCCGGCGCGACATCACCCCGCAATCCGGGGCCCTGCTCCTGTTCGGCACGTTCCAGCCCTGCGCCATGCTCTGGTTCCTCTCGGGCGGGACCTTCGACCTGGCCGGGGCCGTGGCCGAGAACTGGGAGCTCTTCCGCAAGGCCGTGGCCGCCCCGGCGAAAGAGAAGCGGTAAAAGAGAAGAGGTGTTCACAATGAAGTCTGCTCTGCGCATCCTGGCGATTCTCCTGGCCCTGGGCCTGGCGGCCTGCGGCGAGGAGCCCTCCGGGGCCTGGTACGGGTACGTGGAAGGCGAGTATCTCTACATCGCCCCCCTGGCCGCCGGCACCCTGGAGACCCTGGCCGTGGAGACCGGGCAGCAGGTGGCCGCGGGCCAGGAGCTGTTCTCTCTGGAGGCCGAGCGCGAGCGCGCGGCCCTGCGCCAGGCCGAGGAGACCCTGCGCGGGGCCGAGAGCCGGCTGGCCGACCTGGGCAAGGGCCAGCGGCCCAGCGAGCTGGCCAGCCTGCGCGCCCGGCTGGCCGAGGCCAAGGCCGCGGCCGGCCTGTCCAAGGCCGAGGCGGCACGTCGTGAGGAATTGCACGCCAAGGGCGTGCTTGCGAAGGAAGAGCTGGACCAGGCCCGCACCGCGGCCGAGGCCGACGCGGCCAAGGTGCGCGACCTTCAGGCCCAACTCGCCACCGCCCGGCTGGGCGGCCGGGAGGACGCCCTCCGCGCGGCCGAGGCCGAGGTGGCCGCGGGCCGCGCGGCCGTGGACCAGGCCCGCTGGGACCTGGACCAGAAGCAGCGCTTCGCGCCCGAGGCCGGGCTGGTCTTCGACGTGTACCGGCGGCCCGGGGAAGTGGCGCCCGCGGGCGGGGCGGTGCTGGCCCTCTTGCCCCCGGCCCGGGTCAAGGTGCGCTTTTTCGTGCCCGAGCCGGTCAAGGCCGGCCTGGCCCTGGGCGCTCCGGTCTCCGTGTCCGGGGACGCGCTGGCGCCCTTCACCGCCCGGGTGAGCTATGTCTCGCCCTCGGCCGAGTATGCGCCCCCGGTCATCTACAGCGCCCAGAACCGGGCCAAGCTGGTGTACATGGTCGAGGCCCGGGCCGAGGCCGCGGCCGCGGCCCGGCTGCACCCGGGCCAGCCCGTGGAGGTGCGGCCCGGGACCGGCGCGGGGGCTGCGCAGTGAACGCGCCCGAGGTCATCATCGACGCCCGGGGCCTGACCAAGAGCTTCAGCGGCCGGGTGGTGGTCAACCAGGTGTCCATGCAGGTGGGCAGGGGCGAGATCTACGGCTTCCTGGGCCCCAACGGCAGCGGCAAGACCACCTTCCTGCGCATGCTCTGCGGGCTGCTGCGGCCGGACTCGGGCTCCGGGGCCTGCCTGGGCCTGGACATCGTGGGCCAGAGCGACCGCATCAAGACCCAGGTGGGGTACATGGCCCAGCGCTTCTCCCTGTACGAGGACCTGACCGTCACCGAGAACCTGGGCTTCATCGCCCGCATCTACCAGGTGCCCCGCCGCCGGGAGGCGGTGGACGAGGTCATGGAGCGCATGGGCCTCACGCGCTACCGCAACCACCTGGCCGGCGCGCTCTCCGGCGGCTGGAAGCAGCGCCTGGCCCTGGCCTGCTGCCTGGTGCACCGGCCCCGGCTCCTGCTCCTGGACGAGCCCACCGCGGGCGTGGACCCCAAGGCTCGCCGGGACTTCTGGGCGGAGGTGCACCGCCTCACCGGCGAGGGCCTCACCGCGCTCATCAGCACCCATTACATGGATGAGGCCGAGCGCTGCCACCGCCTGGCCTACATCGCCTACGGCAATCTCCTGGCCGCGGGCACCCCGGAGGAGCTGGTCGCGGCCCAGGGCCTGGTCTCCTTCGAGGTGCAGGACCACGACGGCGCGCGCCTGGCCGGGGAGCTGGCCGCCCTGCTCGGGGTGGAGCAGGTGGTGCCCTTCGGCAACGTGCTGCGGGTGAGCGGCCGGGACCGGGAGGCCATGCTGGCCGGCCTGGCCGGGCTCAAGGCGCGCGGGGTGGACGTGGCCGAGGTCACGTCCAGCCTGGAGGAGGTCTTCATCAGCCTCATGGCCAAGGCGGAGGTGAACTGAGGTGGCCGGCTTCTTCTCCCTGGCCCGGTTCGCGGCCATGGTGGCCAAGGAATTCGTGCAGATGCGGCGCGACCGGGTGACCTTCGGCATGATGGTGGGCATCCCGCTCATGCAGCTCATCCTGTTCGGCTACGCCATCAACTCCGACCCCCGCCACCTGCCCACCGCCATCTGGGACGCGGACCGGTCCCCCTTCTCCCGGGCCGTGGCCGCGGGCATGCGCAACAGCCGGTATTTCGACGTGGTGCGGGAGTGCGCGGGCGAGGCCGAGGCCGACGAGCTGCTCAGGCTGGGCCGGGTGCAGTTCGTGCTCACCGTGCCCGCGGGCTTCGGCCGGGACCTGGTCAAGGGGCAACAGCCCGTGCTCCTGCTGGAGGCCGACGCCACCGACCCCTCGGCCACCTCGGGCGCGGTGGGCGCGTTCCGGGCCCTGGTGGACCAGGCCCTGGCCCGGGAGCTGCGCGGCCCCCTGGCCGGGCTGGCCGCCGCCGCGGGGCCCGTGGAGGTGCGGGTGCACCCGCGCTACAACCCCGAGGCCGAGACCCGCTACAACATCGTGCCCGGGCTCATGGGCGTGGTGCTGACCATGACCCTGGTGATCATCACCGGCCTGGCCATCACCCGGGAGCGGGAGCGCGGCACCATGGAGAACCTGCTCTCCACCCCGGTGCGGCCGGTGGAGGTCATGCTGGGCAAGATCGTGCCCTACATCATGGTGGGCTACATGCAGATGGGGCTCATCGTGGTGGCGGCCAAGTACCTGTTCCAGGTGCCCATCCAGGGCAGCCTCACGCTGCTCTTCGTGCTCTCCTTCGTGTTCATCGCCGCCAACCTGGCCATGGGCGTGACCTTCTCCACCCTGGCCAGGAACCAGTTGCAGGCCGTGCAGATGTCCTTCTTCTACTTCCTGCCCAACATCATGCTCTCGGGATTCATGTTCCCCTTCCGGGGCATGCCCCAGTGGGCCCAGGCCGTGGGTTCGGTGTTGCCGCTCACCCACTATCTGCGCCTGGTGCGGGGCATCCTGCTCAAGGGCAACGGCCTGGCCGAGGCGGCCACGCACCTGTGGCCCCTGGCCGCGTTCCTGGCCGTGGTGCTGGTGATCGGGGTGGCGCGCTACCGCCGCACGCTGGATTAGAGCATCTTAACTTTGAAAAAGTTTAGATGCTCTTATGCAGTTTGCTGAAATAATGTCCCATTATTTCAGCTTTGCGCCTTGTTTCAAGGCGAAACTGCGATAGGGGCTATTGGAGGAATTCGCAGGCGGGCAGGCTGGTGTCGAGATCGACCGTCTTCTCGATGGCCTCGATGTGGCGCACGAAGACCTCCACCAGGGGCTGGTCCAGCTTGCCCAGCAGGGCCTCCTCCTGGAGGATCTTCAGGGCCAGCTCCTGGGAGAGCGCCTTCTTGTAGTGCCGGTCCCGGCGCAGGGAGTCGAACACGTCCACGATGGCCAGGATGCGGCTCTGGGGCAGGATGGCGTCGCCGGAGAGGCCCAGGGGGTAGCCCGAGCCGTCCAGCCGCTCGTGGTGCTGCAGGATCATGCTGAGCAGGTTGGGGAAGAACCCGGTGAAGGGGATGTTCTTGAGGATGCGGTGGCTCTCCACCGGGTGGCGCTTGATCTCCTCCCACTCCTCGAGCGTGAGGTTGCCCCGGGGCGTGAGCAGCCTGTGCCGCTCCTCGGGATCGACCAGGGCCAGGGAGCGGCCGGCCACCTGCACCTTGAGCCCGGCGCAGGCGGTGATGAGCTCCACGTCGGTCTCGGACAGGTCGTAGGCCCGATTGATGCGCTCCAGGGAGGCGTAGATGTCCTCCCAGGGCTGGTTCTCGATCTGGCCCCACAGGGCCAGGCGCATGCCGATGAGCTCCAGGTGCGAGGCGGGCAAACGGGTGGCCTTGGTGAGCACCTCCTCGCGCACCCCGATCTTGCCCACGTCGTGCAGGAGCCCGGCGTAGTAGATTTCCTGCAGGTCGGATTCGGCGAAGTTGGCGTCCGGCTCCAGCTCCAGGGCCGCGAAGTGCATGAGCCCCTGGGCGTAGCGCGCCACCCGGTGGGAGTGGCCCGCGGTGCAGTGGTCCCGGGAGTCGATGGCCGTGGCCATGGTTTGCATCAGGGAGGTGAGCACCTCCTGCACCCGGCCGAAGAGGATGGCGTTGGACATGGCGATGCCCGCCACCGAGGTCAGGGTGCGTACCCGCTTCAGGTGCACCGACTGGAAGGGCCGCGCCCCGCGGGTCTCGCCCAAGGCCAGGGCGCCCAGGGGGTGGCCCGAGGACTCCAGGGGCAGGAGCAGGAGCGCGGTGAGCTCCGGCACCTCCCCGGCCCAGCGGGGGTCGGCGGCCAGGTCGTTGACGATCTCGCCCTTGCCCCCGGCCGTCACGTCGGCGAACAGCGCGGACTGGGGCAGCCGGGCCAGGCGGCCCCGGGGCAGGGTGCCGTAGCTGTCGAACAGTTCGGCCCGGCCGGTGTCCGGGTTCATGAGAAAGACCATGCCGCACTCGGCCGGGGCGAAGCCCTCCTGGCACTCGGCCAGAAGTGCGGCCGCCACCTCGGGCAGGCGCATGGAGAGGTTCAGGCTGAGCACCGCCCGGTTGGTCAGGGCGGATTCGCGGTA
Source organism: Desulfovibrionaceae bacterium UBA6814 (assembly GCA_002452635.1). Lineage (GTDB taxonomy): Bacteria > Desulfobacterota > Desulfovibrionia > Desulfovibrionales > Desulfovibrionaceae > UBA6814. Next base: position 5,295 of record DKEU01000074.1, on the reverse strand, counting down.
CAGCTCCAGGGTCTCTTCGCCCAGGGCGCGGCGGGTGGCCTCCCGGGCCATGATCTCGCCCAGGGAGCGGGATACGGCCAGGCCCAGGGCCGGGGCCAGGACCTCGTGCCCTCCGGCCAGGAGTTGGCCCAGGGGCGCGCCGTTCAGGCCCAGGGGAAAGGCGTGGACATGGGGCGGGGCGGGCCGCAGGTCGGCGGGCAGGACGCCGCGGCAGGCCAGCATGGTTCCGGCGCTGTCCAGGATGGCCATGAAGACCGTGTCCGGGACCCCGGCCAGGGCGTCCGAGAGAAAGCCGCGCAGGAAGCCGGGTTTGAGCAGCCGGCCGAGGGCGTAGGCAGGGAGCACGGGGCTTCCGGGGTTAGTCCACCACGCGCAGGAGTTCCCGGGCCAGCTCCACCAGCTCGTCGGGATCGAAGGGTTTGGTCATGTAGTCGTAGGCGCCCAGCTCCAGGCCTTTCTTGCGGTCCACCTCCTGGCCCTTGGCCGTGAGCAGGACGATCATGGTGTCCTTGAGCTCGGGGTCCTTCTTCACCGTGCGGCAGACCTCGTAGCCGTTGACCTTGGGCATCATGATGTCCAGGAAGACCACCTGGGGCCGGTGCTGGCGGATCATGGCCAGGCCCTCCTCCCCGTCGCCCGCGGAGAGCACCTCCACGTTGTGCTCGTCCTCGAGTTCCTCCAGGGCCTGTTCCAGCAGGGTGCGGATGTGAACCTCATCCTCCACGATCAGTATCTTCTGGCTCATGGAACTTCCTCTTGGTTTGCTTCGGATGCGTGCGAGCCCGCGTCGCAGGCGGCGCCGCACGGGCGCGGCTCGCCCGCGCAGCGGCAACAGTCCAAAGTTATAGCCGCTTCACGGCTCGCAGGCAATCGTCTTGTCCGGTTGTCTGGAGCCTGCGTCCGCATCCGTCCGTTCCGCCCTCCTTGTCCGGGGCAGGGCGGATCGATTCCGAGCATTCTACTGTGACGCATGGCGCGCAGGGCATGGAACTTGCGGAATTCCCATGGATTTTCATCCCATTTAGTTGGTAGGAATAATTTCGGACCTATGATGTATGAATTTGAATTTTGCGTTGCCTTTCACTATGAAAGTATTCTAGACGTAAATGGTATTCAATTTTTAAAACATTGAAATTGCATCCGGCGGGGGTTTTTGGTATCGGGTCCGCATTCATGCGGAAACACTTGCCCCAGAGCGGCAAAGGAGGGAACACGTGGACATCACATCCTGGGATTGGAACACGCCGGTTAAACGCGTGGTCCAGGCAGACGCCTGTGACGGCGAAGCCGTCTGGCTCGAGGAGCCGCAGGTCAGCCCAGACGGGGAGCGCCTGGCCCGGGTGGCCTTCCTGGACGGGGAGTACGGCCTGTGCGTCAACGGCGCCCTGGGCGAGGGAACTTATTCCCGCATCTGGTATCCGCGCTTTTCGCCGGATGGCCGGATCACCGCCCTGGCCAATGACATGGAATGGACCATGCTGGTGGACGGGGAGGCATGGGACACCTACGGGGCCATCTGGAACACCCAGTTCTCCAGGGACGGAGCGCATATCGCTGCGGCCATCCAACAAGACGGGGAATACGGCATGGTGGTGGACAACGTCCCCTGGGAGACCCTGTACCCCAACGCCAACCATTTTACCCTGAGTCCGGACGGGTCCCACTCCGCGGCTGCGGTCCAGGTCGAACCCCTGGGCCAGGCCGAGGTGGCGAAATTCCAGGAGGGCATCTTCGGCGTGGCCGTTGACGGGACGACCTGGTCGGATCGCTACGTCAACGTCTTCAGCATGGCCTTCTCGGCCGACGGCTCCCGCCTGGCCGCCGAGGTTCGCCTCAACCTTTATGAATATTCCATTGCAGAGAACGGCAAGACCTGGCCGGCCACCTTTTCCTGCGTGTGGACTCCGGCCATCTCGCCGGCCGACGGCAGGGCCGTGGCGCCGGTGCGCATCGCCGGCAAGTGGACCCTGGCCGCAGGGGGCAAGCCCATCTGGAAGTCCTCGTTCGCCCAGTGCTGGCACCAGTTCTTCAGCGCCGACGGCAAGCGCCTGGGCGCCATCGTGAGCCCGGCCTTCGGCCGCTGGACCCTGGCCCTGGACGACAAGGCCTGGCGCACCACCTTCGGCGATTACGTCGAGGAGGCGTGCTTCAGCCCGGACGGCGCTCGCGCGGTCTGCCTGGGCAAGGAGAACGGCAAGTTCGCCGTGGTGGTGGACGACGTGGCTTGGCCCGGCCGTTACGACATGGCCTGGGCCCCGGTGTTCAGCCCGGACGGCGCGCACGTGGCCGCCAAGGTGGAGCGGGGCGGCAAGTACACCGTGGCCGTGGACGGCCGCGAATTCGGCTCGGGATTCACCGCGGCCTGCGCCCCGGTGTTCAGCCCGTGCTCGACCAAGGTGCTCATCACCGTCATCGAGGACGGATGGTTGGTGCGCCGGGTCGTGCCCGTGGCCGACTTCAAGGCATAAGGGGGGCACGCCATGATAGACGGTCTCTACAATCTGGCTAGCGGTCCCCTGGTCTGGCTGGCCCTGGTGCTGTGCATTGGCGGCTCGTTTTACAAGTTCTCCCAGATGGCGCTCCTGGCCAGGCAGAAGGACGGCTACGTCTACGAGTACTGGAGCTGGAAGCACGCGCTCAAGTCGGCCTTCTACTGGTGGATACTGCCCCTGGGCAGCTTCAACGCGCGGCTGAACCCGGTGATGGCCATCGTGACCTGGGTGTTCCACGTGTGCCTGCTGGTAAGCCCCATCTTCCTGCTGGCCCACGTGGTCATGTTCGAGACGGCCTGGAACGTGGGCCTGTGGCCCACCCTGCCCGACGCCGCGGCGGACGTGATGGCCTTTGCCGTGCTGGTGGGATGCATCTTCTTCCTGCTGCGCCGCGTCACGCTGCCCCAGGTGAAGTTCGTGACCAGCGGCAACGACTTCTTCATCCTGGCGGTGGTGGCCCTGCCCTTCCTCACGGGCGTGCTGGCCTACCATCAGGTGGGCGACTACAAGACCTGGGTCACCCTGCACATGCTGGCCGGCGAACTGATGCTCGCCCTGTTGCCCTTCACCCGCTTGGCCCACGCCATCTACGCCCTGTTCGTGCGCGGCTACACCGCCTCGGAGTTCGGGGCCGTGCGCCAGATCAAGGACTGGTAAAGGAGTCCCCCATGAGCGAAGTTGAAGCACCCGCCGCCGCCGAGGACACCCGTACCTGGGTGGAGAAGGTCAAGGCCAAGCAGCAAGAGGACATTGCTGCCGGGAAATACGACTATACCACCATCGAAGACGCCAACCTGGACCGTGCGGAAAAGAACCTCACCGAGGAGCACATCCAGAAGGTCGTCAAGAAGTGGCTGGCCACCGAGGGCGGCGCCCGGCTCAAGACCTACGTGCAGACCTGCGTGCACTGCGGTCTGTGCTCCGAGGCGTGCCACCACTACATGTCCAACAGCAAGGATCCCAAGTACTCGCCGGTGGGCAAGGTCAAGCGCACCATCTGGAAGATCCTGGAGCGCGACGGCCGGCTCACTCCGGCCGAGGTGCACGAGATGTCGGTCATCGCCTCCACCGAGTGCAACCTCTGCCGGCGCTGCCTGCAGTACTGCCCCTTCGGCATCGACATCGGCTACCTCATGAGCTCGGTGCGGCGCATGTGCCACCTGTTGGGCATGACCCCGCTCTACATCCAGGACACGGCCCACTCCCACGCCGCCACCATGAACCAGATGTGGGTGAAGGACGACGAGTGGATCGACTCCCTGCAGTGGCAGGAGGACGAGGCCCGCGACGAGTTCGCCGATATCCGCATCCCGGTGGACAAGGAGGGGGCCGAGGTCTACTACTCGGTCATCGGGCCGGAGCCCAAGTTCCGCACCCAGCTCATCTACCAGGCCGCGGCCATCTTCCACAATTCGGGAGTGGACTTCACCTTCCCGGCCAACCCCGGGTGGGACAACTCGGACATGTGCATGTTCACCGGCGACTTCGAGATGATGGGCCGGATCAAGAAGTACCACTACGAATCCGCCATGAAGCTCAAGGCCAAGAAGATCGTCATGGGCGAGTGCGGCCACGCCTTCCGCTCGGTGTACGACGTGGGCAACCGCTGGGTGGGCTGGAAGATGCCGCCCATCCCCATGATCCACTCCATCCAGTACTTCTCCGAGCTCATCACCGAGGGCAAGCTGAAATGCCGGGAGAAGTACCCGGAAAAGGTGAGCTTCCACGATCCCTGCAACACCGTGCGCGGCCGCGGCCTGCACGAGTACGGCCGGCACGTGACCCGGGTCTTCTGCCAGGAGCTCATCGAGATGACCCCCAACCGCGAGTACAACATCTGCTGCAACGCGGGCGGCGGCGTCATCAACTGCGGCCCGCCGTTCAAGACCAAGCGGGTGATGTCCAACGAGTGGAAGGCCGAGCAGCTGGCCCGCGTGGCGGACCAGGGCGTGACCACCATCGTGGCCCCCTGCCACAACTGCCACGGCGGCCTGGACGACATCATCCATACCTACCATCTGCCGCTCAAGCTCAAGTTCCTGGGTGACATCATCTATGAATACATGGACAAGCCCGAGGCCGAGTAGGGGGCGCCAACCATGAAGAAAAGGGGCAACCTCATGACCATGAACAAGATTGCCGCCGCTCTGACCGTGCTGGCCGCCCTCTGCCTCCTGGCCGTCGTGGCCGTGGCCCAGGACGACATGGTGAAGATCGAGGGCACGGCCTTCGGCGCGCCCGAGCGGCCGGCTGCGGTGTTCAAGCACGACGAGCACAACGAGAAGGCCAAGATCGAGGACTGCATCGTCTGCCACCACGGGGTGGACGACAAGGGCAAACTGGCCAAGGGCGAGAGCAGCGAAGGCACTCCCTGCGCCGACTGCCACACGGTGAAGGGGGCCAAGGGCACCCCGCTCATGCGGGCCTACCATCGCCAGTGCCAGGGCTGTCACGAGAAGGCCGGCAAGGGCCCCAACGCCTGTGGCGAATGCCACGTGCGGGGCAAGTAGGCCGAGGCCGGGATTCCGGCCCCTGGGCCGGATGGAATGAACCATAGAACGCCGCCGGGGCGGGACCCTCGGGTCCCGGCCCCGGCGGCTCGTTTCCTGGTCCCCAGGGACCGGGGCCACCCCCTGTATGGCCGCATGGGAAAAGGATTTCGGGGCCATCGCGGTTTTTTTTCCAGATGCCCTGGAATCTCGTTGACAAAGTCAGGGGGGGAAGTTTAAAGAGTGCTTCCCCGTTGTGGGGGAGCTCGGGCTGGGCGGGTAGCTCAGTTGGGAGAGCGCCAGCCTTACAAGCT
>DKEU01000090.1:8732-17254 GCA_002452635.1 Desulfovibrionaceae bacterium UBA6814 | reverse complement strand
GGCAAGGAGCAGTCCATCCGCATCACCGCCTCCTCGGGCCTGTCCAAGGAGCAGATCGACCGGATGATGAAGGACGCCGAGTCCCACGCCGAGGACGACAAGAAGAAGCAGGCCCTGATCGAGGCCCGCAACAAGGCCGACCAGATGGTCTACACCACCGAGAAGTCCATCCGCGACCTGGGCGACAAGCTCGACCCGGTGCTGCGCGGCGAGATCGAGGGCAAGGTGGAGGCGCTCAAGGCGGCCATGAAGTCCGACGACGCGGCCGAGATCGAGAAGAAGTTCGACGAGTTGGCCCAGGCCTCGCACAAGCTGGCCGAGCAGCTCTACGCCCAGAAGAGCGGCGGCGACGGCGCGGGACCCCAGGGCCCCGAGGCCGGCGGCCCCGGCGGCGGCCAGCAGCCCCCCCGCTCCGACGACGACGTGGTGGACGCCGAGTACAAGGAGGTCTAGCCCTTGCAGGGCAAAGGCCCCTACGGTATAGGAACGGCCTGTCCGCGGCAGCGGCCAGGCCGTTTTCCTTTGAATGGCCTCGGACGCCCGGGAATCCCCCTCATGCAAGGCTGATCCCATGAACCCCAGTTTCCGCACATCCGCCGCAGCCCGGCTGCTCCTGCCCTTGGCCCTGCTGGCCCTGGCGCTGGCCCTGGCCGGCTGCGAGAAGAAAGTCATCCCGGTGCAGGTGCCCCGGGTGCAGAAGCAGCAGGAGGCCCCCGCGGCCCCGGCCCCGGCTCCGGCCCAGGACCCCTGGACCGCGGCCGAGAACGCCTGGCGCGCCAGCAACCACGCCGAGGCGGAACGCCTCTACCGGCTGCTCCTGGACCGCGGCGACCTTTCGACCGCGGACCAGGCCACGGCCCTCACCCGCCTGGCCGCCGCCTCCCTGGAGAACAACCACCCCCGCCTGGCCCTGGACGCCCTGGACCGCCTGGCCAAGGTGACGCCCGGGGCCGCGGACTCCTGGGACTTCCACCGCCGACGCGCCCGCGCCCTGTGGGACGCCGGCCGGCGCGAGGACGCCATGGCCGGGCTGGCCGTGCTCTCGGGCGACCCCACCCAGCCCTACGACCTGCGCATGCGCGCGGCCCTGGCCCTGGCCCGGTCCCGCTGGCTCACCGGCCAGGCCGACATGGCCATGGCCGGCCTGGCGGCGTTCTACGCCCAGGCCCCGGACCAGGCCGCTGCCCCGGCCCCAGACCAGACTCCGGCCCCAGCCCCGGCCCAGGCCCCCGGGCCCTCGCCCCGGGCCGAACTGGAGGCCGGCCTGGCCAACGACCTGGCCGCGGTGGAGGACCGCATCCTCGCCTCCCTGGCCCAGGCCGCACCCGACCCGGTGGCCTTCCCCGGCGCGCTCGTCACCCTGGAGCAGGCCCGCCGCCAGGCCCAGGACCCGGCCCAACTGCCCGCGGCCCTGCAGAGCCTGAACCTCCTGGCCCAGAACGGCACCCTGGCCGACACCGGCCTGGTGGACGCCCTGACCCGCCAGATCCTGGCCACCCACGCCGGCCCCTCCCACACCCTGGCCCTGGCCCTGCCCCTCACCGGCCCGTACGCGGACTTCGGGTTCAAGGTGCTGCGCGGCGCGGCCGCGGCCCAATGGGACATGGCCGGACACGGCGCGGGCGTGGACATCGTGGCCGTGAACACCGAATCCCCGGAATGGCCGAACAACCTGGCCAACCTGCCCCCGGACACCAAGCTGGTGGGCGGCCCGCTGCGCGCCGAGCGCTTCCGCTCCCTCGCCGCCGCGGGCCTCAACCGCCGGCTGCCGGTCATGGCCTTCCTGGCCGGCCTGGCCGAGGCGGTGGAGGGCCAGGACGCCTGGCGCTTCTTCCCGGGCATCGGCGACCAGGTGCGCACCCTGGCCCGGCTCTGCGTCACCGACCTGGGCGTGGGCAGCCTGGCGGTGCTGCACCCGGAGGAGCCGTACGGCAGCAAGCTGGCCGACGAATTCCGCCAGGCCGTTGCCGCCCAGGGCGGCAGCATTCTCAAGACCGCCTCCTACCCGCCCCGGGAGCCCCAGAAGTGGGGCGAGGCCGTGCGCCTGTTCCTGGGCGCCAAGAAGGGGGGCGGCAAGGTTCCGCCCCTGCCCGCGGAGCCGGCCTTCCGCGCCGTGTTCCTGCCGGACGGCTGGTCCCAGGCCCAGGCCCTGGCCCCGCAGTTCTTCTTCTACGACGAGGAGCGCATGGTGCTGCTCGGCCCCAGCCTGTGGGCCCAGAACATCACGCCGCTCAAGGAGATGGAGATCGGCTACTTCCGGCTGGCCGCCTTCCCCGCGGCCTTCTGGCCCGAGAACCCCGCGCCCGGGGCCCGCGCCCTGGCCGCCACCATGGACAAGCAGGGCCTGGGCGCGCCCGACTTCTGGACCGCCCTGGGCTTCGACTTCGTGCGCTTTTCCGCGCTGTTGCCCCCCCTGCCCCCGGCCTGGTCCCCGGCCGACGTGAACACGGCCCTGGCCCAGGCATCATTTCAGGGCAGGGGCCTGGACTGGAGCATGGCCCCTCTGGCCTGGGACGCCTCGGGCAAGGCCAGCCAGTCCCTGTTCCTGTTCCAGCCCTCCAGCGCGGGCATGACCCCGCTGGACCTGACCGCCTTCCAGGCAAACATGGAGCGCAGCGAACGCCGCCACGCGGCCCGGGTGAAGATCATCGAGGAGATGCAGGCCAAGGCCGCGGCCAAGGCGGCCGGCAAACCGGCAAGCGGCGAGTCCGACTCCCTCACCCCGGCCCCCCGGGTCGACGACTGACGCCTTCAAGGAGACGAGCATGCAGTTCACGCCCGACGACGTGGCCAAGATCGCCAAGCTGGCCCGGCTGTCCCTTCCCGACGAGAAGCTGGCGGCCTTCGCCGGCCAGTTCAACGACATCCTGGGCTACATGGAGGAGCTGGGCCAGGCCGACACCGCCGGGGTGGAGCCCCTGTACAGCCCGGTGGAAAACGCCTCGGCCCTGCGCGAGGACGTGGTGCGCAAGGACTTCGACCGCGCCGAGATCCTGGCCAACGCCCCCCGCACCGACGGGACCTTCTTCATCGTTCCGAAAATCGTGTAGGGGAGCCGCAAATGTCCGACCTCACCAGCCTGACCCTGACCCGGCTCCGGGACGAACTGGCCGCGGGCCGCACCACCGCGGCCCAGGCCGTGGACGCCTGCCTGGACCGCATCGCGGCCACCGAGCCCAGGCTCTCCGCCCTGCTCGCCGTGCCCGCGGACGAGGCCCGCGCCCAGGCCCAGGCCCTGGATGCCGCCGGCCCGGATCCCAAGCAGCCCCTGTGGGGCGTGCCCCTGGCCATCAAGGACGTGATCTGCACCAAGAATCTTCGCACCACCTGCGGCTCGCGTATCCTGGAGAACTTCGTCCCGCCCTACGACGCCTTTGTCATCAAAAAGCTCCGGGAAGCCGGGGCCGTCATCGTGGCCAAGGCCAACATGGACGAGTTCGCCATGGGCTCGTCCACGGAAAATTCCGCGTTCGCGCCCACCCGCAACCCCTGGGACACCGAGCGCGTGCCCGGCGGGTCCAGCGGCGGCAGCGCGGCGGCCGTGGCCGCGCGCCAGGCCTTCGGCGCCCTGGGCACGGACACCGGCGGCTCCATCCGCCAGCCCGCGTCCTTCTGCGGGTGCGTGGGGCTCAAGCCCACCTACGGCCGGGTGTCGCGCTTCGGGTGCGTGGCCTACGGCTCCAGCCTGGACCAGATCGGCCCCCTGGCCCGCACCGTCGGCGACTGCGCCGCCATCCTCCAGGCCATCGCCGGGCACGACCCGGCGGACTCCACCAGCGCGGACCGTCCGGTTTCCGACTATCAGGCGGCTATCCAAAGCCGCACCGACCTGGGAGGCCTGCGCATCGGCCTGCCCGCCGAGTACTGGGGCGAGGGCCTGGACCCCGAGGTGGAGGCCGCCTGCCGCGGGGCCATCGCCGCGGCCGAGAAGCTCGGCGCCACGCCGGTTCCCGTGGCCCTGCCCCACACCAGGTACGCGGTGGCCACCTACTACATCGTGGCCATGGCCGAGGCCAGCTCCAACCTGGCCCGGTTCGACGGGGTGCGCTACGGATTCCGGGACACCGAGGCCCAGGAGCTCATCGACATGTACGTGGCCAGCCGGTCCAAAGGTTTTGGAGACGAGGTGCAGCGCCGCATCATGCTGGGCACCTACGTGCTCTCGGCCGGTTACTACGACGCCTACTTTCGCAAGGCCGCCCAGGTGCGCCGCCTGATCCGCCAGGACTTCCTGACCGCCTTCGCGTCCTGCGACGTGATCGCCGGCCCGGCCTCGCCCGTGCCCGCCTGGAAGCTGGGCTCCCTCACCGCGGACCCCTTGCAGATGTACCTCATGGACATCTTCACCATCAGCCTGAACCTGGCCGGTCTGCCCGGCCTGTGCCTCCCGGCGGGCCTGGGCAGGGACAGCGGCCTGCCCGTGGGCCTGCAGCTCTTCGGCCCGGCCTTCAGCGAAGACCTGCTCCTGTCCGTGGCCGCGCAGCTCGAAAGCGCGCTGCCCGGCCTGGGCGAACCCAGGGGTCTTGCCTAGCAGGCAAGGAGCAGGCATGCGCGTGGCCGTGGCGGTCAGCGGGGGCATGGATTCCCTCCTGGCCCTGGCGCTCCTCAAGGAGGCCGGGGAGGAGGTGCTGGCCCTGCACGCGCACTTCCTGCCGCCGGATGCGGCGGCGCGGGCGCGGGTGGACGCCCTGGCCGCGCAGTGCGCCAGGCTGGGGGTCGAGTTCCGTGCGGTGGACCTGTCCTCCGCGTTCCGGGAGCGCATCATCAGACCGTTTGTCCAGGCCTACGCGGCCGGCCGCACGCCCAATCCCTGCGCGGCCTGCAATCCGGGCATGAAGTTCGGCCTGCTCTTCGACCACGCCCGCACCCGCGGCGCGGACCGCCTGGCCACCGGGCACTACGCGCGCATGGCGGACCATCCCGAATACGGCCGCACCCTGGCCCGGGGCGCGGACCCGGCCAAGGACCAGAGCTATTTCCTCTCCCTGGTGCCGCGCGACCGGCTGAAACGGGCGGTGTTTCCCCTCGGTGAAATCCACAAGCAGGACGTGCCGGGCCTGCTGGCCGCGCGCGGCCTGACTCCGCCCATCCCCTCGGAAAGCCAGGAGATATGCTTCGTGCCCGACGACGACTACTGCGCGTTCCTGGAGCGCGAGGCCCCGGGCCTGGGCATCGAATTACCCGGCGACGGCCCCATCCTGGACCAGGAGGGCAACGAACTGGGCCGGCACCGCGGCCTGTGGCGGCACACCCCGGGCCAGCGCCGCGGCCTGGGCGTGGCCCACTCGGAGCCGCTCTACGTGCTGGACAAGGACCCGCAGCGCAACGCCCTGCTGGCCGGCCCGGCGCGCGAGGCCTGGGCCGCGGGCTGCGTGGCCGGGTCGGTGAACCTGCTGGTCCGGCCCGAGCGCTGGCCGGCCGAGCCCCTGTGCCGCATCCGCTACCGCCAGCAGGCCAAGCCCTGCACCGCGACGTTTGACGGCGCAGCCCTGCTCCTCACCTTTGCCGCGCCCCGCTCCCTGCCCGCGCCGGGCCAGGTGGCGGCCCTGTACGCGCCGGACGGCGCGGTGCTGGCCGGGGGCGTCATCGCCAAGGCCTGGGGCGGCCCCGGCACGGAGATCACGGAGGCTGCGCCGTGACCCGCTTCCATCTCGCCACCCTGGGCTGCAAGGTGAACCAGTACGAGTCCCAGTCCCTGCGCGAGGCCTGGCTGGGCCAGGGCTGCGCCGAGGCCGCGGACCCGGCCGGAGCCGACGTGGTGGTGGTGAACTCCTGCGCCGTGACCGCCGGGGCCCTGGCCGACCTGCGCCAGTTGGTGGCCAAGGTGCGGCGGGTGAACCCCGGGGCCCGCATCGTGGTCACCGGGTGCGCGGCCCAGGCCGTGCGCGGGGAGGTGGAGGCCATCGCCGGGGTGGACTGCATCGTGCCCCAGGCCGAAAAGGAACGGCTCCTGGCCGGCGTGCCGTTGGGGGACTTGCGGACGCGCTCTGATGGGCCTGCGGAGGCCGCGGCGAGTGCATCCGCTGGCTCCGCCGCTTGCCCCGACGCCGCGGCGAGAATACTTCCGATCTCGATCGAGGGAAAAACCAGTTCAGCGACTTCCCCCAAGCTTGCACGGGCCGCGGCGGGAAAAGCTACAGGTTCCGCCGCCGATNNGGGTGCAGCCGCCGGCTCCGCCACTTGCCCCGACGCCGCGGCTTTTGAAAACACGATTTCATCGCATCACGGCAAAGAGTCTGTCCCAGGCCCCGAGGCTGCACCCGACACCACCACCGGTTCACCATCCGGAAGAGATTCCTCTTCAACCCCGCGGCGCACGGAGCCCGGTTCGGGGCAGTCGCCCTCCTCGCTGCGGACAGCACAGCCCGCGGCATGCCCTGATGCAACGCCTTCCTCTGTGCTCCCGCCTGCCGCCACGTCCGACACTCCCCCCGAGGGGGAATCCCCAAAAATCCCGCGGCGCATGGAGCGTTGTCCAGAGCAGAAACCCTCCTCGCCGCGGACGGCAGGGCCTGCGGCGGAGCCTCTCCCGACTGCTCCCACTCCCCGGCTCGGCCGGCGCGCCTACCCTAGCTTCAGCGTCACGGCCTCCCCGCGCGCCCGGGCGCAGGTGAAGGTGCAAGACGGGTGTTCGCACGGATGCACGTACTGCATCGTACCCCTGGCCCGGGGCGGGGCGGTGAGCCGCGACCCCGAGGACGTGCTGGCCGAGTGCGCCCGGCTGCTGGCCGGCGGCTGGCGGGAGCTGGTGCTCTCGGGCATCAACCTGCGCCAGTACCATGCGGGCAAGCGCAATTTCTGGGGGCTACTGCGCTTCCTGGACGAGCGACTGGGGCCGGAGTGGGCAGGGCTCGCCCGGCTACGCCTGTCCTCCCTGGACCCGGGCCAGCTCGGAACCGAGGCCCTGGACACCCTGGCGGCCTCGCGCCTGGCCTGCCCGCAGCTCCACCTCTCCCTGCAGGCCGGCAGCCCTGCGGTGCTCGGCCGCATGAACCGCGCCCACTACCGGCCCTCGGACATCCTGGACTTCCTGGCCGGGCTGGGCCGGGCCTGGCCCCTGTTCGGCCTGGGCGCGGACCTGCTCACCGGGTTCCCGGGCGAGAGCGACGCGGAGTTCGCCCAGACCCGCGCCCTGGTGGAGGCCCTGCCCCTGACCTACTCCCACGTGTTCCCCTTTTCCCCCCGGCCCGGCACCCCGGCCGCGGACCTGCCGGGCCAACTCTCCCCGGAGATGAAGAAAGAGCGCGCCGCCATCCTGCGCAAGCTGGCCGGCCGCAAGAAGGCCGCGTTCCTGGCCCGGCTGGCCGGCCGGGACGAACTGGCCATGGTGCTGGAGGACCCGGCCTCGGGCCGGGGCACCTGCCAGTTCGGAGCCGACTGCCGCCTGACCCGGGTCCCGGCCGGGGCCGAAGCCCGCGCCATCATCCGGGTGCGGCCCGTGGACCTGGCCCAGTCCGGGCTGCGGGTGGAGCCCGCGGACGAAACGCCGTGAGGACCCTGCGCGAACCCCTGCCGGCCCTGGCGGTATTGTCCGTGCTCTCGGCCGATTGGGGGCCGTGGTGGCCGGATATCCGGGACGAGCTCGCTCCGGTGTTCGGGGAGTGCGATTTCGTCTCCGATCCCCTGGATTTTTCCCACACGACCTACTATGATGACGAAATGGGGTCGCCGCTGACACGGCGCATCCTGGCCTTCCGGGACCTGGCGCCCCAGGAGCGGCTGGCGGACCTCAAGCTGGAGACCGTGCGGCTGGAGACGGCCCATGCCCGGGCCGACGGGACCCGGCGGGTGAACCTGGACCCGGGCCTGCTCACCCAGGAACGGCTGGTGCTGGCCACGGGCAAGAACTTCCCGCACCGGGTGTACCTGGGCCGGGGCATTTACGCGGACCTGACCCTGGTGTACACCCGCACCGGCTGGCAAAACCAGCCCTGGACCTTCCCGGACTACGCCTCGCCCGAGATGCACCGCCTCTTCCTCGGGCTGCGGGAGCGCTACCGGGACCGGCTCGCCGCCCTGGGCCTGCTGCCCCCGCGGGACCAGTCGGGACGCGGCTGAAAGAGATTTGCGAGAAATTTTCCCGGAAATGTTATGACCCAAGGACCCCCCAAAGGAATCACATGTTGCGCAGCATGACCGGATTCGGCCGCTTCATCGGCCAGGAGGAAGGCTTCACCCAGTCCTGGGAGGTGAAGAGCGTCAACAGCCGGCACCTGGACGCCAAGTGGCGGCTGCCCTCCTTCGTGCGCAGCCTGGAGGCGGGTTGGGAAAAGGTGCTGCGCGAGTACGCCTCGCGCGGCCGGGTGGAGCTGTCCCTGAATGTGCAGACCAGCCGCTCGGACATCCTGGGCCTGGCCTTCAACGAGTCCCTGGCCGCGGCCATGCTGGACCGGCTGGACACCTTCGCCGCGGCCCGGGGGCAGGAGTTCGCCCCGGACCTCACCCGGCTCATGGGCTACTCCTTCCTCTGGGAGGACGGCGGGGCCGAGCCCGACCCGGCCCTGGCCGAGGCCCTGGAGCAG
>DKEU01000090.1:8483-8663 GCA_002452635.1 Desulfovibrionaceae bacterium UBA6814 | reverse complement strand
CGGCCTGCTCAAGGAGCGCGCGCCCCAGGTCAAGGCCGAGAAGGCCGAGGCCCTGCGCAGCCGCATCCAGCAGGTGCTGGACGCCCACGCCCTGGAGCCGGACGAGTCCCGGCTCATCCAGGAGATCGCGGTGCTCTCGGACCGGCTGGACGTGACCGAGGAGCTCACCCGCCTGGCCGC
>DKEU01000090.1:0-8443 GCA_002452635.1 Desulfovibrionaceae bacterium UBA6814 | reverse complement strand
TCCAGGAGTGTTTCCGGGAGATCAACACCTGCGGCAACAAGGGACAGGACCCCCAGGTGAGCCGCATCGTGGTGGATTTCAAGGCTGAACTGGAAAAATGCCGCGAACAGGTACAGAACCTGGAATAGCGGACGCTCTACAACAACGGAAGGACTCCCATGCAGAACAAGGGACTGCTCAACATCGGCTTCGGCAACTTCGTGGTCTCCAACCGCATCATCGCCATCGTGAACCCCTCCTCCTCGCCCATGCGCCGGCTGCGCGAGGACGCGCGCCAGGCCGGCCGGCTGGTGGACGCCACCCAGGGCCGCAAGACGCGCTCCATCATCATCTCCGACTCCAACCACGTGGTGCTCTCGGCCATCCAGGCCGAGACCATCGGCCAGCGCTACGCCTCGGAGGACGATGAGAATGACAAGTAGCCGCAAGGGCGTGGTGCTGGTGGCCTGCGCGCCTTCGGGCGCGGGCAAGACCACCCTGCTCGCCCGGTTGCGGGCCGAGTTCCCCACCCTGCGCTATTCCGTGTCCTGCACCACCCGCGCCCCGCGGAACGGGGAGCGGGACGGCGTGGACTACCACTTCCTGGACCGCGACGAGTTCATCCGCCGCCGGGAGGCCGGGTACTTCGCCGAGTGGGCCGAGGTGCACGGCAACCTGTACGGCACCCCGCTGCAGGCGGTGCGCGACAACCTGGACGCGGGAAACGACGTGCTCTTCGACATCGACGTGCAGGGCGCGGCCCAGTTGCGCCGGAACCTGGGCCTGGGCCTGTACGTGTTCATCCTGCCGCCCTCCCTGGCGGTGCTGGAGGCCCGGCTGCGCGGCCGGGCCAGCGACGCGGACGAGGCCGTGGCAAAACGCCTCAAGAACGCCCCCGGCGAGATCGCCCGGGCCGCGGAATTCGACTGCTGGGTGGTGAACGACGACCTGGACACGGCCTACGACCAGTTCCGCGCCGCCTACCTGGCCGAAACCCTGAAGCCCGCCTGCCGGCCCGGCCTGCTGGACGAGATCCTGGTGCAAAGGGGCTAGGAAAACGCCGTGCCCGGACTGCCCCGACTCCCCGAACTGGTGGTCGCCCTGGACCTGCCCGGCGCGGCCCAGGCCCTGGAGCTGGCCCAGGCCCTGCCCGCCGAGTGCTGGGCCAAGGTGGGCCTGGAGCTCTTCACCGCGGCCGGGCCCGAGGTGGTGCGCGGCCTGGCCGGAAGCGGGAGGAAGGTGTTCCTGGACCTCAAGTTCCTGGACATCCCCAACACCGTGCGCGGGGCGGTGCGCTCCGCGGCCCGGCTGGGCGCGGCCATGGCCGACGTGCACGTCCTGGGCGGGGCGCGGATGCTGGCCGCGGCCCTGGAGGGCCGGGAGGACGCCGCGGCCGAAGGGTTCCCCAGGCCGCTGCTCCTGGGCATCACCGTGCTCACCAGCATGGGGCCCGGCGACCTGCCCCTGCCCGGGGCCGGGGACCCGGCGGGCCTGGTCCCGGACCTGGCCCGCCTGGCCAAGGCCGAGGGCCTGGACGGGGTGGTCTGCTCCGGACACGAGGCCCGGGCCATCAAGGACGCCTGCGGCCCGGGCTTCCTCTGCCTCACCCCGGGCATCCGCCCGGCCGGGGCGGACGCCGGCGACCAGCGCCGCACCATGACCCCGGCCCAGGCCGCGGTCGCGGGCGCGGACTTCCTGGTGGCCGGCCGGCCCATCACCCGCGCCGCGGACCCTGCGGCAGCGGCCCGGGCCATGCTTGAACAAATCCGCGGTGCGTGTCTATAACGCGGACAGGGAGAGCAGCATGGACGAAACGACCACGCCCACGGGTACCGGGGCCCCCAACGGCGAGAAGAAGCACGACAAGATCAACGGCGTCTTCTCCACCCAGATCATCTCCAAGGTCGGCACCGGCACCACGGTGCGCAAGACCGTGAAGAAGACGTACTGGATGGTGGACGAGACCGACACCGGCGAAATCGATATCCAGCCCCTCAACGTGAACTACGTGCCCTCGGGCCCCAAGCGCAGGGTCTCCAAGGACGAATTCCTGGAAAAGTTCTCCCCGGAGCCGGAGTTCTACGTCAACACGGTCTATCCCAAGATGCGGGAGATGAACATGGCCGTGGTGGAGGGGGAGAAGCACCGGGAGAAGGGCGAGATGTTCAGCGCGGAGCTGGAGTTCAACCACGCGCTGACCATCGACGAGGAGAACGTGCGCGCCAACTTCGGCCTGGGGCTCACCTACCTGGAGCGCGGGGACGACTCCAAGGCCAACGACATCTTCCAGCGCCTGGTCAAGCTCGAGGCGGCGTTCGAGACCGAGCACAAGCACCTGTTCAACGAGTTCGGCATCAACCTGCGCAAGAACAAGATGTTCGACCAGTCCGTGGAGTACTACCAGCGCGCCCTGGGCCTGTCCCAGGTGGACGAGAACCTGCACTACAACATCGCCCGGGCCTGGTTCGAGAAGCAGAACTACGCCAAGGTCAAGGAACACCTGGACGAGGCCATGCGCATCAACCCGGCCTTCGAAGAGGGCAAGAAGTTCCTGGACTACCTGGCCAAGAAGAACCTCGTCCCGGGCGGAACCGGCGCGCCCGCCGCAGCCGGGGCCAAGAAAGGGGACAACGGGGAGAACGAAGGCAAGCCCTCCTCCGGCCCCATCAACGTGGACCTTTGATGTCCCACGCCCGCGGCCAGGCCTTTCTGGAAGAACTGCCCCGGCTCCCGCACCGCCTGCCCTTCTCCCCGGGCCTGCTGGCCGAACTCTTCGCCCTGACCGGCGAAGCCAGCCTCTCCTCCCTGGAGGACATCGGCAACACCATGGCCCAGGACCAGGGGCTCACCGCCCGGGTGCTGGCCCTGGCCAACTCCGCGTACTACGGGCTCCAGGCCGAGGTCGCCACCGCCGGCCGGGCCGTGGCCGTGCTGGGCCTGAACGAGGTGCGCACCCTGGTGCTCACCGTGGGGGTGGCGGCCATGGCCCGCGACCACGTGCCGGCCAAGCTCCTGGACCTGGGGGCCTACTGGCGGCACCAGGCGGTCACCGCCCAGGCCGCGCGGCTCCTGGCCGGCCGCCTGGGCCTGGACGCCGACGCCCTGTACACCGCGGGCATGCTGCACGACCTGGGCAAGCTGCTCACCGCCATGCACCGGCCCGGGGACTGGAACGCCATCCGCGCCATTCAGACCGGCGTCCTGCCCTGGCACGAGGCCGAGGACGCCTACTGGGGCATCGACCACGCCATCGTGGGGGCCATGACCCTGTCCTCCTGGAACCTGCCCCTGGCCATCACCGATCCGGTGAGCTGGCACCACGCCCCGGGTCTGGCCCTGGAATCCAAGGCCGAGGCCGAGGTCCTGGCCCTGGCCGACACCCTGGCCCATGCCGTGGACACGACCGGAGCCCCCACCGGGCTGGACCTGGCCGCCGGCCTGGACAAGCTCGGCCTGGACCCGGAAGAGATCACCGGCGAGATGGCCGCCGCGGTGGCCGCCCCGGGCCTGGACCAGCTCCTGCGCCGCCTGGCGGTGTGACGTGCCGCGCACCTGGGTGAAACGCAACGACCGGCCGGCCAATCCGGCCGCGGCCGATTGGGCCGACAAGCTGGGCATCTCCGAGCGCCTGTGCGGCCTGCTCTGGGACCGCGGCCTGGACAGCCTGGCGGCCATGGACGTGTATCTCTCCCCCCTGCTCCGCCACCTCGCCCCCCTGGAGGACTGGCCCGGCCTGGACGCCGCGGCCCGGGTCCTGGCCGACGGCCTGGCCGCGGGCAAGCAGCTCGCGGTGTGGGGCGACTACGACGTGGACGGGGTGACCTCCACCGCCCTGGTGCACCAGGTACTGGCCGGCCGGGGTTTGGCGGTGCGCACCTATCTGCCGGACCGCACCAGCGAGGGCTACGGCCTGAACGCGGCGGGCATCGAGACCCTGGCCGCCGAGGGCGTGGGGCTCCTGCTCACGGTGGATTGCGGCATCAGCGACGTGGCCGAGGTGCGCCGGGCCAAGGAGCTGGGCCTCACGGTGGTGGTGTGCGACCACCACCTGCCCGGGGCCGAGCTGCCGCCCGCGGACGCGGTGCTGGACCCCCGGCTGTGCGACTGCCCCTGCGCGGACCTGGCCGGGGTGGGCACGGCCTTCCTGCTCCTGGCCGCGGTGAACAAGCTGCTGCCCGGGCCGGGCCCAGGCCCAGTGGACATGCGCGAGGTGCTGGACCTGGTGGCCGTGGGCTCCATCGCCGACGTGGTGAAGCTCACGGGCCAGAACCGCATCCTGGTCAAGAACGGGCTGCTCAAGGTGGCCGAGGCAAGGCGACCCGGCCTGGCCGCGCTCAAGGAGGCGAGCGGGTTCTCGCCCACCGCCGCCCTGGGTGCGGGCCAGGTGGGCTTCAGCCTGGCCCCGCGCATCAATGCGGCCGGGCGGCTGGGCTCGGCCCGCGACGCCCTGGACCTCATGCTGGCCCCGGACCACGCCGCGGCCGCGCCCCTGGCCAAGCGGCTGGACGAACTGAACGGCCAGCGCCAGCGCACCGAGGAGACCATCCTGAACGAGGCCCTGGAGCAGGCCAAGGCCAAGCTGGACAGGCCCGGCCTGGTGCTCTTCGCCCCGCACTGGCACGCCGGGGTCATCGGCATCGTGGCCTCGCGGGTGGTGGAGGCGCACTACCGGCCCACGCTCATCCTGACCCGGGACGGGGAGCGGCTCAAGGGCTCGGGCCGCAGCACCGAGGAGGTGGACCTGCACGGCGCGCTCACGGCCTGCGCTTCGATCCTGGCCGGATTCGGCGGGCACCGCCAGGCCGCCGGCCTCTCCATCGCACCCGAAAACCTTGAGGCCCTGGAAGCGGCCTTCTGCGCCGCGGTGATGGAGCAGATCGGCCCCGAGCCGCTGACCCCCACCCTGCGCCTGGACGGCGAATTGCCCTTCTCCGAGGTCGGGTTCGACCTGCTCAAGGAGCTGGAGCTCATGCAGCCCTTCGGCCCGGGCAATCCGGAGCCCACCTTCTTCTCGCCGCCGGTCAAGGTCAGCGGCCACAAGGTCTTCGGCAAGGGCCACGTGCGCCTGTCTTTACTGGATGAAACCAGCCGCATCACCCTCACGGCCAAGGCCTGGCGCCAGGCCGAGTCCCTGCCCCGCTCCCTGGCCGGAAAGACCATCCAGGTGGCCTTCCGCCCCCGCATCGACCGCTACAGCGGCATCCCCACCATCGAACTGGACGTGAAGGACTGGCGGGAGCCAGGAGAGGGGAACGCGGGAATCTCTTCCTGAAAGAGGGCGCTTCGCGAAGCGCCCCTACAAAAGAAATCCGGCCAGCCCAACAGTGCTGTTTTCTTCGGCAGGGGCGCTTCCGCTGCGCCCGAGCCACAAGAGAAAGCCGGCCCGACGCGCCAACGCAACCCTCTTGTGTAGGGGCGCTTCGTGAAGCGCCCTCTTTATGGCGGTCGTTGAGGGTGAAAGGGGGAGTCTACACGAACTCCCCGGCGTGGTACGAGCTGCGCACCAGCGGGGCGCAGAACATGTGGGGCACGCCCAGGGAGCGGCCGTAGTCGGCCAGGGCGGCGAACTCGTCGGGGTGGACGTAGCGCTCGGGTTCCGGATGGGCCTTGGAAGGGCGCAAATACTGGCCGATGGTGACCATGGTCACACCCCGGTAGTGCAGGTCGCGGATGACCTGGTGCACCTCTTCCATGCTCTCCCCGAACCCCACCATGAGCCCGCTCTTGGCGGGCAGGCCGGCCCGGGCGGCGCGCTCCAGGAGAACGAGGCTCTGGACGTAGTCGGCCTGGGGCCGGATGCGCGGATACAGCCCGGGCACGGTCTCCACGTTGTGGTTGAGCACGTCGGGCTTGGCGTCCAGCACCAGGCGCAGGGCCGCCGCGTCGCCTTGGAAGTCCGGGATGAGCACCTCCACCGTGGCTCCCGGCACTACCTCGCGCAGGGCGCGGATGGTGGCGGCGAAGTGCGCGGCCCCGCCGTCGGGCAGGTCGTCGCGGGTCACGGAGGTGACCACCGCGTGCTTGAGCCCCAGCCGGCGCGCGGCCTCGGCCACCCGGCCGGGCTCGCCCGGGTCCAGGGGCTCGGGCCTGCCCAGGCCGATGTTGCAGAAGGCGCAGCCCCGGGTGCAGGAGCGGCCCAGGATGAGGAAGGTGGCGGTGGAGCGGGCGAAGCACTCGCAGATGTTGGGGCAGCGCGCGCCCTGGCACACGGTGTTCAGGCCCAGGTCCGCCACCAGGTCGCGGGTGCGGGCAAAGGTCCGGTCCTGGGGCAGCGTGATGCGCAGCCACTCAGGCAGGCGCGAAGATCTCGGTGACGGCTTCTCGCAGGGCATCTTTCACATGTTCCATGGTCGGCTCGGCCGCGCCGGGCGTCTTGTCCAGCTCCAGGAGGATGGAGGTGGGCCGGGCGTCGGGCAAGCCGCACAGGGTGATGCGGTCGAACAGGGACAGGTCGCGGCCCACGTTCAGGGCCAAGCCGTGGTACGTGACCCAGCGCCGGACCGCAACCCCGATGGAGCAGATCTTGCCCTGGCCCACCCAGACCCCGGGCCGGCCCTCCCAGCGGGCGGCGGCCACGCCGAAGCGGGCCACGGTGCGGATCACCGCCTCCTCCACGTCGAAAAAGAACTGCCGCACCCCGCCGGGCCGCTTCTCGATGCGGAACACCGGATAGGCTACCAGCTGGCCCGGAAAATGGCAGGTGATGTTGCCGCCCCGGCTGATGTGGTGCAGCTCCACGCCCTGGCTGGCCAGGAACTCCGGGGGTGCGTGCAGGTTCTCCAGCCCGCCCTGGCGGCCCAGGGTCACCACCGGCGGGTGCTCCAGCAGGAACAGGGTCTCCTCGCCCCCGGCCAAGACCTGCTCCACGGCCTCCAGTTGCAGGGCCTCGGCCTGCTTGAAGGGGATGAGCCCCAGGTCGCGCACGATCATGCCGAGGGTGCTCCGTGGACGAAGCGCATGCGCGCCAGGTAGGCGGCCTGGAACCCGGGATCGGCCGCCAGGTCCAGGACCCGGCAGCGGCCGGGCAGGGCCTCCACCCAGGCCCGGGCCGCCGGATCGGCCAGGACCAGGGCCGCGCCGGCCAGGGAGGAATTGCCCACGGCCCGCACCGTGTCCCCCAGGCCCGGGGGCAGGAAGCCCAGGGCCTCCAGGTCCCGCGGCGCGGCGTGCCGGCCCAGGGCCCCGGCCAGGCAGACCGCGGACAGGTCCCGGGCCGCCAGGCCGGCCTCGGCTAGGAGCCGCGACAGGGCCAGGTCGAAGGCGGCCTTGACCTTGAGCAGTTCCTCCACGTCCCGGGCCGGCAGGTGCATGCCGCCGGGCAGGCGCAGGCAGGGCTCGCCGGCCGCCTCGCCCAGGCCGGCGGCCACCTTGCGGGCCAGGGGGCTCTGGCCCGGGACGAAGCGGCCGGCCTGGTCCAGCACCTCCAGGGAGCGCAGCCGGGCCAGGAGCGAGAGGTAGCCGGTGCCGGTGATGCCCGCCACGTCCGGCCCGCCGGGCAGGCGCACCGGGGCCAGGCCCGCGGGGGTGAGCAGGAAGGCGGCCGCCGCGCCGGGCTCGGCCAGGCGGCCGAAGCGCATGCCCACGCCCTCCAGGGCCGGGCCCAGGGGCACGCTGGCCAGGAGCACCCGATCCTCCAGCACCAGGGCGAACTCGCCGTTGGTGCCCAGGTCGGCCAGCACCCAGGGCGGCGTGGGCGCGTCGCGGCCCAGGCAGAGCGCGGCCAAGCCCGCCGCCACGTCGCCGCCCACAAAGGGCGCGAGCTGGGGCAGGATGTACGCCTCCGGAAGGTCGGGCGCCAAAGTTTCCATGGCGCCGCCCCGGTAGTCCAGGCGATAGGGAGCTGCGGCCAGGCCCGCGACGGGCCGGCCCAGGAGCAGCAGGGTCATGGCCGGGTTGCCGGCCACGGCCAGGGTCCGGACCCGGCCGGGCGCGCCGGCGCAGGCCCGGCGCAGGGCGTCCAGCACCAGGGAGCGGAGTTGCGCCGCGCCGCCGGGCGCAGCGGCGTGGGCCAGGCGGGACATGACCTCGGCCCCGGCCCCGAGCTGCGGGTTCAGCTCCCCGCCCCGGGCCACGGCATTGCCATCCCGGTCCAGGGCGGTCCATTGCAGGCTGGTGGTGCCCAGGTCCACGGCAAGAACCACGTCGCCACCAGCCTGCGGCGCAACAGCCAGAGGGCCGCGCGGGGCAGCGGGAATCTCCATGCACGCGCCGGACTCGGCGAGATGGCGGCAGCCCAGCCGCCAGCCCGAGGCCAGCTCCTCGGCCGGCAGCAAGGCCGTGTCCTCGGGCCCGGGCGCAGGCGGGGCCGCGATGAAGCGCACCCGGCAGCGGCCGCAGCGGCCCAGTCCCGAGCACAGGGCCGGGGCCGGGAACAGGCCGGACAGGTAGGCGGCCTGGGCCGCGGTCAGGAGCCGGCCGTCCGGGTCCCGGGCCGGGACCTGGTGCCGCTCGCCCGCGGCGTCGA
>DKEU01000136.1 GCA_002452635.1 Desulfovibrionaceae bacterium UBA6814 | reverse complement strand
GAAAGGCCCGGTCCCGGCAACGGGGCCGGGCTTTTTCATTGCCCTCCCCCGCCCCTACTGGCCCATGTCCGGCGGCTTGCGGCCATGCCGCTCCGAGAGCAGGGCCCAGCCGCGCAGCACGTACTGCCCGCCCGAGACCACGGCCAGCACCGCCACCGCGTGCAGGAAGAAGAGCTCCCAGCGCGGCAGGTCCAGGCCGAAGCCCCGGGCCAGCATGGTGCAGAACACCAGGCCGATCTGGGCCGCGGTGTTGCACTTGCTGGCCCAGGCCGGGCAGATGTTGGCCCGCACGTCCACCCCGGCGCGGCGCAGCACCCACAGCCCGCCCAGGATCACCAGGTCCCGGGCCAGCACCAGCACCACCACCCAGGCCGGCAGCCAGCCGGCCACGCCCAGGGACAGGTAGGAGGCGATGAGCAGGAACTTGTCCGCCAGGGGGTCGAGCATGGCCCCCAGGTCGGTGCGCTGCTTGAGCAGGCGGGCCAGGGTGCCGTCCAGGGCGTCGCTGGCCCCGGCGGTCACGAAGGCCCCCAGGGCCCAGTCCATGCGGCCGGTCCAGAAGGCGAAGAGGAAGACGGGAGTGAGCAGGATGCGCACCAGGCTGATGGCGTTGGGCAGGTTCCAATTGCTGGCGCCGTCGTTCGCGGTCATGGCCTGGTGCTTCGCCCTCCGTCGGGTCACATGCTGCGCTGGGAAGACTCCGTGCTGCGCATCCTACGAAGTATCTCGGGAAAAAAGAACCTTTTTTTGCGGCGGTTGGAGCGGGGCTCACTGACCGGACGGCAGGGCCGCCCCGGGTGCGGCCTGCGCCGGAGCCTCCAGGGTGTAGGTCAGGCCCCGGCCCGGGATGTAGGCCTCCATGCGGGTGCGCAGGGAGGCGGGGTTGGGGGTGCGCACCCGCCAGACCGTGGCCGTGCCGGTGGGGGTGAGCAGCACCCGGTCCAGGACCGCGGACTCCACTCCCTCGAACGCGCGCAGCTCCTGGTCGAAATCCCGCACCCCGTCCGGGGCGAACCAGCCCTCCACCCGCAGCACCAGGCTGTCCAGCACCCCGGCCTGGTTCTCGGGCCGGGCGAAGTGCCGGCCCCACAGGTCGAGCCAGACCTCGTCCAGGGTGCCGGCCGCGCTGGCCGTGCCCGCAGCCGTGACCAGGCTTCCGGTCCAGACCTTGCCCGTGACGTTGAGGGTGAGTTGCGGGACGTCCACCACCGCGGGGTACAGGCCGGAGATGGCCTCCAGCCGGGCCAGGTCCTCGGCGTGGACCGCGGCCTCGCCCTGGAGGGACAGGGAGAAGGGCCGGGAAACCGCGGCGGTGTAGTACGCGCCCAGGTTCTGCAGCACCCGGCGCAGGGCCGCCCTGTCCACCCGCACGTCCAGGGTGAGCACGGTGAAGTCGCCCGTGGGAACCGTCGCCAGTTCCGAGTAGCTCTGCACGTACTGCCCGGAGCGGGGGGCCAGCCAGGCGGCCAGCAGGGCGGCCCGTTCTGCGCCCAGGGGCGCGGGCAGGAGACCCAGGGCCTCGGCGGACACCGCATCCCGGAAACAGGCGGCCATGGCCTCGGACCGGCTGCGCAGGAGGGTGGCGTTCTCCGCCCCGGGCAGGACCGCCGCGGTGGCGTTCTCCGAGGTGGTCCAGGCCGCGCTCACCGGCGCGGCCGCCACGGGCCAGGAACAGAACACCAGGGCGGCGGCCAGCAGGACCGCGCCCCGGAAACGGTACGCGAACTTCATCCTCTCCCCTTCATCCCAACCAGGCTAAAACACGTTCAACTCGTCCCGGAGCCGCTTGATGGACACCAGGGCGTCGGCCCCGGACACCGGGCCCAGCGGCTCGAACCGGCCGCTGCGCGCGCCCGCGCCCATGACGCCCCGGGTGGTGGCCAGCACCGCGGCGTTGAAGGCCGGATGGTCCGAGCCCAGGTCCGCAAAGGGGCTGGCCCCGCCCACGTACAGGGTGGCCAGGCCCGCATCGCCCGTGGCCCGGACGATGACGTCCTCCCAGACCATGGCGACCTCGGCCCGGGTCAGGGGCTCGTTGGGCCGGAAGGTGCCGTCGGGCATCCGACCCAGGCCCTTGATCCCCAACTCCAGCACCAGGGCGATGTCCTGGCGCAGGGGATGGCCGGCCGCGTCGGCCGGGCCGCTCTCCTCGTAGCGCGGCTTGGGGTCGGCCGGCGGGGCGAACCCCGCGGCCGGCGCCTTTTCCGTGCGCCGGAAGAGCTTGGCCGCCCCCAGCTCCTGCACCAGCAGGGCGGCCATGTCCGCCCGGGTGACGGCCGGGACCAGGGCGATCTCCTTGCCCACCCGGCTGCCCGGCGCGGCGCGCTGCACCTTGGCGATGAGGTCCATGCGCTGCCGGGCCGTTTCCGCCAGCGGTCCGCCCAGCTCCAGGACCCGGGCATAGGCCGCCTGGGCCGCCCCGAAATCCAGGGCCTCGAGCCACGCCTCACCGGCGTGGAAATACAGGGGAGCGTGCCGCTCGTCCAGTGCCGCGCCGTCCTCCACCAGATCGGCAATCTCCTCGGGCAGTTCGGCCCGGTCCAGGTTGCCGCCGCGGGCGCGGGCCGCGAGCAGGCGCAACCGGCACACGGCCAGGGCCAGCTCGTCCGCGTCGCCCTCGGCAGCGGATTCGGCCGCGTCCATGGCGTCCTCGGCCGCCTCGTACGCGCCCTGGCCGGCCAGGGCCACGGCCTTGCCGGCCAGGGAGCGGGCATGCTTGGGGTTCAGCTCCAGGGCGCGGTCGTACTCGGCCCCGGCCTTGGCCCACTGGCCCTGGTCCAGGAACGAATCCGCCAGGTCCGCATGGTGGACCGGGGTGTCCATGAGCCCCACGGG
The DNA here is from genome assembly GCA_002452635.1 of Desulfovibrionaceae bacterium UBA6814. GTDB lineage: Bacteria > Desulfobacterota > Desulfovibrionia > Desulfovibrionales > Desulfovibrionaceae > UBA6814. Next base: position 5,317 of record DKEU01000136.1, on the reverse strand, counting down.
CTGGCGGGGAGCCGTGGCGCAGGCGGCCAGGGACAGGGCGAGGATGGCGGCGATGAGATGGCGTAGCATGGGAACTCCTTGCGGGTTCTCAGTCCAGGACGATCATGACCCGGCACTTTTCCAGGAACTTGGCCTTGGCCTCGGCCTCGCGCACCCGGGCGGCGTCCGCGTCGGCGAGGACCAGGTCCGCGCCGGCCGGGCCGGCCACGGCCACGGCCTTGACCGTCAGGGGATTGCCCGCCACCCGGGGATTGGCCGCGGCGGCGGCCGGGTCCTTGGCGTAGCCGGCCATGCCCTGCTGGATGGCGAACTCGCGGCTCACCAGGGCCGAGCCGAACACCTCCTTGCCGGACTGGTCCAGGATGCGCGGGGTCATGGCCGGCCGCGCGCCCAGGCCCTTGGCGTCCACGACCAGCCCGGTGGGCGGGGCCGGGGCCGCGGGCTTGGCCGGGGCGGGTTCGGGCTGGACCGGAGCGGACGCCGGCTGGGCCGGGACAGGCTGCACCGTGGCGCGGGGGGCAAAGGGCTTGGCCGGGGGGATGAGGATGCCGGCCAGGTCGCCGCGCAGGGGCACGGCCACCGTGACCTGGGCCGAACCGTCGGACAGGTACACCGTGTCCCGGACCACCGAGTGCTGCAAGAAGCCCGAGACCTCGTTGACCACCGTGTCCGAGACCACCATGAAATTCTCCACCGTGGTGGTGGAGTCCACCTGCACGCCCTTGATGACTTCAAGGAGATTGCGCCGGGCCACCACCGTGGCGGCGCGGGCGGCCATGGCCTTGGCCTCGGCCGCGCTGCGCATGCCGCGGGGCGGCGAGCCCAGGCCCGTGGCGTAGACCACCCCGGCCTCCCAGTCCACGCGGCCGCCGGACACCGCCTCCAGGTAGGCCCCGGGCGCGGGGTTCTGGGCCTGGGCGGGCAGGGCCGCCGCCAGGAGCAGAAGCACCGGGAGGATGACAAGAATTCGACGCATGGCAGGCTCCTCGCTCGACGTGGCGCCGGAAATGCGTCCTGCATTTCCGACTGGGGCGCGGAGGAAAAAACGCGGTTTTCCCTCCGCTTTCGGATGCTCCGCATCCGGCGCGCCCTCCTGGCGCGCAGACGCATCGCGACACGCTGCGTCCATGGCGGTAAATACCCCGGGGCCGGGGCCTGCGGCAAGCTGCGCGCCTGCGCGGCCCGAATCCCCGGTGGGCGCACGCTCATCCATGCAAGTTCCGTGTTACCCCGCCCTGCCCCGGCATGGCCATGGCCGTCTTGCCGCCCGAGCCGGGGCTCTGCTAGAAGGCGGCCATAGCCAGGAGGGGCCATGGAACTCTACCTCATGCAGCACGGCACCTGCTTTTCCAAGGACGTGCACCCGGAACAGCCCCTGTCCCCGGTGGGACGGGAGCAGATCGAGATGAGCGCCGAGGCCGCCCGCCGCCTGGGCCTGGCCTTCGACCTGGTCTGCTCTAGCCCCAAGCTGCGCGCCCACCAGACCGCGGAGATCATGGCCCAGGCCATGGGCTATCCCGTGGACCGCATCCTGGTGACCGAGGCCCTCAAGCCCACCGCGCCCCCGGACCAGGCCCTGGCCCTGCTGGCCGAGCACAGCCGCAAGGAGTCGGTGCTCCTGGCCGGACACCTGCCCAACCTGGCCGAGGTGGCCGCGGCCCTGCTCTCCTCGGGCGGCAAGGTGCGGGTCCAGTTCGAAAACGGGGGCCTGTGCCGGCTGGATCTGCCCATGGTGCCCACGGACAAGGCCGTGCTGCGCTTCTTCCTCTCCCCCCTGCACCTGCAGATCATCGGCGGCGGCGTCTCGCGTCCGGCGCGGTGAAACCAAGGACCTGTCCGACAAAATCAAGCTGTTCCGGCTTATTACAATTTTTCTGGAAAAATTTGCGAGGAGTTCTGGACGGTTCTCGTTCCGGCGTCATCGAACCGACGCCCGGAGCGCTCGCGAAGGATCTTCTTGAAATATTCTAGACCCGGAGCAATCCTGGGCTATTTCCGCCTATGCGGCGGGAACGGCCAGGAAGTCCCGCGCCGCCCGCACCAGGGCCTGCTCCTGGCCGGGCTCGTACCAGCGGATGGAGGCGTCGCGCTTGAACCAGGTCATCTGGCGCTTGGCATAGGCCCGGGTGTTGCGCAGCCACAGGTCGCAGGCCTGGTCCAGGTCCAGCTCCCCGGCCAGGTGCGCGCCCAGTTCGGCGCAGCCGATGCCGGTCCAGCCCGGGGCGGTGCGGTCCGGGCAGCGCGCCAGGGCGGCGCGGGCCTCGGCCACGGCCCCGGCGGCCAGCATGGCCGAGATGCGTGCGGCCAGGCGCTCCCTGAGCCGGTCCGGGGGCAGGGCCACCCCCAGGGAGAGCACCTCCCAGCCCGGACCGGGCGCGGCCTCCCGGTGCCAGTCGGTCAGGGTGCGGCCCGTGGCCTGCCAGACCTCCAGGGCGCGGGTGACCCGCTGCTTGTCCTTGGGATGGATGCGCGCCGCGGCCACGGGGTCCACCCGGGCCAACTCCGCGTGCAGGGCCGGCCCAGCGGCCTCCCAGCGGGCCTGCACCGCGGCGCGCACCGCGGCCGGCGCCGGCGGGATGGGGGCCAGGGGCGTGAGCAGGGCGCGCAGGTAGAAGCCCGTGCCGCCCACCAGGATGGGGACCAGGCCCCGGGCCGCCAGGTCTCCGACGGCCTGTTGGGCCAGGCCGGCAAAGGCCGCGGCCGACAGGGACTCGGCCGTGGGCAGGAAGCCGTAGAGCAGGTGCGGGCAGGCGGCCTGCTCCGCGGGGGTGGGCTGGGCCGTGATGATGGGGAAGTCGGCGTACACCTGGCGGGAGTCGACGTTCACCACCCCGCCGCCCAGGTCCCGGGCCAGGGCGATGGCCGTCGCGGTCTTGCCCGCGCCCGTGGGGCCGGGCACGCAGAGCGCCCGGAGCGCCACTAGTCCTTGGACTCCGGCTTGTGGCCGTACTTGGCGTAGAGGTGGGGCACCACGATCTCCGGCACCAGCCCCTTGATGTTGCCGCCCAGGGAGGCGGCCTCCTTGATGATGGTGGAGCTGATGTACAGCCACTTGTAGTCGGTCATGAGGAACACGGTCTGGATCTCGCGCTTGAGCTTGCGGTTCATGAGCGCGAGTTGGAACTCGAACTCGAAGTCCGAGACCGCGCGCAGGCCGCGCAGGATGGCCCGGGCCTCGCGCCGCACCGCGTAGTCCACCAGCAGGCCCTCGAAGGCCTCCACCTCCACCTGGGGATTGTTGGCAAAGACCTGGGCGGCCATGACCACCCGCTCCTCGATGGTGAAGAGCGGCTTCTTGGGGGTGTTCACCGCCACGGCCACCACGATCTTGTCGAACACGTCCAGGCCCCGCTGGACCAAACTCACGTGGCCCATGGTCAGGGGGTCGAAGGTGCCGGGGTAGATGGCGGTCACGGGTCCTCTCTTAACCATAGCACTATCCTCGTCTGGCCGTAGAGCCGGTCGGTCGTGGTTTCCAGTCCGGGATGCACCCGGTCCGGGTCCAGGTCAAGGCCGGCCTCGGCCTCGGCCAGGAGAAAGCCCCCCGGGGCCAGCCAGCCCGAATCCATGAGCTGCCGCACGGCCGGCAGCAGGTAGTCCTTGCCGTAGGGCGGGTCCACGAAAATGGCGGAAAAGGGCCGGGCCGGGCGCTCCTTGAGCACCGTGAACACGTCGGCGGCCCGCACCTGGGCCGCGCCCCGGGCCACCCCCAAGTCGGCCAGGGTGTCGGAGATGGCCTTGGCCGCGGCCTTGGCCGACTCCACGAACAGGGCGAAGTCCGCGCCCCGGGACAGGGCCTCCAGGCCCAGGCTGCCGCTGCCCGCGAACAGGTCCGCCACCCGCGCCCCGGGCCAGGCCAGGCCCCGCGCCTCCAGCATGGAGAACACCGCGCCCCGCACCTTGCCCGTGGCCGGCCGGTATCCCGGACCGGACACCGACCGGATGGACCGGCCTCCGTAGCGCCCGGCGATGATCCGCATAGGCCCCCTAAACCTGGGACACCAGCTTCAAGAGCGCGGTGTTCACCTCGGCCAGGCGGTCGCGCAGCTCCACCTGGTCCACCCAGGGCTTGGCCTTGACCGAATCCAGCCGCTTTTTGAGCTCGGCCAGCTTGGTGTCGGTCTCGGCCAGCAGGAACTCCCAGTCCACCCGGGGCTGGGCCAGCTCGGGATGCACCTCCACCACCGGGGCCTCGCCGGGCACCAGGATGCACTCCTCCAGGTAGGAGGGAATCTGCACCGCCAGCTTGTACTTCTCCCGGATGAGGCCGGCCAGGGTCTCCTGGGCGTGGTTCTCGCCGTGCACCAGGTAGACCTGCATGGCCGGGTTGGCGAAGTTGCCCAGCCAGTCCAGGATCTGGCTCTGGCCGGCATGGCCCGAGAACCCGCCGATGGTGAAGACCCTGGCCTTGATGAGCACGTCCTCGCCGTGCAGGCGCACGTGGGTGGCGCCGTCCACGATCTTGCGGCCCGGCGTGCCCTTGCCCTGGAAGCCCACGAACACCACCGCGGCCCCGGGCCGCCAGATGTTGTGGCGCAGGTGGTGCTTGATGCGGCCGGCGTTGCACATGCCGCTGCCCGCGATGACGATGGCCGGGCCCTCGGTGGAGTTGATCTCCTGGCTCTCCTCCCGGCGCAGGGTGAAGCGCAGGTTCTTGAGGCTCAGGGGGTCCTCGCCTCGGGCCAGCATCTCCTGGGCCTCGGCGTCGAAGTAGCGGGTGTTGCGCTTGAACACGTCGGTGGCCCGGGTGGCCAGGGGGCTGTCCACGTACACCGGCATGTCCGCGGGCAGCTTGCCCTCGCGCTCCAGCAGGTGCAGGCAGTAGAGCACCTCCTGGGTGCGCTCCACCGCGAAGGCCGGGATGAGCACCTTCTCGCCGTTCTTGTGGGCGTAGGCGATGGCGTCGGCCAGCTCCTGGCGGCTGGTGGACTCGTCCTTGTGGTTGCGGTCGCCGTAGGTGGACTCCATGAACAGGCAGTCCGCCCGGGTCACGATGCTCGGGTCGCGCACGATGAGCTGGTCCGGCCGGCCCAGGTCGCCGGAGAAGAGCATGGTGGAGGTGCGGCCGTCCTCCTCCACCTTGATCTCGATGAAGGCCGAGCCCAGGATGTGCCCCGCGTCGTTGAAGACCACGCGGATGCCGGGGGCCGGCTCGAATGACGTGTTGTACTCCTCGATTTTCAGCTGCTTCAGGACCTTCTGGGCCTGCTCCACGGTGTAGAGGGGCTCCACGGGCCGGTCGCCGGCGCGCAGCTTCTTGGTGCTGCGCCACTGGGCGTCGGTCTCCTGGATGCGGGCGCTGTCCTCGAGCATGATG
>DKEU01000208.1:324-8209 GCA_002452635.1 Desulfovibrionaceae bacterium UBA6814 | reverse complement strand
CCCCAGGGCCAGCATGGCCAGGTGCAGGGCCGCGGTGCCGTTGCTGACCACCGCGGTCTCGGCCGCGCCGCAGAACGCGGCCAGGGCGGCCTCGAACTCGGCCACCTTGGGGCCGGTGGTCAGCCAGTCCGAGGCGAGCACCTCGGCCACCGCGGCCAGGTCGTCCCGGTCCAGGGCCTGCCGGGCGTAGGGGATGAAGGGAGCCTTGCCGGCCACCCTATTCCTCCATGGGCGTGGCCTTGAGCAGGTCTTCCAGTTCCTTGCCCTTGAGCCACCACGTATTGTTCCCGGAGTCGTACTCGAAATCCTCGGCCACGGGCGCGCCGCAGTCGTCGCCAAAGCGGCAGGCCAGGTAGCGGTTGTCGGGCCGGATCACGTAGTGGTCGTCGTATTCGCGGGTGAGCCGGGCGTCGTCCTTGGAGATCATCATCTCGTGGATCTTCTCCCCGGGCCGGATGCCGATGACCGTGTGTTCGCAGTCCGGGGCCACGGCCCGGGCCAGGTCCATGATGCCCACCGAGGGCAGCTTGGGCACGAAGATCTCACCGCCCTCCATCTCCTTGAAGCAGCGCAGCACGAACTCCACGCCCTGCTCCAGGGTGATCCAGAAGCGGGTCATGCGCGGGTCGGTGATGGTCAGCGCGCCATTCAGCCGCTGCTTCATGAACAGGGGAATGACGCTGCCCCGGGAGCCCACCACGTTGCCGTAGCGCACCACGCTGAAGCGGGTCTCGTCCTGGGCCACGAAGGCGTTGGCCGCCACGAAGAGCTTGTCCGAGCAGAGCTTGGTGGCGCCGTAGAGGTTCACCGGGTTGCAGGCCTTGTCCGTGGACAGGGCCACCACCCGCTTCACGCCGCGGTCCGCGGCCACGTTGATCACGTTCTGCGCGCCGGCGACGTTGGTCTTGATGCACTCGGTGGGGTTGTACTCCGCGGCCGGGACGTGCTTGAGCGCCGCGGCGTGGATCACGTAGTCCACCTGGTGGAAGGCCCGCTGCAGGCGCTCCTTGTCCCGCACGTCGCCGAGGAAGTAGCGCATGCAGGGATAGGTGGTCTCCGGGAACTGCTGGGCCATGAGGTACTGCTTGAACTCGTCCCGGCTGAAGATGATGAGCTTGCGCGGGGTGTAGCGCGAGAGCAGGATTTCGGTGCACTTCTTGCCGAAGGAGCCGGTGCCCCCGGTGATGAGGATGCGTTTTCCGTCGAACATGGGCCGTCCTTAGATGACTTTCCAGTTGGGGCGGGAGAGCAGGACCTGCCGCAGGCCCTCGAACTCGGCCTTGTCCATGACCATGACCCGCAGCTTGCGCTTGATCTTGGATTCCACAGAGCGGGACAGGGACTCGATCTTCTGCTTGTTCACGTCGCCCACCACCAGCACGTCGATGAGGCCGGTGTCCTTGCCCAGGGCGTAGTCGTCCAGGATGTAGACCGCGTCCATCTGGCCGAGCTTGGACATGACCTGTTCAATTATCCTGTCTATGCCGATGTACTTGCGGACGATGGAGTTGATCTCGGGGAAGAAGGGGTGCTTGGTGTCGGCCTTGTAGTAGATGCTGCGGCCCTGCTGGCGCTTGTCCAGGTAGCCCGCGGCCGAGAGCGAGTCCAGCTCCTCCTTGATGGCGTTGGGCGAGGCCCCAAACTCCTTGGCCAGCTCCCGCAGGTAGCAGGAGACCTCGGGATTCAGGAACAGCTTGAGGAGCAGCTTGATGCGCGTGCGCGAGGTGAACAGCTGCGTCAACATGCGGCGAACCTAGCCTCTCGATACGATGTTGTCAACTTTTTCTGAACAAAGATGTATGGGGCCGACCCGGCGGCATTTGACATCCGGGCCGCGGCTCCTATAGTGAGCCCCTGCCCAAACCGGCCCGCCTGCGGGCCTCCAAGGAGAGACACATGCTGCGCGACAAGGTGGAACAGGCCCTGGCCAAGGTGCGGCCCATGCTGGCCGCGGACGGCGGAAACGTGGAGCTGGTGGAGGTCACCGAGGACGGGGTGGTGAAGGTCCGCCTGCAGGGCGCCTGCAAGGGCTGCCCCATGTCCCAGATCACCCTCAAGAACGGCATCGAGCGCATCATCCTCAAGGAGATCCCCGAGGTGAAGCGCGTCGAGTCGGTCTAGCAGTCCGTTCTTGCCCTTTTCCGGCCGCCTTGGCGGCCGCTCTTTTCCCGTGCACGGAGAACCCATGTCCCAGGTCGTGACCCGTTTCCCGCCCAGCCCCACCGGCTTCCTGCACATCGGCGGCGCGCGCACCGCGCTGTTCAACTACCTGCTGGCCCGCACGAACGGCGGCCGGTTCGTGCTGCGCATCGAGGACACCGACGCGGCCCGCTCCACCCCGGAGATGACCCAGGCCATCCTGGACGGCATGGCCTGGCTGGGGCTCGCGCACGACGACGGCCCCTATTTCCAGAGCGAGCGGCAGGACCTGTACAACGCCAACGTGGACGCCCTGCTCGCTAACGGCCACGCCTACTGGTGCCAGTGCACGCCCGAAGACGTGCAGGCCATGCGCGACAAGGCCACGGCCGAGGGCCGCAAGCCCAAGTACGACGGCCGCTGCCGCAACCTGGGCCTGGGCCCGGGCCCGGGCCGCTGCGTGCGGCTCAAGACCCCCCAGGACGGGAGCACCTCCTTCCTGGACCTGGTCAAGGGGCCGGTGTCCTTTCCCAACGAGGAGCTGGACGACCTGGTCATCCGCCGCGCCGACGGCGGGGCCACCTACCACATGGCCGTGGTGTCCGACGACCACGCCATGGGCGTGACCCACGTGCTGCGCGGGGACGACCACCTGAACAACACCCCGCGCCAGATGCACATCCTGGCGGCCCTGGGCTTCCCCCTGCCGGTCTACGGCCACGTGCCCATGATCCTGGGCCAGGACAAGAAGAAGCTCTCCAAGCGGCACGGGGCCATGAGCGTCATGGAGTACGAGAAGATGGGCTTTCTGCCCGAGGGCGTGGTCAACTACCTGGCCCGCCTGGGCTGGGCCCACGGCGACCAGGAGATATTCACCCTGGACGAGCTGGTGGCCGCGTTCTCCACCTCGAACCTGAACTCCTCGGCCGCCTGCTTCGACCTGGAGAAGATGCTCTGGGTCAACGCCCACCACCTGCGGGCCAAGTCTCCCCAGGAGTTGGCCCCCCTGCTCGCCCGCTTCGTGCGCGAGCTGGGCCTGCCCGAGCCGGACCGCACCAAGCTGGAGGCGGTCATCCCCCTGTACCAGCCCCGGGCCCAGACCCTGGTGGAGATGGCCGAGGCCTCCGCCTTCTTCTTCACCCCGGACGCGGACCTGCCCATGGACCCCGCGGCCCGGGACAAGTTCCTGACCGCGGAGGCCAAGGCCCTGCTGGCCGAGGTGCGCGACCTGCTGGCCGGGACCGCGGACTTCTCCGAGCCCGGCATCGAGGCCGCGCTGCACGGGTTCGTGGAGGCCAAGGCCGTGAAGTTCAAGGTCATCGCCCAGCCCATCCGGGTGGCCCTGACCGGCAAGACCGCCTCCCCCGGCCTCTACGAGACCATGGCCGTGCTCGGGAAGGATTCGACCCTGGCCCGCTTGGACCGCGCCCTGGCATAGCCGCCCAAGACAACGCAACGAAAAGCGCGCCAGCCCTGGCAGCCCCACCGCCCACAACAACGCGAAACACGCACCCCACCCGGCGAAATAGATTGACACATTAAACGTCACGCAAATCCGATTGACAAGCAGCCAGATATCCTGGCACCCGGAAATTCAATTTAGGACAACTTAACCCACAAGGATATCCGAGCATTGCGCTAGGCGCAGGGGGGGGATTGTTGTGAGGGGGGCGCGGAGGAGAAGCGAAGGGCGGCAGTCAGCGCGGGCTTCCGTTGCGATGGAGGGACGACTGAAAGCTGGAAAAGCAAAATTCAACGCACAGAGGAGACCACCGACCTGTTCCAGGATGTCTGACTGGACCAGGACCCCATGCTTACAACCTACGGCGGCGACTTCACCCCGGTCCAGAGCGTCCAATATCTCTAAAACTTCACGGCGGTATTCCATGATCGTCTTGCACAAGGCGATGCCGTGTCAGGATGGGGTTATAATTTTTTAATTTCTTAGCTGGGTTGGCTAATGATTAGGAGAGGGTACTGTGGCTGATATTTCCATAGCTAATGGTATTAATCACGCAATTAAGATTAAGAATTACGCTGGCGTATATTCTATTTCTGTGTTTATAATATTATTTTTGTTTATGTCTGTCGGCTTGTTATTCATAAGCCACGAGTTCCTTGTTGAAAGCTCAAGGTTTGCTAGCGATATTATAGCATATTGTGGCATTGCTTTTAGTCTATTTATTTTTATTTCTTTATTTTTTATTAAAGAACAATTTATTTCTGTAAAAGATGATTATATATATTTTAAAAAGTCAAATTATTCTGGAAGATCATACAGCGCCATGAATGCTAAAAGCGTAAAGAATTGTTATATTATGTTTCTTCCAATTTTTTCGCGTAAATACAAAAAAAATTTATTTTCATATGAAATACTATCATTATTAAACCCTATTTACTTGTTGCTTCCTGTTTCCGCGGTAGTTACAAAAATTGTTGTATGCATAATATATAGAGTCAAATTTACTTCATTTAATAACATGGTATTATTATTTGAAGATGGTGAAAAATTAAGTATTAGCCTTTTTAAAAAAACCGACATCGAAATAATGCTTTCCTACATAAAAAAATATATTGATATGGATAGCGTCATCAAAGTTTATATATCTGCCACAACAATATGAATTTAGGAGACACCATACTGAATTATTCTTTGCATGGTCTTTGGGGAATGCTTTTGCGGTTGGACCGCTCCCTTGCGTAGTCACTAAGACACGGCAACGAAGAGCGCGCCGGGCCCTCGGGTCCGGCGCGCTTTCTTTTCAGCCGGCTAAAAGTCGGGCCAAAAGCTCGTCGATGTCCGCGAGCAGGGGGCCGAACAGGCCGCCCGGGGCCATGGGGGGGCCGAAGAGGGCCACGCGCTGGGCGCGGAGCAGGTCGTGGTTCAGGCCGGCCTCGTTGTCGCCCAGGGTCATGGCCAGGCGCTCGGCCAGGAGGTAGCCGGACAGGCCGTGGGCGAACAGGTCCAGGGCCTCGCTGAAAGCGGCGTGGCGCTCGTCCCAGAAGGCCCGCGCCGCCTCGTTGGGCGCGATGGCCTGGGCCTGGGCCAGCATGGACAGGAGCGAGTTCAGGGCCGCGCCCGGGATGCCCCGCCGCCAGCCGAGCAGCCAGGGGGTGCGGGAAAAGAGCAGCAGGTTGTCCATGCCCTGGCGCACCAGCCCGCCCAAGACGGTGCGGGCCTTGAACAGGGCCGCCCCGCCCGGGCCGGGCGGCCAGGCCAGGGCCAGGGCGTCCAGGTCCCAGGCCGGCACCGGCCCGGCCTGCGCCGGCGCGGTCTTGCCCAGCACCCCCAGGATATGGGCCAGCCAGAAGTTGGCGTCCGCCGAGGCCGGGGTCTCCAGGTGGGAGTACGAGAGCAGGTAGCGCCCTTGCCCGTACGTGCCCTCCACCATGCAGGGCTGGCCGGCCATGGCGTGGGGCCAGATGGCCAGGCCGTACTGGGCCTCCAGGTCCTCCAGCGGCCCGCGCGGCACCGCGGCCAGGGGCAGGTCCGCCACCCAGAAGTCCGGGCCGGGCGCGACGTAGGCGGCCAGCACCCGCACCTCGGGCTCGTGGCCCGGCTCGAACCGGGCCGGCCACCACACGGGCAGGAGCGGCTGCGCCGGCAGGCCCGAGGGCGCGAGGCCCGTGGCCCCGGCCCGCTCGACCCGCATGTGGCCGGACACGAAATGCTGCAAGCGGTCGGTGAAGGCGCGGCGCTTCCAGGGGCACAGGCCCAGGCCGTGCGGCCCGGTGAGGCCGAGCCCGGCCCCGCCGCAGAAGCCCAGGTACGCCCCGCCGCCCTGCACATAGGAGCGCACCGCCGCCACCCCGGCCTCGCCCAGGCGCTCGAACTTGCGCCGGGCCGTGCCGCCGGGGACCACCAGCACCGCGGGCGGCTCGGCGGCAAGCAGCCCGCCGGCCACCTGGGCCGCGGTGACCACCCGCAGGGGCAGGCCGAAATGGGCCAGGGCGCGCCAGGCCAGGAGGCCCCAGATCTGGGACTCATCCCATAAAAGAAAGATGCTTGACATCGACCGTCCGCTCGTGAAGTCTGACCCGTTGCCCGCGGGCCGACGGCCCGGCAGGAAAGCCGATTCCCCTGCCGGCTGGCGCGCAGGGTACGCAGTATCCCGACGGATGTGAAGCGAGGAACCATTGATGGCGGAAACGACCCCCAACTCGACCCTGCACAAGGCCTACGACCCGGCCGACGTGGAAGCGCGCTGGGGCGCGCACTGGGAAGCGGAAAAGACCTTCACCCCGGACCCGGAGGGGCCGGGCGAGCCCTACTCCATCGTCATCCCGCCCCCAAACGTGACCGGCCAGCTGCACATCGGCCACGCGCTCAACATCACCCTGCAGGACATGCTGTGCCGGTACCACCGCCAGCGCGGCCGCAAGGTGCTGTGGGTGCCGGGCACGGACCACGCGGGCATCGCCACCCAGAACGTGGTGGAGCGCGCGCTCAAGGCCGAGGGCAGCTCCCGGGCCGAGCTGGGCCGCGAGAAGTTCATCGAACGGGTCTGGGAGTGGCGCAAGGAGTACGGCGGCCGCATCCTGAACCAGGTGCGCCGGCTGGGCGCGTCCGTGGACTGGACCCGGGAGCGGTTCACCATGGACGAAGGCCTGTCCAAGGCCGTGCGCGCGGTGTTCGTGCGCCTCTACAACGAGGGCCTCATCTACCGCGGCGAGTACATCGTCAACTGGTGCAGCCGCTGCCACACCGCCCTGGCCGACGACGAGGTGGAGTTCGCGCCCAAGAAGGGCGCGCTCTACCATATAGCGTACCCCCTGGCCGACGGCCGGGGCTCCCTCACCGTGGCCACCACCCGGCCCGAGACCATGCTGGGCGACACCGCGGTGGCGGTGCACCCCGAGGACGCCCGCTACCGCGCGGCCATCGGCCGCACCGTGCGCCTGCCCCTGGTGGACCGCGAACTGCCCGTCATCGCCGACGCCTACGTGGACAAGGACTTCGGCACCGGCTGCCTGAAGGTCACGCCCGCCCACGACATGAACGACTGGGAGCTGGGCCGCAAGCACGGCCTGCCCATCGTGTCGGTCATGGACGAGGACGGGAACATGAACGAGAACGCCCCGGAGAAGTACCGGGGCATGACCGCCGAGGCCTGCCGCAAGGCCGTGGTCAAGGACCTGGAGGCCCTGGGCCTGCTCATCAGCGTGGACGAGCACCCGCACAACGTGGGCGAGTGCTACCGCTGCAAGACGGTCATCGAGCCCCACGTGTCCCAGCAGTGGTTCGTGGGCGTGAAGCCCCTGGCCCTGGCCGCGCGCAAGGCCGTGGAGGACGGGTCCACCGCCATCTTCCCGCAGCAGTGGGAAAAGACCTACTACAACTGGCTGGACAACATCCGCGACTGGTGCATCAGCCGCCAGATCTGGTGGGGCCACCGCATCCCGGCCTGGACCTGCGAGGACTGCGGGGAGATCATGGTGGCCGAGACCGACCCCACGGCCTGCGCCAAGTGCGGAAGCTCCCGCCTGACCCAGGAAGAGGACGTGCTGGACACCTGGTTCTCCTCGGCCCTGTGGCCCTTCTCCACCATGGGCTGGCCCGAGAAGACCCCGGAGCTGAAGGCCTTCTACCCCACCGCGGTGCTGGTCACGGCCTTCGACATCCTCTTCTTCTGGGTGGCGCGCATGATGATGATGGGCATCCACTTCATGGGGGAGGTGCCCTTCCGCCACGTGTACATCCACGCCCTGGTGCGCGACGCCGAGGGCAAGAAGATGAGCAAGTCCA
>DKEU01000208.1:0-217 GCA_002452635.1 Desulfovibrionaceae bacterium UBA6814 | reverse complement strand
GAACGCGGCCCGGTTCGCGCTCATGAACCTGCCCCCCCAGGAGAATGGGAAGCCGGCCGCGCCCCTGTCCGCGGCCACGGGCGTGCCGCACCGCTGGATCCTGAACCGCCTGGAAGAGGTCAAGGACCAGGCGGCCGAGGCCCTGGAGGCTTACCGCTTCAACGACTACGCCCAGACGCTCTACACCTTCACCTGGCGCGAGTTCTGCGACTGGTAC
>DKEU01000104.1:4902-5967 GCA_002452635.1 Desulfovibrionaceae bacterium UBA6814 | reverse complement strand
TGCGGCACAGGCCGCCGGCCTGGTCGTAGGCCAGGCGGAAGGACGCCTGCGGGGTCCAGGCCTCGCGCAGGCTGCCGTCCGCGGCGTAGCCGAAGGTCCACGGCCCGGCCGAGGCCAGTCGGCCGCGCTCGTCGTAGCCGTATTTCCACTGGCCGTCCTTGGGATTCCACGACGCCATGCGCGCACCGCGGGGGTCGTAGGCGTACTCCTCGGCGAGCCGGCCGTCGCACCAGGCGCGCAGCAGGTGGCCGGTCTGGTCGTACTCGTAGATGAAATAGCTCTCCCGGCCAGCCACGCTCTCATGCTTCGCGGCGATGCGGCCGTCCTCCCCGACCAGTAACTCATAGCTCACCAGTTGGTTGCCGCCGCGCACCCGGGAGAACCGGGCGGGCAGGGCCGGGGGCTCCAGGCCGGGACGCGGGCCGAGGGTGAGCGGTTTTTCGGGCTTGGCGAAGAGTTCGCGGAAGAAGTCCTCGGTGCTTATCTCCTGGAACTGCCCGGGGTTTGGCGCGGGCTCGGCAGGAGATTCCGGCGCTGCGGGCCGGACGGCCTCGGGGCTGTCCGCAAAGAGCTGCCGAAAGAACTCCTCGGTGCTGATCTCCTCCGGGTTGGCCGGGTTGAAGGGCCGGGCCGGCCGCGGCGGAGCCGGGGCTGCGGGCTGTTTCTTCGCGGCGAAGAGTTCGCGGTAGAACTCTTCGTAGGACATGGCTTGGCCGTTGCCGGGCCGATTGGGACGCTGGGAATCCGTATGCATATATGGCCTCCCTCATACGGGAAGTGCAGGTGAAAGAAAAGGCTTCGGCCGCCTGGAAAGGGGGGAGCCGTGGCTCCCCCCGGTTCGGGCCGGGCCGGCGCGGCTGCGCCCGGGGGCTGCGCTCTGCGCCGGCCCGGCGAGGGTGGTCCTGTCTAGCGCGCCAGGTAGGTGGGCAGCACGCTCACCGCGCCGGAGGCCGCGGCGTCGTCGGTGCTGAGCACCACCTTGAGGTGCTCCTTGAGGTCCGTGGCGGGCACGAAGCGGCCCAGGATCTCGCCGGCCTCGGCGGTCCAGGCCCCGCCCGCGGCGGT
>DKEU01000104.1:346-4883 GCA_002452635.1 Desulfovibrionaceae bacterium UBA6814 | reverse complement strand
GGTGATGGCCAGGGACTTGGTGTCCGCCACGGACAGGGCGGACGCGGCCCGGGCCACGATCTCCACCCCGCCCAGGCTGCCGCGCAGGTCCAGGACCGCGCCGTTGCCGTCGGCCGAGGCGTTCTGGGGCAGGGCCTGCTCCTTGGCCAGGTATTCGCCGTCCACCGAGAGGGTGTGCTTGTACATCGAGATGCCTCCTTTTCCCGGACTAGGCGATGGCCACGTGGGCCTCGGCCGCGTCCACGAAGTTGTAGCTGGTGACGATGGGCACGCCGTTCCACTCGGCGATGCGGCGGTCCACCTTGTCCTGGTCCGGCCCCATCTGGAAGGCCGCGCCCTTGCCGATGTCGGCCAGGATGCTGAGCACCTTGCGGTGGCAGTAGAGGTAGGTGCCCTCGCCGGCGCGCACCATGTCCAGCAGGTTGTCCACCATGAGGGAGGTGGGCTTGCTGGCCGGGGTCACGTTGAAGATGCCGGCCACGGTCTTGGGATTGGCCAGCTGCATGCCGAAGTAGCCCTTGTAGCGCACGCCGTAGCCCAGCACGCCGCTGGTGGGGTGCTCGTAGAGCGCGCCGTCGTGCAGCTTGGTCACGTTGAACAGCGCGCCGTCCTTGAAGGTGTCCTTGGAGTAGAGGCCGATGGTCTCGCCCTCCACCCAGCGCACCGCCAGGATGCAGTAGTTCAGGTCGGTCTCGGACCCGGCGTCCAGGGCGTTGCCGCTGTCCAGGGCGAAGGGGCGCAGGTTGTCGTAGATCACGGCCTTTTCCGCGTCCACGCCCAGCTTGCGCAGGATCTTGGGGGTCTTCTTGGAGAAGTAGGCCTCCTTGCCGCCAAAGGCCAGGGCCTTGTCCTCGGGGCAGAAGACCTTGCCGCCCAGGATGGAGAGGTCCACCTTCCTGAGTTCGGTGTTCACCTCCATGTCGCCCAGGGGGGCGTCCATGTCCACGAACCCGCCGCCGGCCACCTCGGTGACCTCGTCGTACACGTTCCACAGGGTGTGGGACGCGGGCTCGAACTGCACGGTGTCCAGGACGTTGGTGTCCTCCAGTAGGTGCTCCACCTGGTGGGGCTGCTTGGTGGCGTAGGCCGTGGACAGCTCCTTGAGGGTGCCGACAATGGTATCAGCCATGGGTTGCTCCTTTTAGTTGTGCTTCTTGGCGAAGAGCTGGCGGTAGAACTCTTCGGTGCTGATGGCCTCGTCGCGGCCCGGGGCGTGCCCCGAGCCGACCACCAGGCCGTCCTCCTGCATGCGCTGCCCCAGGTGGGCGAAGACCCGCAGGAAGGTCAGGTTGTCGCCGTAGGCCGAGGCGAAGGCCCGGGCCTCGTCCGGGTCCAGGCCGGCGGCCCGGGCCGAGGCCTCGAACCCGCGCTTGGCCAGCTCCACCCGCTCCGCGGCCGAGCCGCGGAAGTGCTCGTGCACCTGGCGCAGGGCCTCGGCGCGCGCGGCGTCCAGGCGGGCCCGCTCGTCCTCCAGGATCTGGACCTCCAGGTCGTGGTAGCGGTCCAGCAGGCCCTGGGCCTGGGCCGGGGTCAGGCCCACGCCGTGCGCGGCCTTGCCGAACCAGGGCAGGGCCCGGCCGTCCGGGGCCACGCCCTCGGGCAGGCGCAGGCCGTAGCCTTCCGGCGCGTCCGGCACCTTGAGCGCCGCGCGCCACTCCCGCTCGAAGGCCGCGCGCTCCTCGTCCGTGGCGTCGTCGCCCGGGGGGACGAGCCCGATGGCCTTGCGGCCCAGGGCGCGCTCCTGGTGCAGGTAGGAGCGGGCTAGGTCGGCCACGCTCTTGAACTGGCGCAGCTTGGGGTGCTCGCGCAGGGGCGGGTTGCCGGCGGGGTCGCGCTCGTCCTGGAGCGCGTCCGCGGGCAGGCCGTCCAGCCAGTGGGAAGTTGTCCCCGGAGCTTGTCCGGCGTCCGGAGCGGGCGGGGCCATGGGGGCTTCCGTGTCGTACTGCATGGGGTTCTCCTTTACGGGACGCCGGGTTCCGGCTCGCGCGGCCCTGCGCCAGGGCTGGTCAGCGGCGTCTTGTCGTCGCGGTTGCGGCCGGGCGGTTGCCCGGGTTTGATTTTTTTATGAAATACCAAGGTATTTCATGGCATTGCTTGGGGTCTTGCCGCCGGGGTTGGGCCGGCTGCGCCCCGGGGGCAGGGTTTTATGAAATACCAAGTATTTCATTGTATTGGCCCTGCGCCGGGGGCAGGCGGCGGGGTTGGTTGCGGCTACTCCTGCGGTTTTTCCGCGAAGTTGCGCGGGTCCTCGGTGAACTCCAGGAGCTGGAACAGGGTCATGCGGCCGTAGCGGAAGGCCAGCCGGGCCTCGCCCTCCCAGGGCTCGGTGCGCGGGCCCGGGCGCATGAAGCAGTGCATGCGCAAAAACTCCCGCAGCACCTTGCCCGAGGGCGAGGCCAGGGCGGCGCGCACGTGGGCGGACAGTTCGGCCGGGGACAGGCGGGTCAGGTCCATGGCCTAGCCCTCCCTGCTGGCGCTGGCCGCGATGCCCGCGCCGGCCGCGATGCCCGCGTTGGCCGCGATGCCCGCGTTGGCCGCGGGGCCGGGGTTGGCCGTCGGCGCGGCGGGCGCGGCCGGGGCTCCTGCCTGCCCCTTGCCCAGCCCCAGGGAGGCGAGCAGGGCCTGGGCCGGGCTGCCCGGCTCCGGGGCCTTGGCCAGGGCGGGCAGCTTGTCCGCCAACTCGCCCAGGGACTGGGCCTGGGCCGCCTGCGCCTGGGCCTGGGCGCGCTCCTGCCGGGCGCGGGCCGCCTGGCGCCTGGAGCGGATGCCCGCCTGGGGCATGCCCCGGCCCTCCATGACGGCCCGCACGTTGGACTCGTGGTCGAACAGGTCCATGACCCCGGGGTCGGCCGCGGCGATGCGCGAGGCGTCGGCGTAGCTGGCCAGGATGGCCGAGGTGCGGCCGGCGCGCTGGGCCAGGGCCAGGGGGCTCACGTACTCGGCCTTGAAGCGCTGCCCGCGCAGGGCCTCGGGCACGGGCGGCAGCTCGCCGCGGCGCAGCTTGAGCGCGAAGAGCCGGTCGAACAGGGCCGCGAAGTTCTCCTGCTGCTGTTGCATGAGCATGGGGCCGAGCAGGAACATGCGCTCCCCGGCCAGCTCCGCCACCTCCTGGGCCGTGGGCGACGCGCCCGACTCGGCGCGCTGCTTCACGGCCAGGAACAGGTCCACGAAAAAGGCCTCGTTCACGTCCTTGCGCGTGGACTCGATGAGCTCCCAGGCGAAGCGCGGGTCACCGCCCACGTTGAGCGGCGAGAAGTCGTGCGGCCCGCGGCCGTCGGCCCGGTAGTAGTTGAGGGCCCGCGGCTCGAAGCTCACCCGGCCCACGAATCCGTCGTCCGGCACCAGGTAGGGCGGGGCCACGCTCAGTTGCCCGGCCTCCAGGATGAGGCGCTTCATCTCGTTGAGCATCTTCACGTCGGCCAGGGCCTCGGTGCCCGGGCTGTAGGAATAGGGCGTGCCGGGCAGGCGGTAGGACCGGGTCACGATGTAGGGCATCTCCCGGTACCCGCCCTGGGCCACCACCCGGCGCGACTCGCGCTCCAGGTACAGGGACGCGTAGGCCATGCCTGCGCGGTCCACGGGGCCGGGGCCGCGCCAGGCGCGCTCCTCCCGCGGGAACACCGCGTGCACGAAGGTGAAGCGCCGGTCGTCCGAGGCGCGCGGCGCGTCCAGGCAGCGGCGCACGCTGTCGGGCAGGGCCTGCCGGCCCCATTTCTGGGCGGCCTGGCGCGCGGTGAGGGTGAACTCGCGCAGCACCGTGTCCACCACGCCCTGGTGGTTCTCGGCGATGAAGATCTCGCGCAGGGGCCGGGCGCTGAAGCGGATGCCGTGGGCCGGGCTCTCGTCCAGGTACAGGCACTGCCAGCCGAACAGCCCGGCCTGGTGGTAGGCCAGGTGCTGCTGCGGGTAGAACCCGTGGCGCAGCAGGTCGTCGCTGAAGCGCCGCTCCAGCTCTTGCAGCCAGGCCTTGGCCTCGGGCTGGTCCGCCGTGTCCGTCGCTTCCGGGTTGTCCTGTTCGTCCAGGGCCAGGGTGAACCAGCGGGCCGAGGGGCTCGACGCGCCCGAGAGCATGCCGGCGGAGAAGATCTTGGCCGCGCGGCGGGCCGTGGAGTCCACGATGTCGGCCCGCGCCCTGCGCGGGTGGCGGGGCTCGGCCGTGAAGCCCAGGTAGGTGGGGCCCATGTACTCGGCCACCTCCTCCCAGATGGCGTCAAAGGGCCGGCGCTCGTCCTGGAGCCGGGAGAGCCGGCGCAGCAGTTCGTCCGCGTCCTCTCGGGAGTCGGCCCGGAGGCCGGGCCGGGGGGTGTCCGCCGGGGCGGGGGCCAGGGCCGGGGCAGGGGGAGTTGCAGTGCTGGCCATGGCCTACCCCAGGGTGGTCTTGCGCGGCTGGGCCGCGGCCCCGGACGACGCGGGTGCGGTGGAGTCCGCGGCGGACAGGCCGGCCTTGGCCACCTGCGCGGTCCCGGTTGCGCCCAGGGGCGTGGTCTTGACCGTGGCCGCGGCCCCGCCGGCCAGCCGGGCCATGGCCCGGCGGCGC
>DKEU01000104.1:0-316 GCA_002452635.1 Desulfovibrionaceae bacterium UBA6814 | reverse complement strand
CCACCTGCGGGACCACCGGCTCGGGCGTGGCCGGCGGCCCGGCGAACAGGCTCACGATGCTTCCCATGCCAACCTCCTTGCGTGTCGCTGCCATGTGCTGTGTTTCCATATTGTCAGGCTCCTTCCATGTCGGGTCGCGCCCGGCTGCCCGCACCCTAGCCCCGCAAACCCGCCCCGGCCGGAAAGTGCCCTTGTTGGGCGCGCAAAGAGACGCAACGGGACGCGAAATGGGGATTGACAGGGGAGGGAGGGAAGGGGGGGGAGACGGATAAGGCAGGAAGACGGCGAAGCATGAAGACGGGCGATTCGTGAATTG
>DKEU01000203.1:734-18931 GCA_002452635.1 Desulfovibrionaceae bacterium UBA6814 | reverse complement strand
CCGGCCGACAGCGCCGGCCGAACGGAAAACCGCACGGCCCCGGCTCCAGCCCGTAGCGCCGGCCCTCTTGGGTAGGGGCGGTTCGCGAACCGCCCTCTTCCGCCGGCCGCCCTGCGGAGGATTCAGGCCCACGCAATGGGCCGGAAATGGCCTTTGGCCGAAATCCCGGGCTTCCCCGCGCCAGGCTGGCCCTCCCCTGCCCCGGAATCCCGGGGCGCGGGGATTGTCTTTGCAAACCCACGGGGTTTGCGGGGGCCGGGACGCGGGGCCGTGGCGGGGAGCCTATGGGCTTTCTATTCCCGGGGCGCGGAGCCGTAGCGGGGAGCCCACGGGTTTGCAATTCCCGGGGCGCGGGGCCGTAGCGGGGAGCCCACGGGTTTTCAATTCCCGGAGTGCGGGCATTCCCGCAACAAAGAAGGGCGGTTCGCGAACCGCCCCTACGGAAAACCGCATGCCACTGCCCCGGCCGACAGCGCCGGCCGAACGGTAAACCGCACGGCCCCGGCTCCAGCCCGCAGCGCCGGCCGAACGGAAAACCGCACGGCCCCGGCTCCAGCCCGTAGCGCCGGCCCTCTTGGGTAGGGGCGCGAACCGCCCTCTTCCGCCGGCCGCCCTGCGGAGGATTCAGGCCCACGCAATGGGCCGGAAATGGCCTTTGGCCGAAATCCCGGCCACCCCCGCGCCAGGCAGGCCCTCCCCTGCCCCGACATCCCGGGGCGCGGGGATTGTCTTTGCAAACCCACGGAGTTTGCCGGGGCCGGGACGCGGGGCCGCGGCGGGGAGCCCACGGGCTTTCTATTCCCGGGGCGCGGAGCCGTAGCGGGGAGCCCACGGGTTTGCAATTCCCGGGGCACGGGGCATTCCCGCAACAAGAAGGGCGGTTCGCGAACCGCCCCTACGGAAAACCGCATGCCACTGCCCCGGCCGACAGCGCCGGCCGAACGGTAAACCGCACGGCCCCGGCTCCAACCCGCAGCGCCGGCCCTCTTGGGTAGGGGCGGTTCGCGAACCGCCCTCTTCCGCCGGCCGCCCTGCGGAGAAACGGACTGTTTCATGCGGGCCGTGGCGCGGGTTGTGCGGCGCAGCCTGCACAACGCGCGACGCGGCGGGAACCGCCCGCCCGGCGGGAGAATCCGGCCCGCCGCCCGGCTATTCGCCCAGGTAGTCGGCCACGCTGTCCACGTAGCGCTCGATGAGGCCGGTGGTGTAGTCCGGGATGTCGTCGTCGAACTTGATGCCCAGGAACAGGCGGCGCTCCGAGAGGTTCACGCTCTTGGTCAGGCCGCCCACCATGATGCTCTGCTCCGAGCCCACCAGGCGGAACTCCAGCACCACCGCGTCGTCCACGCCCACGGTGGGCAGGTCCTTGCCGGCGCGCTGCTCCACCACGGCCTGGCAGCCGCCGCAGGAGATGTTCAGGATCACCCCCTGCTGCCAGTCCTCCTTGAACTTGATGGCCGTGGGCAGGAAGCAATCCACCCGCTGGCAGCCCCGCAGGTTGAGGATCTCCACCTCCTCGGGGTAGCGCAGGAAGAGCAGCTTGAAGGGCGCGTTCATGACCCACACCACCTCGGACGAGAAGCCGTAGATGTGGCCCTCGTGCACGTAGCGCAGGGTGACCGCCTTGTCCGGGTACAGGTGCTCGCTGACGCCGGGGATGCGGGGGATGCGCAAGATGAGGTAGCGGCCCCGCTCCATGCCCAGGAATTCGGTCTTGAAGCGCTGGCCGAGGCCGGCGGGCTCCACCATGATCACCGTGCCCAGGGGCAGGGTCAGGGTCGCCCCGGACTTGCGGTCTATGCGTTTCTTCGGCTGTTCGGCCACCCGGCTTCCTCCCTGGGGTCAGCGATAGGGTCCGAGCCCAGTATACAGCATCCAGCCGGTCCCGCAACCAGCTGGGCCGAAACCCGACGCCCCGCCACCGGACCTGGCTCCACTATACTCGGCAACACGCCGGCATGACAATGACAATCTGCCCCGGGCGGCTCACACCCGGCCGCTTGAGAATCCCCATTGATAAGGTCCAGGGGATTATCCCCTGGCGGGGGGTCCCGGGGGCGAGGAGCCCCCGGGCGGGGTGCGGGGCAGCGCCCCGCCCTACGCCAGCACGCCCAGCCGGGCCAGGTCGCGGGGCACGGCGGGACGCCATTCGGCCCAGCGGCGCTTGAAGAAGTCGGCCAGGTCGGCCTCGCTCTTCATCTCCCTGCCCTCCACCTCGATGCCGCGGCGGGCGGCGAAGGTTTCCGCGGCCACCCGGGCGGGCAGCTCGTCCGCGGGCACGCCGCGCAGCATGGCGTCGAGCAGCAGGCACTCGTCCAGGGTGAGCAGCACCGCGTTGCCCAGCACCCGGGAGGCCAGCCAGCAGCCCCGGCCGTTCTCCACGGCCTGGCGCAGGGACACGGCATTGGCCGCGTCCAGGCCCAGGGGGCCGTCCGGGGTTTCGTAGGCCGCGGCCACCGGGCGGATCTGCTCGCTGGCCCAGAGCAGGAGCAGGATGTTCAGCATCTCGGCCTCGCCCTGGGGGGCCAGGGCGAAGATCTCGGCCAGGCTGGCGCTGCGCTGGCCCAGGAGGTCGTAGGCCGCGCGGAACAGGGGGTCCCGGTCCAGGCGCACCACCCCGGCCGGGGTGCCGAACTCCTCCACGAAGGCGGCGTGGAACGGGACCCGGGCCAGGAAGGTGGTCTCCAGGGCGCGGCGGCGGCCCTCCTCGGTGAGAGGCAGGGGGCCGCGCACGAAGAGGTCCTTGCGGAAGGCCACGTTGAGCAGCAGGTCGCGGAACACGTACTTCTGGGCCGCGCTGGGCAGGCGGCGGTACTCCTCGGCCAGGGCCGGGGGCACGGACAGGGCCTCCAGGTTGAGCACCGGGTCCAGGGTGGCGGCGAAGCTCAGGCGGGCCCGGGCCAGGTCCTCGTGCACCTGGTCGCAGTAGAAGCTCCGCCAGTGCTCGTTCATGTACTCGTGGGCCAGGTAGGCGGACTCCTTGCGGGTGAGCGCCTCCACGATGCGCTTGCGCTCCTTGATGATGCGGAACACGCCGAAGGGCTGGTCCAGGCAGCGGGCCAGGAGGTCCATGCCGCGGGAGGCGCGGTGTTCGGCCGGGGCCGCGGGGTCGCCGGACAGGTCCTTGAACAGCCGGCGCAGGGGGTCGTGCAGCAGCTTGCCGGGCTTGGCGTTGTAGCTCACGTAGGCCGCGCCGCCCACCTTGAGCCGGCGGGACAGGAAGTCCAGGAGCAGGGCGCGCTGCTCCTCCGAGACCCAGGACCACACCCCGTGCAGGCAGATGTAGTCGAACTTGGGCAGGTCGCGGGCCGTGAACTCGGCGAAGGAGTCGTCGAAGAAGGCGGCGTTGGCGATGCCGCGCTCGGCGCAGAAGCGGCGGGCGTGGGCGATGTGGGTGGGGTTGAAGTCCGTGGCCGTGAACCGGCCCTGGGGGAAGGCCGCGGCCAGGAGCGCGGTGGTCAGGCCTTGGCCGCAGCCCAGTTCGCAGTACTCGAACCCCTCCTCCAGGGGGGGCGGGGTGAGGCCGGCCAGCACCAGGGGCAGGCGCATCTCCACCGGGGACAGGGCGCTGATGAATTCCTCGCTGTAGGGGGATTCTGTGAAATAGCCGTCGGCCCAGTTCTGCATGGCGTGCTCTCCGTTGCGGTTCGGGACTGCGGTATCACGGCCGGTCCGCTGGGGGAACCCCCTGTTCGGCCTGACTTTCCCTACCAGAACCGGGGATGCCTTGCCACGGGCCAGGGACCGGGGTATTGTCGGAAAATTGGGCAATCCCGCAACCGCCGGAGGAGCGCATGGACGTGAGAGAAAAGGCCCGGGCCGCGGTGCTGGCGTCGCTGGCCGGGGACTGCCTGGCCCTGGGGCCGCACTGGATTTACGACGTGGGAGCCCTGGCCGCCCGGTTCGGCCGGGTGGAGGGCCCCACCGCGCCGGGGCCGGACTCCTACCACAAGAACCGCGGCCTGGGGCAGTTCACCCACTACGGGGACCAGACCATGGTGCTGTTGCGCTCGGTGGCGGCCAAGGGCGGGTTCGACCTGGCGGACTTCTTCGCCCGCTGGCGCACGCTGTTCTCCCACTACGACGGCTACCTGGACGGGGCCACCCGCAAGACCCTGGCGCGCATCGACTTCGGCGAGGGCCCCGAGACCTCGGGCTCGCCCTCCCTGGACCTGGCCGGGGCGGCCCGCATCGCGCCCCTGGCGTTCGTGCTGCGCCAGGACGAGGCCGGGCTGGTGGCCGCGGCCCGGGCCCAGACCCGGATGACCCACAACTCGCCGCTGGTGGTGGAGTCGGCCGAGTTCTTCGCCCGCACCGTGTTTGCGGTCCTGCACGGCGCGGACCCGGTGGCGGGCATGGAGCAGGCGGCCGGGGCCCAGTACCTGAGCCTGCCGGCCCGGGACTGGCTGGCCCAGGGCATGGAGTTCGCGGACCGGGAGAGCCTGGCCGCGGTGGCCCATTTCGGCCAGAGCTGCAACGTGGAGGGGGCGTTCCGGGCGGTGGTGCAGCTCATCGTCCGGCGCCGGGACAACCTGCGCGAGGCGCTGGTGGACTGCGTGATGGCCGGGGGCGACTCCGCGGCCCGGGCGCTCCTGGTGGGCATGGTCCTGGGCGCGGCCCACGGGCCGGAGGCGGTGCCCGCGGCCTGGCTGGCGGCCATGCGCGCCACGCCGGAGGCGGAACAGCTCCTGGCCGGGCTCGCCTGACCGGGCGGAACCCGACCTCCCAGTTCGTTTGATCTCCACGTGGACAAAAGAAACTTCTCGGGCTAATGGTGGATGATTGGGGGAAGTTGGAGGCATGGGGTTGAGGGGATGAAACGCGCGCTGGCCGCTCTGGCCATTCTCTTCACGCTGGCGGCGGCCGCCGCCCTGGCCGCCCTGGTCCGGCCCTCCGGCCTGCCCGCGGGCCGGCCGGACTTTCCCCTGCGCATCGGCGTCAGCCTGGGCCTCACCGGCCGGTATGCGGAAATGGCCCGCATGCAGGAACAGGGCTTCCGCCTGTGGGCCTGGCGGCAGAACCTGGGGGGCGGGCTGCACGGCCGGCCCGTGGAGCTGGTGGTGAGCGACGACGCCGGGGACCCGGAAACGGCCCGCCGCATCTACCAGGACTTCATCTCCCGCGACCGGGTGGACTTCCTCTTCTCCCCCTATTCCAGCGACCTCACCGCGGCGGTCTCGCCCCTGGCGGCCCAGCACGGCTATCCCCTGCTGGCCTCGGGCGGGGTGGCGGACAGCCTGTGGGACGCGGGCAATCCCCTGCTCTTCGGCATGCTGGTGCCGGCCAGCCGCTATGCCCAGGGCTTCCTGGAGATGATGCTGCAAAACGGCGTCACCCGGGTGGCCATGCTCTGCTTCCCGGGCATGTTCCCGGAGGAGGTCTGCCGCGGAGCCCGGGCCTGGGCCGAGCGGCTGGGCATCGCCATCGTCTTCTCCCGGCGGGTGGACGGCCCGGACCCAGCCCTGGCCGAGGCGGTGGTCCAGGCGCGGGCCTCGGGGGCCGAGGCCGTGCTCATCAGCGGCTACGCCCGCGACTCGGTGGCCGCGCGCCAGGCGGTGCACGCCTCGGGCTGGAAGCCCCGGGCGGTGTTCTCCACCGTGGGGCCGAGCCTGCACACCTACGACGACAACCTGGGCGGAATTTCCGAGGGCGACTTCACCATCTCCCTGTGGGAGCCGGGGCTGCCCTACCCGGGCGCGGCCGAGTTCAGCCGGGAATTCGTGGAGAAGTACGGCCGCTCCGCGTCCTACCATGCGGCCGCGGCCTTTGCCGCGGGCCAGGTCCTGGCCCAGGCCGTGGACAAGGCCGGGAGCACCGACCGCCGCCGGGTGGCCGAGGCCCTGGCCAAGCTGGACACCACCACCATCCTGGGCCACTTCGCGGTGGACCGGCGGGGCATGCAGCTGCGCCACTTCCCGGTGCTCATCCAATGGCAGGACAAGCGCAAGGCCGTGGTCTGGCCCAAGGATCTGGCCACCGCCGAGACGCGCCTGCCCTGACCCTCTCCCGCTCCACACACGTCCGAAGCCAGCCGGGTGCGCCGGGCTAGAGCGTCAACCCGCCGAATCCCGAGCCGGGATGCGGGGACCACTGGATTCCCGCCCTTATGGCCTGTTCGAGCCGGCGCATGGCGTCGTCCTTGATGTCCAGGGGCAGGTTGCACAGCGGATTGTATTCAGGACATTCACACCTGAACTGAACCTGCATGCCCTGCTGCAGCCATTTCAGCGGAATACACGTGACCGCGCCGACGATGTTGGTGAACGGCACTTTCTCGGTGGCGTACTCATGGGCGAACAGGGGCCAGCCAATCTTGGCCCGGGCCTGGTCCAGGGGTATTCCCTGCTTGATGGCCTCCTGCAGGTACGCATCCGTGTCCTTGATCTGAAACTCCCGGGTGTCGAAGATCTGCGAATCGTTCATGGCCAGCGCGTAGATGAACCGCTTTCCCATCTTTTGAAACGGAAAGAGCGGCGCCACGTCGAAGCGCCGGGTGAGGCAGACCGCGGAGGGAGGGTCTATGTCGCCGGCGGCGCCGAGTTTGGAAAGGCCCATGCCGTCGTCCACGCTGGGATTTTTGCGGTAGGTGATGCCCTGCTTCGGATTCAGGCTGGTGAAGCCGCTCTTGAATATCTTTTTCGGGATGCGGGTGTCGCTTCGGAAGAAGAGGGTCGAATAGGGGAGCAGCGACCCGCCGCCCACCTTGGAGAGAGTTCGCAGCGACCGCCTGAGCATGGAATATCCCCTCCGGACGGAGTTGGAGACGGCATCCGGGCCTGCGACGTGACGCTCGAAGCTGGATACGCCTACCCGATACAGTATGGAGTGTCAACATCCCTTTTCAGCTATACCCTCCCCTGCATCCGGCCGCGCCCCGACCCGAAACCCCGGTCCTGGGCAACCTTCTGGTCCGCCCCCTGAAAATGACCAGGCCGAGACCTGCCCCGGGTGCGCGTTCGGTGCAGGTCTCGGCTGGACACAAGGCCGCGGGCCCGTCTTTCCCGAGGCCGACGATGCCCTGCCCGGCAGCGCCGGGCAGGGAGGGGGCTCTAGTTCATGAGCAACATGAGCACGGCCAGGGCCGCGATGCCCAGGATGCCGGGGCCCAGCACCAGGGCCAGGTCGTGGGTCAGGGATCGCCGAAGGGCGTCGCGCAGCTGCAGGGAGCGCGCGGTGGCGTCGGGCCGCAGCCAATTGTGCGAAATTCCGTGGGAAGCAAAGGTTGTAGCGTTCATGGTGTCCTCCTCTCGCCCCTGTCCTGCCAAGACGTCGGCGATCTGGTCTAATTGTCTGCTGGTCTGACCACAGAGTAGGGATTTCCCGGACGGGCGTCAAGAGGGCCGGGGGAGTTTTTTTCTCCTGCCGCGCCCCGGCCGCGCCATTGCGGGAAAACTCCCGGGCCGCCGCGGCGGCCCTTCCGTTCCCGGGGTCGCGGCGCTTGGCGAACCGCCCTGCCCCGGCCTCCAGTCACCGCTCTTGCCTTCCGGCCCGGAAGGAGGCATGAAGGGCCACGTCGGACCATACGCGGGTCTGACCAACGCCAGCCCTTGGATTCGCCATGCAGGAACTCTTCTCGGAAGTCACGGTGCACCGGGTCTCGGACAAGATCGTCACCCAGCTCATCGCCCTCATCGGCGAGGGGCGTCTCGCGCCCGGGGACAAGCTGCCCCCGGAGCGGGAGCTCATCGCCCAGCTGGGGGTGGGCCGCTCCTCCCTGCGCGAGGCCCTCTCCATCCTGGAGGCCCTGGGCTACGTGGAGGTGCGCAGCCGCAAGGGGGTGTTCGTCAAGGGCCTGGACCCCTCCCTGGCCCTGGACCCCCTCACCCGCATCCTGCAGGAGGACTTCGGCAAGCTGCGCATGCTCTACGAGGTGCGCAACGACATCGAGCTGGCCAGCGCCGCGGCCGCGGCCCGGCGGCGCACGCCCGAGGACCTGGAGAACATCCTGCGCTGCGTGGAGCAGCTCGAGGCGGCCGCGGGCGCCCCCTTCTGGGAGCACGACCAGGCCTTCCACATGGCCGTGGCCCAGGCCTCGCACAACTTCATCCGGGTGCACATGGTCAGCCACATCTTCGAGTTCACCCGGCCCCTGCTGGAGCCCTGGGTGAGCAGGCTCCTGGCCGACCCCGCCAGCTTCCCCAGCCTGACCGGCCAGCACCGGGCCATCTACGCCGCCATCGCCGACGGCGACCCGGGCCTGGCCCGGGTGCGCATGAAGGAGCACTTCGCCTGGAGCGACGCCAAGATCGACGAAGGCTACCGCCAGGCCCAGGCCGCGGACCGCTGACCCCCTTCCCCGCCGAGGACCCCGTGCCCCACCCCCCCCTTGCCGCCGCCTGGTCCGCCGCGCGCTCGGCCGTGTCCGACGCGGTGCGCGTGAGCCTGGACCTGTACAAGGTCATGATCCCCATCATCGTGGCTGTGAAGATCCTCAAGGAACTGGACCTGATCGGGCTCTTCGCCCTGCCCCTGTCGCCCCTCATGGGCCTGGTGGGCCTGCCCGACTCCATGGGCCTGGTCTGGGCCACCGGGCTCCTCAACAACATCTACTCCGCGCTCCTGGTCTTCGCGACCCTGGGCCCGGCCGAGGGCGTGACCGTGGCCCAGTGCACGGTCCTGTGCACCATGCTGCTCATCGCCCACAACCTGCCGGTGGAGTGCAAGGTGGCCCAGAAGTGCGGCCCCTCCCTGTGGGGCCAGGTCCTGGCCCGGGTGGCCGGAGCCCTGGCCTGCGGCTGGCTGCTGCACGCGGGCTACACCCTCACCGGAACCCTGGGCGAGGCCAACCGCATCCTCTGGACCCCGGCCGCCACGCCGCAGGGGCTCTGGCCCTGGGCCCTGGGCGAGGTCCGCAACCTGGCCGCGGTGTTCTGCATCATCCTGGGCCTCATGCTGGCCATGCGCCTGCTGAACGCCCTGCGCGTCACCAAGCTCCTGGACGCGCTCCTGCGGCCGGTGCTGCGGGCCGTGGGCATCGGTCCCGAGGCCTCCGTGGTCACGGTGGTGGGCCTGGCCCTGGGGCTCACCTACGGCAGCGGGCTCATCATCCACGAGGCCCGGGCCGGCCGCGTCGGCCGGCGCGACGTGTTCTACGCCGTGACCCTGCTGGGCCTGTCCCACGCGCTGATCGAGGACACCATGCTCATGGTGCTCATGGGCGCGCACGCCTCGGGCATCCTCTGGGGCCGGCTGGCCTTCTCCCTGGCCGCCCTCTTCCTCCTGGTCCGGTTCACCCGGAACCTGCCCCAGGAGCGGTTCGAGCGGCTTTTCATGGCCAAACCGTAGAGCTTGCCGCCCGCCCCGGGCCGCCTCCCCACGGCCGGGGCTCCCTGCCGCGCCGAAGCGACTAAACACGGGTTCATTCATCCTTCCGACCTGGCCCGCCAACTTCTTCGCAGGCCCTTTCCCGGGACCCTGCGCCAGTTGCCGGGCCCTGCCCCGCCACCCGCCTTCTTTGTCAAATACTTTCCTCTGGTTTGCGATGAAACCGACACGGGATCGACCCAGACTTCAGGACCCGAGAGGATTGACGCAGTCTGGAATATATTATAAACGCATATTCAGTTAAGCATCCGGGAAGGGGGGGATCCGCTACCCGGCTCAGGAACCAGAAGGAGGCCGACGTGTTCAAGAATATGAAGCTGGGCGTGAAGCTCGGGGCCGGCTTCGGCCTGGTGCTCGCCCTCACCGCGGCGGTGGCGATCATGGGCCTCACGGGAATGCGCAGCGTGGAGGACCGGGTGGACAAGGCCGACGGGGTGGGCCAGGTGGTTCAGGAGCTGGCCGAGGCCCGCCGCCACGAGAAAAATTTCGTGCTGCGCGCCGACGCGGCCGAGGCCGACATGGTGGGCAAGGCCGTGTCCGACATCCGCGCCAAGGTGGCCGCGCTCCGGGAAGCCTTCAACAACCCGACCAACAAGGCCCAGATGACCGAAGTGGAGGGCGCGGTGAACGAGTACGCCGGCGCCTTCTCCGCCCTGGTGAAGGCCTTCGGCGCCAAGGCCGCCGCGGTGAAGGACATGGCCGCCGCGGGCGCGGGGGTCCAGAGCGCGGCCGAGGAGCTGCGCGCGGACATGGGCCGGCAGTTGGCCGATCTCCTGAACTCGGGCCGGGCCGGCAAGGAGGCCATGGCCGACCGGGTGGACAAGGCCGACGCAACCAACCGCATCATCGTCCAGATGCTCTCCGCCCGGGTGGCGGTGCTCTACTTCATCAACACCGCAGACCCGGCCCGCGAGAAGGCGGCCAGCGCCGCCCTGGCCGCGGCCCTGGACATCGCCCGGGACCTGGCCGGCCGCTTCGCCAAGCCCGAAAACCGGGCCAAGGGCGAGGCCCTGGCCAAGGGCCTGGAGACCTACATGGCCAAGCTCGCGGCCTACGCCGCCGCGGTGGAGCAGGGCGTGGCCGCCGACACCACCATGGTGGCCGCGGCGCGCAAGGCCAGCGAGGTCTGCGCCAAGGCCCGCGACGACCAGCGGGCCGCCATGCAGGCCGAGATGGCCTTCACCCTGACCGCCATCCTGGTCATGGCCGGCGCGGCCCTGCTCCTGGGCATCGCCGCGGCGGTGCTCATCACCCGGGCCATCACCGGCCCGGTGCGCAAGGGCGTGGAGTTCGCCGGCCTGCTGGCCCTGGGCGACACCGAGGCCAGCCTGGACATCCGGCAGCGCGACGAGATGGGCGTGCTGGCCGACGCCCTGCGCGGCATCGCCAAGGCCGAGACCGACATCATGGACAAGGTGGGCCGCCTGGCCGCCGGCGACCTGGACGTGGACTTCGCGCCCCGCTCGGACAAGGACGCGCTCATGCGCTCCCTGCAGGACATGGTGGAGGTCCAGGCCCAGGTGGCGGGACAGGTCCGGCAGATGGCCGGCGGCGACCTGGAGACCGACTTCGTGGTCCGCTCGGACAAGGACGTGCTGCTCAAGTCCCTGGCCGAGATGTCCCGCAAGCTCGTGGAGGTGGTCTCCGACGTCCAGTCCGCGTCCGAGAACGTGGCCTCGGGCTCCGAGGAGCTGTCCTCCTCGTCCGAGAACCTGTCCCAGGGCGCCACCGAGCAGGCCGCCAGCGTGGAGGAGGTCTCCTCCTCCATGGAGCAGATGACCGCCAACATCCGGCAGAACGCGGAGAACGCGGTGCAGACCGAGAAGATCGCGGTGCAGTCCGCCACCGACGCCGCGGCCGGCGGCCAGGCGGTGAACGAGACCGTGGCCGCCATGAAGCAGATCGCGGAGAAGATCAACATCATCGAGGAGATCGCCCGCCAGACCAACCTGCTGGCCCTGAACGCGGCCATCGAGGCGGCNNGGCAAGGGCTTCGCGGTGGTGGCCGCCGAGGTGCGCAAGCTGGCCGAGCGCTCGGGCGGGGCCGCGGCCGAGATCAGCGAGCTGTCCGCGCGCAGCGTGGCCGTGGCCGAGCGGGCCGGGGAGATGCTCGCCAGGATGGTGCCCGACATCCGCAAGACCGCGGAGCTGGTGCAGGAGATCGCCGCGGCCAGCCGGGAGCAGGACGCCGGGGCCGAGCAGATCAACAAGGCCATCCAGCAGCTCGACCAGGTGATCCAGGCCAACGCCTCCGCGTCCGAGGAGATGGCCTCCACGTCCGAGGAACTCTCCTCCCAGGCCATGCAATTGCAGCAGACCATGGGCTTCTTCCGGCTGAACGGCAGTTGCCGCAAGGCCCTGCCCGCTGCTCCCCAGGCCCGGCCCGCGCTCCTGGCGGCCCGCCCGGCCAAGGCCCAGGCCAAGAAGCCGCTGGCGGCCAAGCCCGGCCCCGACAACACCGGGGTGGCCCTGGACATGAGCCAGCCGGACAGCCGGGACGAGGAGTTCGAACGGTTCTAGACGCCCTTCCCAAGGCCCGGTCCCTGGCGCGCCTGCCCGGGGCCGGGCCTTGCCTATTCCCTCCCCCCGGAATCCCGGCCAAGGCTCCTGGTGCGGGCCCCAGGCTTCGCGACGGACTTGACCGAATATTCAGCAGCTCATCCACGCCAGGCTGAAACCGGATTTCCGGTTTTTTCAGGGCCCCGCCGACACAGGACGGATTCCGCCGGCCTGCCTGGGTTTCCGCCGTTGCGCCCGGAAACCGCCCGGACGCAGCTTCCGCGGAACACCCGGCTCCGCCTTGGCGGCGAGCAGGGGGCATGCCCTTGCAGCGAGCTTCTATCATCTTGCAATTGCAGGCGAACTATTTACAGAAAACCTATTATCGCCTTGCAAAAATGAGTTGACAGACAGTGAACGAATTTATTAAACGAGTGTTCAGGCGTCCGGCGCCATCCGCGGCCATGCGCTGCGCCCCCGGACTGCCCCGGGCAGGCTCGACCAGGCCCGCCCACCCCGTCCGGCCCCTGCGGCGCACCCTGTTGCAGGGCCATGGAGGCTCCCATGCGCAACCTCGAAAAAACCCTCGCCAGCGGCGGCCCTGACCATGACGGGCTGCTCCGGGTCCTGGTGGTGGAGGACAGCCGCCTGAACGCCCTGGTCCTCACCCACCTGCTGGTGCGCTGTTCGCGGGTGCTGCACTGCGCCGCGGACGGGATGGAGGCCCTGGACCTGCTGCGGCTGAACCACTACGACCTGGTGCTCATGGACATCGAGATGCCGCGCCTGGACGGGGTGCAGGCCGCGCAGGCCATCCGCAGCGGGGAGGCCGGGCCCGGGGCGCGCCACGTGCCCATCGTGGCCATCACCGCCCACACCTCGGAACTGGACCGGCTGCGCTGCATGGAGGCGGGCATGGACGGGTTCGTGCCCCGGCCCTTCGCCCCGGAGACCCTCGCCGCGGCCATCCGCTCCGCCCTGTCCGCCCGGCGCGAAGCCCGGAACTGACTCACTCCCCCCGGGCCAGGACCTCGACCATCGCGTCCAGGCCCGCGGCCATCTCCTCCAGCTTTTCCACCGGCAGGTCCAGGTCCTCCCAGACCCAGGGCGACAAGACCGGCACCACCTCCCCGGCCGTGGCGCCGTAGCCCAGGGCCACGGCCGCCACGTTGGCCACGTGCACCACCAGGGCGCAGTCGTTGCCCCCGGGCGAGGGATCGTGGTGGGAGGCGGCCGCGGCCACCACCCCGTGCGGCAGCCGCCAGTCGGAGAAGATCATGGCCCCCAGCAGCGCGTGGTCGAACTCGAAGACCCGGCGCTCGGCCTCCACCTCGGGCATGCCGTGCACCAGGTGCAGCTCCCGGGCCCGGCGGGCCATGTCCGGCTCCATGGCGTGCAGGGCCAGGCGGCCCAGGTCGTGCAGCAGCCCGGCCAGGTAGTGGCGCTCCGGCTCCTCGCGGCCCGCGGCCAGGGCCAGCCCGTGGGCCAGCACCGCGCTGGCCATGCTGTGCTCCCAGAACCGGGTCGGGTCCAGCAGGTCGGGCCTCGCGTCCTGGAACATGTCGGCCATGGCCGCGGCCAGGGCCAGCATGGACACCTGGCGCTGGCCCAGGATGGCCACCGCCCGGGTCACGGTCTCCACCTTCACGGGCAGGCTGTAGAGCGGGCTGTTCACCACCCGGAGCAGGGAGGCCGCCAGGCGGGGGTCCAGGGAGATGACCTCGGCCATGTCCCGCACCGAGGCCGCGGGGTCGGCCAGCAGGGCCTGCAGCCGATGCAGGGCCACGGGCGGGGCCGGCAGCTTGAGCCGCCGGCTGGGCTGGTTCAGGAATTTCCGGGCGGCCGCGGCGGCCGCGGCCGCAGGGGCCATGTCCCCGGGCCGGGGCAGGAGCTTCCCGGGCGGAGGCGGGGGCGGCGGCTCCTGCAGCCCCTGGGCCAGCCGTTCCACGGCCAGGCGGCGCAGGGCGTCCAGCACCGGACTGCAGCCGCCGCAGGAGGAGAACAGCCAGGCCACGGCCGCGGCGGACTGCTCCGCCGAGAGGGCCGCGCCCCCGGGAGCCGCGTTCACTGGGACGGCCCTTCCTGGACCGCGCGGGACGCCACCACCCGGTCCAGGCGCCGCAGCAGGTCGTCGATGTCCAGGGGCTTGGCCGCGAAGTCGTCCATGCCCGCGGTCAGGCAGGCCTCGCGCTCGGACTCCAGGGCGTAGGCGGTGAGCGCGATGACCGGCACCCGCGGGTCGCAGCCCGCCACCTGGCCGGCCCGGATGCGGCGGATGGCGTCCAGGCCGTTGATCCCGGGCATCTGCACGTCCATGAGCACCGCGTCGAACCGCTCCCGGGACAGCACGTCCAGGGCCTCGGCCCCGTCCCCGGCCTCCTGCACCGTGTGCCCGGCCATGCGCAGCATGCGGCCGGCCAAGAGCCGGCTCACGGGCTCGTCCTCCACCACCAGCAGGCGCAGGGGCCGGCTGGGCCGGGCCTCCCGCCCGGGCTGCGCCGGGGGCGAGGCCGCCGCGGCCAGGGCCTGGTCCTGGGCCAGGGTGGCGGTGAACACGAATTCGCAGCCCGCCCCGGGCTGGCTGGAGGCGGTGAGGTCGCCGTCCATGAGCTGGGCCAGCTCCCGGGAGATGGACAGGCCCAGGCCCACCCCGCCGTGCCGGCGGCTCAGGGCCTCCTCGGCCTGGACGAAGCGCTCGAACACCGCGGCCAGCTTGTCCGGCGGGATGCCCGGCCCGGTGTCGCGCACCGCGAAGAACAGGCGCGCCCGGCCCTCCTCGGGCAGCGGCTCCTCCCGGTCCTGGCCCACCCGCACCTGCACCGAGCCCGAGTCCGTGAACTTGATGGCGTTCTGCACCAGGTTGAAGAGCACCTGGGCCAGGCGGCCGGCGTCGCCCACCAGCCGCTCGGGCACGTCCTCGTCCACCGCCCATTCGAAGGCCAGGCCCTTGCGCCAGGCCTGCACCGCGCAGCTCTTGAGCAGGGGGGAGAGGCTCTGGCGCAGGGCGAAGGGCTCCGTCGCCACCCGCACCCGGCCGGCCTCGATGCCCGACAGGTCCAGGATGTCGGCGATGATGCGCAGGAGGTGCTCGGAGGAGCGGCGGATGATGTCCAAAAACTCGACCTGCTCGGTGCTGGCGCCCGAGTCCTTGAGGATGCGGGCCATGCCCATGATGGCGTTCAGGGGGGTGCGCAGCTCGTGGCTCATGTTGGCCATGAACTGGCTCTTGGCGCGGCTGGCGCTCTCGGCCGCGACCTTGGCCTTGAGCAGCTCCCGCTCCGCGGCCTCGCGCTGGGACACGTCCCGGGCCAGGCCCAAGGTCAGGTTCCGGCCGTCCTCGTCGAACGCGGTGATGCGCACCTCCACCGGATAGGTGGAGCCGTCCTTGCGCCGCAGCAGCCCGCGCATGAGGAAGGACTCCCCGACCCCCACCCGGAACCGGTTGGCCCGGTACTCCTCCGGGTCGATCTTCCGGTCCACGTCCCAGATGTGCAGGCTGGTCAGCTCCTCGCGGGTGTAGCCCAGGTTCTCGCAGGCCTGGGGGTTCACGTCCAGGATGCGGCCGTCCTCGTCCACCAGGAACATGGCGTCCAGGGTGTTCTCCACCAGCCGGCGGTAGCGGGCCTCGCTGTCGTGCAGGGCGGCCCGGGCCCGGGCGCGGGCCGCCACCAGATCCCGGGCCGTGGCCGCGGCGTCGGCCAGCTCCACGTAGGGCTGGGCCGTGGGGTCCAGCTCCGCCCCCGGGTCCGTGGCCCGGCGCAGGGTGTCCATGAACCCGGCCACCCCCTGCTGGATGCGGCCGGCCACGTGCCGGGCCACCAGGTACTGGGCCAGCAGCAGCAGGGCCAGCAGGCCGGCGATGGACAGGCCGCGGGTGCGCAGGTCGGCCCACATCACCCCCCGGCGCCGGGCGATCTCGGCCTCCACCCGGTCCACGTTGACCCCGCTGCACAGGAACCAGCCCCAGGCCGGGATGGGCACGGCGTAGCACACCTTGCGCCGGGGCGGCCGGTCCCCCTCGCCCGGGACCATGAATTCCAGGTACCCGCCCCCGTCGCGGGCCTTCTGCGCTATGAGCGTGAACAACTCCTCCTGGACCGGGGTCTGCACGCCCGAGACCTGCAGGCGGTACAGGCTGTCCAGGGCCTTCCCGTCCAGGGTCCCGGCCTCCAGCCTGCCCCCGTCGCCGAAGCGCTCCCGGTCCAGGCGGCGCAGCACCTCGACCTTGAACTCGGCCTCGGCGTCCTCCCGGTACTCGCCGCCCCCGATGATCCAGCCGTAGGGCTCGAAGAGATGGACAAAGGAGAGCTTGGCGTGGTCCTCGCCCTGGGCT
This sequence comes from Desulfovibrionaceae bacterium UBA6814, assembly GCA_002452635.1. Taxonomy (GTDB): domain Bacteria; phylum Desulfobacterota; class Desulfovibrionia; order Desulfovibrionales; family Desulfovibrionaceae; genus UBA6814. The sequence continues at coordinate 2,775 of DKEU01000203.1, read as the reverse complement.
CCGGGCCGGGTCCAGAGATATTCCACATACCCCTCCCCCGCCTGCTGGGTCACCTGCTTCATGTCCTGGAACAGCTTGCGGCCGGCCACGTCCTCCATGTCCAGGACCTGCTTGCCCTCCAGGTCCCCCCGGTCGGCGTTGAGCACCTGCTTCCCGTCCTGGTCCAGGATGAAGAAATACCCCCGGCCGGCCAGGAAGCGCATGGAGCGCAGGGTCTCGCGCACCATGTGCCGGACCTCCGCGGGCAGCCGCCAGGCGCGGTTGGCCTCGTACAGCCGCCACGCCACCTCCACCCCCTCCAGCACCCGCTGCCGCACCTTGCGGCGCAGCTCGGCCTCCAGCCGGCCGCGCATGTCCTGGATCATGTCCAGGGCCTCGTCCACCTCGTTCTTCACCTCGGCCTTGCTGGCCTCCATGAACTCATGGCGCTGGCGGTCGGCCTCGGCCTCGAAGCTGGTCAGGGAGCTGGCCGCCCACAGCCCGCCCAGCACGGCCAGGCCCAGTCCCGAGAGCAGGGCCGTGGTCCGCAGGAACGCGGCGGCTATGGTCTTTTTCTCTGGCATTGCGCTGGCATGACAGATATGGCTGAACAATTATTCAGAAGTATACTACCGGTACTGCGTCAATTGCAAGAAAATCCCCATATCGGCCCTAGGAGAAGGCGGTGTCGATTCCCCGAGGGTTCCCACCGCCGCGGAAAGGGTGTACTCCTCCTGCAAAACGCCAGGAGGTTGCCCATGGCCCGCATGAGCGTGGGCGAGGCCATCGCCGCCCGCCGCAGCATCCGCAGGTTCCGGCCCGAACCCCTCACCGAGTCCCAGGTGGAGGCGCTCCTGGAGGCCGCCCGGCTGGCCCCCTCGGCCATCAACTGCCAGCCCTGGCGCTTCAAGGTGGTGCGGGACCAGGCCGAGCTGGACTGGCTGGCCGCCGCCGGCACCCGCAACCAGCGCTGGGTGGGACGCGCCCCGGTGGTGTTCGTGTGCTGCGCGGACCTGTCCTGCTTCGTCAAGGACCAGGAGGCCAACCTGCGCGCCATCGCGGACAGCGGGGCCATGCCCCCGGACATGCTGGCCGAGGTGGAGGGCTACGTGGCGCGCAACGCCTGCGCCCCGCGGGATTTCCTGCGCGGGGCCGCGGCCGTGAACTGCGCCATCGCCCTCACCCAGATGATGCTCGCGGCCGTGGACCTGGGCCTGGGCAGCACCTGGGTCGGCATGTTCGACGAGCCGGCCATCCAGGAACGCTACGGCCTGCACCCGGACCTGGCGGTCATCGCCCTGCTCGCCGTGGGCGCGCCCTCCGAGGCCCCGCCCCCCCGGCCCCGGCGGGACATGGCCGACATCCTGCTGCCCTGACCGGGTCCTGCGCCGGAGAAAGGCAGGGCGGATCACGATCCGCCCCTCTTCATTGCGCGGCCCGCCATTCCCCGCCGGTTTCCCTCCCCTTTTTGACACCTCCGCGGCCTTGCCCTAGAGCAGGAGGACCATTCCCCTGCCAAGCGAGGTGGCCATGAAGATGCGGCTCACGGAGTTCAACCTCCTGGAGGAGCTGGCCAAGCCCGAGTACGCGGACATCCTGGCCAGCTTCCGCCGCCGCGCAATCGCCAAGTCCGCCCTGGTCTGCACCCCGGGCCAGGCCGAGAACCTGGTGTTCATCGTGGCCGCGGGCCGGGCCCGGGTCTACCTGGCCAGCGACGCGCGCGAGTTCACCCTGAGCGTCCTGGAGCCGGGCGACATCTACTCCACCCACACCGGCACCTTCGTGCAGGCCATGGAGGACATGGACATCCTGGTCACGCCCNNCCCGCCACGTCACCGCCTTCCCCAAGTTCACCAAGACCATGGTGCGGGTGCTGGGGGACATGCTCAAGAGCTCCTTCGCCACCATCGACTCCCTGGTGTTCAAGGACATCAGCCGCCGGCTGTGCTCGTTCCTGGCCGCCGAGGCCAGGGCCCGCGGCCGCGCCACCCCGGACGGGGTGCTCCTGGACCTGGGCCTGACCACCGAGGACCTGGCCCGCATGGTGGGGGCCACCCGCCAG
>DKEU01000203.1:0-649 GCA_002452635.1 Desulfovibrionaceae bacterium UBA6814 | reverse complement strand
AGAGGGCGGTTCGCGAACCGCCCTGTCTTCCCCCCTTTGTGTCGCCTCCCTGACAGACGCGCTTTTCTTTCCCTGCTAGCACCTTCCCATGGCGGACCCGGACCGGGGTGGTTCCTGGCCCGCCCAGCCCGGCTGCGCAGCCGCGCGGCCGGAACCGACACGGGAGGTGCGACATGCTCATCGAACGGGGTGCGACCAAAGGACTCACCATCTGGGAAGACGCCGAGGCCATGATCCAGAAAGCCCGGCGCGACGACGTGCCCATCATCTGGGACCGTCTCAACGCCCAACGCCCGGCCTGCACGTTCTGCAAGACCGGGCTCACCTGCAAGAAATGCGTGATGGGACCCTGCCGCATCAAGCCGGACGGCAAGCGGAACCGCGGCGTGTGCGGCGCGGACGCGGACCTCACCGTGGCCCGCAACTTCGGCCGGTTCGTGGNNCGCGGGCGCGGCCTCGCACTCGGACCACGGCCGCGACCTGCTGGAGACCCTGGAGGCCATCGGCCACGGCAAGACCACGGACTACGCCATCCGCGACGAGGCCAAGCTCAAGCGCATCTGCGAGGAAGTGGGCATCGATACCGCCGGCATGGACGTGAAGGCCCAGGCCGCGGCCCTGGCGGACAAGCTCTTCACCGACTACGGCA
>DKEU01000211.1:5674-6296 GCA_002452635.1 Desulfovibrionaceae bacterium UBA6814 | reverse complement strand
GGGGCCATGTTGGCGATGACCACCGGGATGAAGAAGGGGGACACCCGGCCGGGGCCGGCCTCCACCAGGCGCTGGTGCTGCTTCTCGATGGTCTCCAGCCCGCCCAGGCCGCAGCCCAGGATCACGCCGGTGCGTTCGGGCGCGGCGGCCGGGTCGAAGGCCGCGCTGGCCAGGAGCATCTTGGCGCTGGCCACCGCGTACTGGGTGAAGACCTCCATGCGCTTGGCCGCCTTGGGCGGCATGTGGTCGGTGGCCGTGAAGCCCTTGACCTCGCAGGCGAAGGTGGTCTCGTACCCGGCGGTGTCGAAGCGGGTCAGGGGGCCCGCTCCGGACATGCCGGCGCACAGGTTGGTCCAACTGGTCTCGGCGTCGTTGCCGATGGGGGTGATGGCGGAAACCGCGGTCACCACCACGCGTCGTCTGTTCATGTCGGGTCCTTGTGGCGGGCGTTCCCAAGAAAAAGGGAGCGTCTTGGGCGGGTGCCGCAAGACGCTTCCGAAGGTCGAACGGGTCCGCGCTAGCTCTTGGACGAGATGTAGTCGATGGCGTCCTTGACCTTGATGAGCTTCTGGGCCTCTTCGTCATCGATCTCGATGCCGAATTCCTCTTCCATGGCCATGAT
>DKEU01000211.1:5521-5659 GCA_002452635.1 Desulfovibrionaceae bacterium UBA6814 | reverse complement strand
GATTCGGGCTTCACTTCCTCGGCCGCGACGCCGAGCTGGTCCACGATGATGGCCTTGACTTTTTCCTCAACGGACATGGTCCCCTCCAAATGGGTTGATTTCCGCCCCGGGCGGCCGGGGCTGTGGCAAGCAGGTTGA
>DKEU01000211.1:5388-5510 GCA_002452635.1 Desulfovibrionaceae bacterium UBA6814 | reverse complement strand
GGTCGTTACATGTACATGCCGCCGTTGACCGACAGCACCTGTCCGGTGATGTAGGCGGCGGCGTCGGACACCAGGAAGGACACGGCGCCGGCCACGTCCTCGGCCGTGCCGGCCCGGCGAAG
>DKEU01000211.1:0-5379 GCA_002452635.1 Desulfovibrionaceae bacterium UBA6814 | reverse complement strand
GGCGGTCATGTCGGTGGCGATGAAGCCGGGGGTCACGGCGTTGACCGTGACGTTGCGGGACGCCAGCTCCCGGGCCGCGGTCTTGGTCAGGCCGATGAGGCCCGCCTTGGCGGCCACGTAGTTGGCCTGGCCGGCGTTGCCCATCTGGCCCACCACCGAGGACAGGTTCACGATGCGGCCGAAGCGCTGCTTGGCCATGATCTTGGCGGCCTCGCGCAGGCAGGCGAAGGGCCCGGTGAGGTCCACGTCCAGCACCCGGTCCCAGTCCTCGTCCTTCATGCGCAGGATGAGGCCGTCCTTGGTCATGCCGGCGTTGTTCACCAGGGTGTGCAGGAACACCTTGTCCTTGATCTCCTCGGCGAAGAACTGCGCCACTGCGGCGCGGTCGGACACGTCCAGCCGGAACTGGCGGGCGCTGCCCCCGGCGGCCGTGATCTCGGCGGCCACCGCGGCGGCCTCCTCGGGCCGGCTCACGTAGGTCAGGTAGACCTGCAGGCCGTCGGCGGCCAGGGCCTTGGCGATGGCCTTGCCGATGCCCCGGGAGCCGCCGGTGACGAGTGCGGTCTTGGTGAGTTCGGTCATGGTGCGATGGGGTTTGGGTTAGAGGCGAAGGCGATTCCTTACCGCAAAACCAGGAGGACTTCAATCTGGAGCCCCTGCCTGGCTTATCGAAGAAAATCGATATGTTGCCTGCCGGGGCTAGAACTGGAGCAACGCGGTTCCCCAGGTCAGGCCGCCGCCGAAGGTGGTGAGCATCACCCGGTGCCCGTCCTTGATGGTGCCGTTCTGGCGCGCCTCGGCCAGGGCGATGCCCACGCTGGCCGCCGAGGTGTTGCCGTAGCGGTCCACGTTCACGTAGACCTGCTCCTCGGTGAAGCCCAGCTTCTTGCCCACGTAGCTGATGATGCGCAGGTTGGCCTGGTGGGAGATGAACACGTCCACGTCGGCCACGGTCATGCCGTGCTTGGCCAGCATGTCCCGGCTCACGGCCTCCATGGCCCGGGTGGCCTGCTTGAAGGTCTCGCGGCCGCCCATCTGGATGAAGAAGTCCTCGGCCACGGTCTCGCCCAGCTTGTAGGGCGTGCCCGAGCCGCCGCCGCGCACGGTGAGCAGGTCCCAGAACTGGCCGTCGGCGTGCAGGTCCACGTCCTCCACCACCGCGCCCTTGGCCGCGGGGTCCGAGGAGAGCACCACCGCGCCGGCCCCGTCGCCGAAGAGCACGCAGGTGGAGCGGTCGGTCCAGTTGGTGCGGGTGGTGAGCACCTCGGCCGCCACCATGAGCACCGTGGCCCCGGGGGTGAGGGTGGCCAGGGCGCGGCCGGTCTGCAGGCCGTAGAGGAAGCCGGAGCAGGCCGCGTTCACGTCCATGGCCATGACCGGCCGGCAGCCCAGCAGGTTCTGCAGCTTGCTGGCGGTGCTGGGGCAGTAGGCGTCCGGGGTCAGGGTGGCCACCACGATGTGGGTCAGGTCCTGGGCCGTGACGCCGGCGCTGGCCAGGGCCTTTTGCGCGGCGCGCAACGCCAGGTCCGAGGTGGCCTGGCCCGGCGCGGCCATGTGGCGCTCGCGGATGCCGGTGCGCTCCACGATCCACTGGTCCGTGGTATCGACCATCTTTTCCAGGTCCGCGTTGGTCAGCACCTTTTCGGGAACGTAGAAGCCCTGGCCGATGATTGTGACGGGGTGTTGCATGGCGTATCGGGGGGTTTGCGCGCCCGGGGGCGCGCGGGGAGCGGAATCAGGAGGCCTGGGCCGCCGGGGGCTCGGGGGCCAGCTGGCCGTGGGCCGCGAGCTTGCGGGCCAGGTCTTCGCTGGCCTTGCCCTGCACGAAGGAGCCGGCCATCTTCACCGCGTTCTTGATGGCCTTGGGGTTGGACGCGCCGTGGCAGACCACCACGATGCCGGTGAGGCCCAAGAGCGGCGCGCCGCCGTATTCGGCGTAGTCGGTCACCTTCTTGAACCGGCGCAGGGCCCCGCGGGCGAGCAGGGCGCCCATGCGGCCCCAGAAGTGGCGCAACAGTTCGCGCTTGAGCACCTGGCCCATGGTGGCGGCCAGGCCCTCGGAGAGCTTGAGCGCCACGTTGCCCACGAACCCGTCGCAGACCACCACGTCCACGTCGCCGGTGAACACGTCGCGGCCCTCCACGTTGCCCACGAAGTTGAGCTTGGAGGCCCGCAGGAGGTCGTAGGCCTCCTTGACCATGGTGTTGCCCTTGCCCTCCTCCTCGCCGATGGAGAGCAGGCCCACCCGGGGCTTCGCCATGCCCAGCACGCTCTGGGCCAGCACCTCGGCCATGAGGCCGAACTGGAACAGGTGCTTGGGCTTGGAGTCCACGTTGGCGCCCACGTCGATGAGCACCATGGGCTTCTTGGCCGTGGGCATGACCGAGGCCAGGGCCGGCCGGGAGATGCCCGGGATCCGGCCCAGGATGAACATGCCGCAGGCCACGGTGGCCCCGGAGTTGCCGGCGCTCACCACGCCGTCCGCCGCCCCGTCCTTGACCAGGCGGCAGGCCGTGTGGATGGAGGAGTCCTTCTTGCGGCGCAGGATGTCCGAGGGCTTCTCGTCCATGCCCGCCACGTCCGGGGCATGCACCACGGCCACGTCCAGGCCGGACGCATCCAGCTTGGACAGTTCGGCCCGCACCTCGTCCTCCCTGCCGACCAGGGACAGGGCCAGGCCCGCCTCGCGGGCGGCCTGCACCGCGCCGGGAACCACCACCGAGGGACCGAGGTCCCCGCCCATGGCGTCCACGGCGATGCGCGGGATGCTACTTCCCATCAGCCGCGAACAGCACCTGGCGGCCCTTGTAGGTCCCGCACTTGGAGCAGGCGGTGTGGGGCAGGGTGGGCTCGCCGCACTGGCAGTAGATCACGGTGGGCCGGGTCAGGGCGTCGTGGGCCTTGCGGCTGCGGCTCTTGGACTTGGAGGTCTTCTTTTTCGGGTTGGCCATGGCTCCCTTCCTTTCTCTAGGGAAAGCCGACCCCCACGGGGCGGCTTCCGGTTCGCTCGGAAAATGCTACTTCTTCTCGATCTTGAGCCCGCGCAGCGCGGCCATCCGGGGATCGCCGCCCGCCGGGGCGCAGGCGCAGGGCGCGACGTTCAGGTCCGCCCCGCACACGGCGCACAGGCCCTTGCAGTCGGGCTTGCACAGCACGTGCGTGGGCAGGGCCAGCATGAGCTGCTCCCAGAGCAGCCCGGCCGCGTCCAGCTCCAGCCCGGCCTTGGTCTCCCGCAGCCAGGTGTCCTCGGCCGCCTCGCCCGGGGCGGGCAGCTCGTCCACGTATTCGAACTCGTGGTCCAGCGTGACCCGGGCCGCGGCGGCGCAGCGGTCGCAGGGCATGCCCACCACGCCGGCGAGCCGGCCCTTGATGTACGCCCCGCGCTTCTGCGGGATGACCACCAGCGTGGCGGACAGGGGCTCCGCCACCTCCAGGGAAAGGCCGTGCTCGTGCGCCGGCCCGGTCCACAGGGACTGGTCCGCGAACGAAAATTCCCGGCCTTCGGCCGGGATGTCGGTGACTGGCAACCACGCTCCGGCCATAATTCATCCTCGCAGGAGCGCCTTCTACAGGCGATGAATCGTCATTGTCAAGGACAAACCCCTTGCGTTTTTCCGGACGATTGGATAAGGAGGCAAGTTCCCTGCGGCGGAAAGGCCCTTTCGGGCCGTCCGCAGGCCACGGAAACTACCCCCGGCCCAGCGCCGGAACGCTGATTCGCCGCCAAGGCGCAGTGAAGGAGGACAGTCCCATGAGCAAGCAGTGCGACGTGTGCGGCAAGAAGCCCCAGGTCGGCAACAACGTGAGCCACGCCAACAACAAGAGCAAGCGCCGGTTCAACCCCAACCTGCAGAAGGTCCGCATCCAGACCGCCAGCGGCGAGGTCAAGTCGGCCAACGTCTGCACCCGCTGCCTGCGCTCGGGCGCCATCGCGAAGCCCGCGGCCAAGCAGGCCTCCTAGGCCTTTTTCCTCACAGCCTACGACCCCGCCCTTCCTGAGGAGGGCGGGGTTTCTCTTTTTTCAAAGAGCATCAGGAACACCAGGCCGTGCTCCCGGACCGGACCCGGCGCAAGCCCGCAGGCCGCGGCCGCCAGCTCCCCCTCCCGCCGGCGGCGGGAGCCCGCCGGGCCGCCTCCCCAGGCCTCGGGGTCGCATTCCAGCACGGCCAGCCTGCCGCCCGGCTTCAGGATGCGGCGCAGCTCCCCGAATACCGCGCCCAGCGCCCGGGAGACCCGCGGCATGTGCAGCACCGTGGCCGCCAGGCAGGCGTCGGCGCAGGCGTCGGGCAGGGGGATGCGCGCCGTGATGTCCGCGGCCAGGGCCTGCACCCGGTCCAGCCCCCGGTCCGCGGCGGCGCGGGCCAGGTCCCGCAACAGCCGCACGTCCACGTCCAGGGCGTAGACCGCGCCGGCCGGGCCCACCGCGGCCGCGGCGTCCAGGGCGTGGCCCCCCGGGCCGCAGCCCGCGTCCACCAGCACTTGGCCCGGCCCCAGGCGAAGCGCGGCGCACAGCTCCCCGGCCTCCAGCAGCCCGTGGCTGGAGGGTCCGGCAGCGGGCGAATCCCCGGGCGTCGCGGTGCGCATGCGGCCTCCTGCCACGCTTGTCCCCCACCCGGGCCGGGCGGTCAAGAGCCCCGTCCGGACTGGACAATCGCCCCGGCCGGGCAGTATATGACCCGGAGCACGGATACCGCGTACTGCATCCCTGCCAAAGGAGATCGCCATGGCCGAACGCCGGCGCTGGGAACGCTTCCTGCTCAAGCTCGCCGGGCGCCCCGGCCGGCCGCGCTGCCGCGCGGACGTGGCCGGGCAGGTGCTGGACTGCGAACTGGCCGACATCTCCTGCGGCGGCGCGCGCCTGGCCGTGGCCGACCCCGAGGCCCGGCTGGGCCTGCTCCACGAGGGGCAGCGCGTGGAGTTCCTCTCCTTCGAGGAGGACCGCTTCGACTTCCTGGCCGGCAAGCGCGGCATCGTGAGCTGGATCCGCCCGGCCGAGCGCGAGTTCGGGGTCTGCTTCGACACGGTGGAGAGCAAGACCCGCATCTCGGAGCTGGCCCTGTCCAGCCGTTGACCACACCGCCCCCCGACCGGTATGCAAGTCATCCGCCCCGGCCACGGGGCGGACCCCATCATTATTTTTTAAGGAAGGACCCCCGCCATGAGCGATGACAAGGCCCCTGCCGCCCCGACCAATTTCATCAAGGACATCATCGCCGAGGACAACCGCACCGGCAAATGGGGCGGCCGGGTCCACACCCGTTTCCCGCCCGAGCCCAACGGCTACCTGCACATCGGCCACGCCAAGTCCATCTGCCTGAACTTCGGCCTGGCCCAGGAGTTCGGCGGCAAGACCAACCTGCGCTTCGACGACACCAACCC
>DKEU01000225.1 GCA_002452635.1 Desulfovibrionaceae bacterium UBA6814 | reverse complement strand
ACCGCACCAGGCGGCCAGCACCAGGAGCAGGACAGGGGCCAGCCTGCGGATGCTCATGGAATGTAGGCCTTGGCGAACCGCACCACGCCGGTCTGGTGGTGGACCACGCCCTGCACCGTGCGCTCCCGGGCCATGGCCTGGGAGGCGTGGGCCAGGGGAGCCCAGGGGGCCTGGTCGTGGATCACCTCCTGGAGCTCCCGGTAGAGCACGGCACGGCGCATCTGGTCGGATTCGCGCTGGGCTTCCCGGATGAGCTTCTGGGCCTCGGGGTCGGTGAAGAAGGCGATGTTGGAGGCGTGCGGGGGCACGGCCCGTTCCGCGGAAAAGAGGTTGGAGAAGAAGTTGTCCGGGTCGCCCGCGCCCACCCAGCCCAGCAGGCACATGTCGTGCTCGCCGGCATAGGCCTTGGCCAGGTAGTCCTTCCACTCGTAGGTCACGATGCGGGCCTTGATGCCCACCGCGGCCAGGTTGGCCTGGATGGCCCGGGCGATGCGCTCGGGCTCGGGCATGTAGGGCCGGGACACGGGCATGGCCCAGAGGGTGGTGGAGAAGCCGTTCGGGAAGCCGGCCTGGCGCAGCAGTTCCCGTGCCTTGGCCGGATCGAAGTCGTAGTCCGTGACGTCCTGGTTGTACACCCACATGCCGGGCGGGATGGGGTTCTTGGCCACCTCGGCCAGGTCCCGGTAGAGGAGCTTGACCAGGTTCTCCTTGTTGATGGCGTGGTTCACCGCCCGGCGCACCTCCAGGATGTCGAAGGGCGCATGGCGCATGTTCATGGCCAGGTAGCCCACGTTCAGGCCGGGCGTGGCGTCCAGGACCAGGCGGGGGTTCTTGACGATTTCGTCCCGGTCCGCCGGCCCCACCCCGTCCATGATCTGGATGGCGCCGCTCTTGAGCTCCAGGAGCCGGACCTTGATGTCCGGAATGACCTTGAACACCACCCGGTCCAGGTAGGGCCGGCCGCGGTAGTAGCCCGGGTTGGCCACCAGCTCGATGCGGTCCCCGGGCGTCCAGGAGGCGAAGGTGAAGGGGCCCGCGCCCACCGGGTGCTTGTCGAAGTCGTCGCCCCAGGCCCGCACCGCATCCGGGCTCACCAGATAGGAGGCGTGGGTGGCCAGGGTGCTGAGCAGGGGGGCGTAGGGCTCGTGCAGGGTGATGCGCAAGGTGAGCCGGTCCACGGCCTCCACCTTGGTGATGTTCTTGAGGCTGGCGTCCATCCGGGCGAATTCTTCGCGGAAATAGGGATGGGTCGGATCGGTGCGGCGCAGGAAGGAGAAGGCCGCGGCCGGGGCGTCGCAGGGCGTGCCGTCGGAGAAGCGCACGCCCTCGCGCAGGTGGAAGGTCCAGGTCCGGCCGTCGGCCGAGGTCTCCCAGGACTCGGCCAGGGCGGACTCCACGTGGGTGGACTCGTCGGCATAGCGCACCAGGCCCTCGAAGATGTTCTCGATGACCATGGCGGATTCGTTGTCCAGGTATTTGGCCGGGTCCAGGAAGGTGGAATCCGCGGCCCGGCCGAAAACCAGGGTCTTTTCCTCGGCCCGGGCCGTGGAGCACAGGGCCAGGGCGGCCAGGGCCAGGAGCAGGGTTCGCAGGGGTAAGGGCATGGAGACTCCTTGACTGCACGCACAAACATATCGTGCGCGCCATTGCAACCTACATGAAGTGCCGGGGAAACGTCCATACGTGAAAACGTCCGGAGCGGACAGGACATCGGAGTATGGGGGGGGGGCGGTCCGGCAACCCGCTGATATCCCTCGACGGTTCGGGCAGGGCCGGGAGGGGCTTTACATGCGGGTCAAAATCGGTAGCATCCGGTATTGGGAGAATCCGTTTTCCGCACTGCCGCAGGGAGGAGAGCATGGCCAGGATGGCGTCCTACACCAAGCACGAGAACGAGGTGCTGCCGGAGTTCCGGCAGCGGGTGAACACGGCCGAGGCCCCGGAGGATGTGCGCGCGGCCTTCGAGCTCATGCTGCGCAGCTTGCTCACGAGGATACTGGGCGAGCCGGTGCATCTGGAGGAGGGCGACGTGGCCCTGGACCCCGACTCCGAGGCGGGCTACCGCCTGGGGCCGGGCCTTATCGCCAATCCGGAGTTCTCCGGGCTGTGGCGGGACACCGACCTGGACGCCATCCTCCGCCGCCAGGCGGCCATGGCCGTGAAGCGCTACCGCCACCTGTACGCCAAGCCCGAGCAGACCGACTACAAGGACCGCCGCACCGGCAAGCGCTGACCGGGCGTCAGTCCAGGAGCGACCCCTGCTCCTGGCTTGGGGCCGGGCGCAGGCCCGGCAGCAGGGCCGGGGCCGCGGGGTCGTGCGCCCGCAGGTTGGCCCGGGCGCGGGCCGGGTTTCCGGTGGCGTAGCAGTAGGCGCAGCCGAAGCCGCAGGTGTCGTAGGCCCCGATGTCCCGGCTGGGCGCGCAGGAGCAGGCCGGCCGCTGGCTGGGGTCCTTGGCGTCGGCCAGGGCCAGGCCCAGGGCCGCGTTCAGCCAGGCCGGGTCGATGCACCGCGCCCGGTCCACCCCGAACCCCGAGAAATCCTCCTGGTGTCCGCAGGCCCGCAGCTCCATGCCGTTGGCGCGGGCCAGGGCCGCCAGGTCCGGGAGCAGGGCCGCGGCGTCGTCCCGGGTCCAGTCCCGCGCCCGCATCCCCGACTTCTCCAGGCCGGCCAGCCGGGCCCGGGCCTTGCGGTAGGGCAGCACGAAGCTGGTCACCGCCCGCCGGGTGGCCCCGCGCAGGCTGCGGGCGATGCGGCCGAACTGCCGCACGTGGTAGTCCCGGTCCGTGCGGTCCGTGAGCAGGATGGGGTCGTAGCGCCAGGTCAGGCGCTCCGGGCCGAGCTTCTCGGATAGCCGTGCAAATGTGTCCAGGGAGCGGGGCAGGGGAGGGCAGGCCGGGTCGATGGCGCGCGGGTAGCCCAGGATGGTGTAGAGGAACACCGGCTTGAGCCCCCGCGCCTCCAGCTCGTCCAGGTGGGGCAGCAGGGGCCGGCCGTGCCGGGTCCAGAACACCACGCAGTCCACGTCCCCGGGCCGCAGGGACACCCGCGACACCTGGGCCGGGTTGCAGGGGTTCCCCACCAGGCAGTACCCCTGCCGCACCCGCTCCATGAACCACCGGGCATAGAACCCCGGGATGTCGGTGCGGCGCGAGGCGGAGACGATCACCGGCTCAGCCCAACTCCCCCCGCAGCACGGTGACGGCCTGGCCCGCGATCTTGACCCGGTCGCCGGCCAGGGCGACGTGCAGGCGGCCGCCGCGGGGCGAGACCTGGAGGGCGTCCAGGCGGTCGCGGCCCAGCTTGGCGGCCCAGTGCGGGGTGAGCACGCAGTGGGCCGAGCCGGTCACCGGGTCCTCGGCCACCCCCACCGCCGGGGCGAAGAAGCGGGACACGAAGTCCGCGCCCGCCGCGTCCGAGGGTGCGGTGACGATGGCCCCGCGGCACTCCACCTGGGCCAGCCGGGCCAGGTCCGGGGTGATGCGGCGCACCTGGCCCGCGTCCGCCACCTCCACCAGGTAGTCGAAGCGGCTGCGGCCCACGAAGGTCGCAGCCACGCCCAGGGCCTCCAGCAGGCCGGCGGGCGGCGCGGCTTCGGCCGCGGGCAGGGCCGGGAAATCCATCTCCAGCCAGCCGCCGTCCAGCCGGCGCACGGTGAGCTGCCCGCTCCTGGTGGCGAACCGGGCCTCCTGGCGCGGGTCCAGCACCTGCGCCTCCCACAGGGCGTGGGCCGAGGCCAGGGTGGCGTGGCCGCACAGGTCCACCTCCACCCGGGGGGTGAACCAGCGCAGGCCGAACCCCTGGCCCCGCGGGGTGACGAAGGCGGTCTCCGAAAGGTTCATCTCCGCGGCCACGGCCTGCATCCAGGCCGGTTCGGCCTCCTGCTGGAGAAGGCACACCGCGGCCGGATTGCCGGTAAAGGGGCGGTCGGTGAAGGCGTCTATCTGCCAGAGCAGCACGGACATGGCGTGGACCTCGCGGGTTTCGTTCGGTTTAGGGTCGGGCTGGGGCGCTCAGGACAGGGGCCGGTATCTCCGACATGGTTTCCCATCCTTTCGGCAGTCCGCGGCGCTCCATTAATCCGAGGCCGGCCGGAATCCATGCCCGAATTCCGGGGCGTAGAGCCGAGAGCGCTCGGTCTCCTTGTCCAGGCCGGGCAGCACCAGGAATACGGTCTGCCGATCCAGGCCCGCGGCGGCCTGGGCCAGGCCATCCAGGCGGGAGCGGCGCAGCGAGCCGTCGGGCCAGCCCACCCGGTGGCCGATGACCACCGGGGTGTCCGGGGCCAGGCCGCCGGCCAGAAGCTCCTGCTGCACCGTGGCGGCCTGGGCCGCGGAGAGGTACACGGCCAGGGCGCAGCCGTGCCCGGCCAGGCTGCGCAGGCTCTCGGATTCGGGCACCGGGGTGCGGCCCGGAGCGCGGGTGATGACCAGGCTCTGGCTCACCCCGGGCGCGGTGAAGCCCACCCCGGCCGCAGCCGCGGCGGCGAAGGCCGCGGTCACGCCCGGCACCACCTCCCAGGCCACGCCGTCCCGGTCCAGGAGCGCGGCCTGTTCCGCCACCGCGCCGTACAGTCCGGGGTCGCCGGTGTGCACCCGGGCCGCGTCGCCGCCGGCCCGCACGCAGGAGAGCAGCAGGGCGTGGGTCTGCTCCAGGGTCAGGGGCGAGGAGTCCTCCACCCGGGCCCCGGGCTTGGCGCGGGCCACCACCTCCCGGGGCACCAGGGAGCCGGCGTAGAGCACCAGGTCCGCGCTCGCGATGAGCCGGGCGGCCTTGAGGGTGAGCAGCTCCGGGTCGCCGGGTCCGGCGCCGATGAAATACACCTTGGGCATGTTGTCCTCCGCCCATGGTCCTAGCGCAGTTTCGCCTTGCAACAAGGCGAGGAGCTGAAATCCTGTTCCAGTATTTCAGCAAACTGCACAAGAGCATCTAGGCTTTTTCAAAGTCAAGATGCTCTAGCCTGTCCGGGGGGGCGGGTAAAGCCGCCTCGTGGGCTGTCGCCGCAGGGGCAGGCCGTTCAAAAACCGCGAGGGCAAGGCGCAAGAATCCGTCAAGGCCGAAGCGTATCGTTAATACGTGAGGGTTTGACGGGTTCGCAGCAACGCAGC
>DKEU01000187.1:14474-16057 GCA_002452635.1 Desulfovibrionaceae bacterium UBA6814 | reverse complement strand
TACGCGCGCCAGTTCCTGCCCCAGATGGACAAGCCCCTGGTGGACAAGATCGAGGGCCTGTCCCCGGCCATCTCCCTGGAGCAGCAGAGCGCCTCGCGCAACCCGCGCTCCACCGTGGGCACGGTGACCGAGACCTACGACTTTTTGCGGGTGTTCTACGCCCGGCTGGGCACCATGCACTGCCCGCGCTGCGGCAAGCCCATCCAGTCCCGCACCGCGGACGAGATCGTGGAGGAGATCATGGCCCTGCCCCAGGGCACGCGGTTCCTCCTGCTCGCGCCGCTGGTGGAGCTGCGCAAGGGCACGCACCAGGACCTGTTCAAGAAGCTCAAGCGCGAGGGCTGGACCCGGGTGCGGGTGAACGGGGAGCAGCATACGCTCGATGCGCCCCCGGACCTGGACAAGAACCGCAAGCACTCCATCGACCTGGTGGTGCGCCGCCAGGTCATGAAGCCGGACATCCGCTCGGACCTGGCCGGGGCCGTGGAGCAGGCCCTGCCCTACGGCGACGGCCGGCTCACGGTGGCGGTGGTGGGCGGGGCCGAGACGCCCTACAGCACGGCCGCGGTGTGCCCGGAGTGCAAGGTGAGCCTGCCCCCGCTCACCCCGCAGCTCTTCTCGTTCAACAGCCCGCAGGGCGCGTGCCCGGAGTGCTCGGGCCTGGGCACGGTGGAGTATTTCGAGCCCCTGCTCCTGGCCCCCAACAAGGGCCTGTCCCTGAACCAGGGCGCGGTGATCCCCTGGCGCAACCCGCGCCTCATGTCCCGGTATGCGGACGCCCTGCGCAGCCTGGGCAAGAAGCTGGGCTTCGGCCTGGACACGCCCCTGGCGGACTATACGGACGCGGCGCGGCACGCCCTGTTCCACGGATACGAGGCCACGGCCTGGCCGGGGGTGGTGACCCTGCTGGAGGGCGGCATGCACCTGGGCCAGGTGTGGCGCGACGAGCTGGCGCGGTTCCGCCAGTACCGCCCCTGTCCGGCCTGCAGCGGCGCGCGACTCAAGCCCGAGGCCCTGGCGGTCAAGGTGGAAGGCTGGAGCATCGTGGACCTCACCTCGGCCTCCATCGCGCGCAGCCTGGAGTGGCTGCGAAGCCTGGACTTCAACCACGGCCGGCGGCCGCACCTCAAGACCATTGCCGAGCCCCTGCTCAAGGAGCTGGACCACCGACTGTCCTTCCTGAACACCGTGGGCCTGGACTACCTGTCCCTACACCGGACCATGAGCACGCTCTCCGGCGGCGAGGCCCAGCGCATCAGGCTGGCCGGGCAGCTCGGCTCCGGGCTGGTGGGCGTGACCTACGTGCTGGACGAGCCCTCCATCGGCCTGCACCCGCGGGACAACGAACAACTGCTGGCCGCGCTGCGCGACTTGCAGGGCCGCGGCAACACCGTGCTGGTGGTGGAGCACGACGAGTCCACCATCCTCGCGGCGGACCACGTGGTGGAGCTGGGCCCGGGCTCGGGCATGCTGGGCGGCGAGGTGGTGTACCAGGGCGGGGTGCCCGGCCTGAAGCAGTCCCAGAGCCTCACGGCCAAGTATTTGCGCGGCGACCTGCGCATCGAGCACCCGGCACAGCGGCG
>DKEU01000187.1:0-14450 GCA_002452635.1 Desulfovibrionaceae bacterium UBA6814 | reverse complement strand
TTCCCCCTGGGCTGCCTGACCTGCGTGACCGGGGTGTCCGGCTCGGGCAAGAGCTCCCTGGTGGTGGACACGCTCTACAAGCACCTGGCCCTGGCCCAGGGCATCAAGGTGGAGGAGCCCGGCCCCCTGGCGGGCATGGAGGGCGTGGAGGCCATCGAGCGCATCGTGTCCATCGACCAGACCCCCATCGGCCGCACCCCGCGGTCGAATCCGGCCACGTATACCAAGGTCTTCGACGAGATTCGCACCATCTTCACCGGCACCAAGGACGCCCGGGCCAAGGGCTACAAGCCCGGCCGGTTCTCCTTCAA
Source organism: Desulfovibrionaceae bacterium UBA6814 (assembly GCA_002452635.1). GTDB lineage: Bacteria > Desulfobacterota > Desulfovibrionia > Desulfovibrionales > Desulfovibrionaceae > UBA6814. The sequence goes on along the minus strand of DKEU01000187.1, from coordinate 14,139 downwards.
CGTGCGCGGCGGCCGCTGCGAGGCCTGCCAGGGCGACGGCCAGATCCGGGTGGAGATGCACTTCCTGCCGGACGTGTTCGTGACCTGCGAGGTGTGCAAGGGCAAGCGCTACAACCGGGAGACCCTGGACGTGCGCTACAAGGGCATGAACATCGCCGAGGTGCTGGACATGACCGTGCGCCAGGCCGGGGCGTTCTTCGAGAACTACCCGGCGCTCAAGCGGCGGCTGGGCGTGCTGGAGGAGGTGGGCCTGGAGTACCTGCGCCTGGGCCAACCCGCCACCACGCTCTCGGGCGGCGAGGCCCAGCGCATCAAGATCAGCCGCGAACTGGGCAAGCGCAGCCTGCCCAGGACCCTGTACATCCTGGACGAGCCCACCACCGGCCTACACATGCACGAGGTGGGCAAGCTCATCCGCGTGCTGCACCGCCTGGTGGACATGGGGGCCACGGTGGTGGTCATCGAGCACAACCTCGACGTGGTGCTGGCCGCGGACTGGGTGCTCGACCTCGGCCCCGCCGGCGGCGAGAACGGCGGCCGCATCGTGGCCAAGGGCACGCCCGAGCAGATCATGGCGGACAAGAACTCCGTGACCGGCGAGTTCCTCAAGGGCGTGCGGCGGTAGGAGATTTGCCTTTCCCCCGGCCTTGGGCTACTCCTCGCGCATCCCCGCTTTCCTGCGTATGGAGACGCCCCGCAGGACGCGGGGCCGGGTGCGCAGCGCCCGCGAGGCCGGGAAAAACCGCGCTTTTCCCCGGCCGAGAACAGAAAATGCCAGGAGGGCGTTTTCTGTATCCAAAAGGAGGGACACGTGAAGGTCCTCATCGTCGGCTCCGGCGGCCGGGAGCACACCCTGGCCTGGAAACTGCGCCAGAGCCCCCTGGTCTCGGAACTGTTCATCGCCCCGGGCAACGGCGGCACCGCCACCGAGGGAACCAACGTCCCCATCTCCGACTCGGACGTCCACGGCCTGGTGGCCTTCGCCACGGACAATGGCATCAACCTGGTGGTGGCCGGCCCCGAAGCGCCCCTGGTGGCCGGGCTCACCGACGCCATGGACGCGGCGGGCGTCCCCTGCTTCGGGCCGGACGCCTTCGCCGCCAACCTGGAGGGCTCCAAGTCCTTTGCCAAAACCGTCATGCGCGATGCCGGCGTGCCCACCGCGGCCTTCGAGGTCTTCACCGACTTCGCCGCGGCCAAGGCCCACGTGGAGTCCCGACCCCTGCCCATGGTGCTCAAGGCCGATGGCCTGGCCGCGGGCAAGGGCGTGGTGGTGGCCAAGACCCGCCAGGAGGCCCGGGACGCCCTGGACGAGATGATGAAGCAGCGGGTCTTCGGCGCGGCCGGCGACAAGGTGGTGGTGGAGGACGCCCTGGTGGGCGAAGAGGCCTCCTTCCTGGCCTTCTGCGACGGGTCCACCGCGGTGTGCATGCCCTCGTCCCAGGACCACAAGCCCATCGGCGAGGGCGACACCGGCCCCAACACCGGCGGCATGGGCGCGTATTCGCCCGCCCCGGTGCTGCCCGCCGCGGACCTGGAAAAGACCGCGGACCTGTGCATCCGCCCCATCCTCAGGCGCATGGCCGAACTGGGCCACCCCTTCAAGGGCGTGCTCTACGCCGGGCTCATGTACACCGCCTCGGGCCCCATGGTCCTGGAATACAACGTGCGCTTCGGCGACCCCGAATGCCAGCCCCTGCTCTCCCGCCTGGACTCGGACCTGGCCGCCATCATGCTCGCCTGCATCAAGGGCGAGCTGCCCGCCGCCGACGTGCGCTGGAGCACCGACACCGCCATCTGCGTGGTCATGGCCGCGGCCGGCTACCCCAAGTCCTACCCCAAGGGCATGGCCATCAGCGGCATCCCCGCGGCCGAGGCCCTGGGCCGGGTCAAGGTGTTCCACGCGGGCACCAAGGCTTCTGAAAACGGGGCCGTCACCTCCGGCGGCCGGGTCCTGGGCGTCACCGCCCTGGGCCCTGACCTGAAATCCGCCCAGGCCCTGGCCTACCGGGCCGTGGACCTGGTGCAGTTCGACAACTCCTACGTGCGCCGCGACATCGGCAACAAGGGCATCGGACGATGAACATTCCCGTCAAAGTCGCCATCTTCATGGGCTCCATCTCCGACGAGGACAAGATGCGGCCCTGCGCCGACACCCTCAAGGAGCTGGGCATCCCCTACGCCTTCACCGTGACCTCGGCCCACCGCACCCCGGAGCGCACCGGGACGCTCATCGAGGAGCTGGAGGCCGCGGGCTGCCAGGTCTTCATCTGCGCCGCGGGCATGGCCGCCCACCTGGCCGGTGCCGTGGCCGCCAAGACCACCAAGCCCGTGCTCGGCGTGCCCCTGTCCGCCTCCGCTCTGGGCGGCATGGACGCCCTGCTCTCCACGGTGCAGATGCCCCCGGGTTTCCCGGTCGGGACCCTGGCCCTGGACAAGGCCGGCGCCAAGAACGCCGCCTACCTGGCCGCCGCCATCCTGGCCCTCAACGACCCGGACCTGGCCGCCAAGCTCAAGGCCCTGCGCGAAGGCTTCAAGGCCTCGGTCGAGAAGGCCGCGGCCGGACTGCTGCAGTAGCTGGGGCTCTGCCCCAGACCCCGGCAAGGGGGCTCCGCGCCCCCTTGCATCCCCCCGCCAGGGGATAATCCCCTGGACCTTAACAATGGGGTGAGCGCCGACGCGAAACGAGTTGCCCTGACACCACGCCCAACCCCCAAACCGATAGCGCGTTTTGGGGAAAGGGAGGGGTTTTCCCTCCCCTCTCGGTATCTTCACGATGGAAGAACGCATCCGCCACATACTCGACCGCCTAGGCAAGGAGCCGCCGCAGGTCCTTCTTTTTGAAGGCGGGACTGCCGACGAGCGGCAGGAGGCGGCGTTCTACTGGGCCAAGCGGCTGAACTGCGGGTCCGGGGAGCGAGCCTGCGGGGGTTGTTCGGCGTGCGGGCAGATCGAGGCGCGGGTGTTCCGCGACCTGTTCGTATTCAACGGCCGCGAGGGCAACATCAAGGTGGAGGAGGTGCGGGAGGCCATTCCCGTGTTCTCCCAGGCCCCGGCCGTGGGCAGGAAGCGGGCGGTGCTGTTCCTGGAAGGCCAGATGTTCACCGAGGCCACGGCCAATACCCTGCTGAAATCGCTGGAAGAACCCAACCCGGCCACCTGTTTCGTGCTCACCGCGCCGCAGCGGGAGCGGCTCCTGCCCACCCTGGTGTCGCGCTCCTGGGTCATGACCCTGGCCTGGCCCGCGGCCGGAGACGGGGACGGCGGGGAGTGGGTGGCGGCCCTCCGGGAGTTCGCAACCACGGGCAAGGGGTGGTTCACCAAGACCGCGGGCAGGGGCGCGGTGGACAAGGCCGGGGCCCTGGCCGCGGTGCTGGCCTGCCAGGCGGACCTGGCCCGGGCCATGCGCGGCGAGGCCGGCGAGGGGCTGGCCTGCGACCTGGAGCGGACGCTGGGTGCGGAGGGATTGCGGAAACTCGATCTGGCCCTGGGCCACGCCCAGGACGCCCTGACCCTGCCCACGCCGGTGAACCCGGCGCTGGTTCTCGACTGGCTGGCCACCCGGGTGCGCTCCTGGGTGGCGTAAGGCCTGCTACGTCCCAACCAAATCCGGCGGCTCGCAGCCGCAGCCCGGACGGCCGCCCTTGACCGAGCGCAGCCGGGGCTTGTGCTCGGGCTCGGCCTTGGCCTCGGCCCCGGCCTGGGCCACCGTGGCGTGGACCTCCGAGGGCCTGGCGGCCAGGGTCTTCTGGCTCATGTCCACGCACAGGATGAAGGTCTGGCCCTGGCACTCGAAGGTGCTGGCGATGGTGGTGCAGAGGTTGCCGCTGGCCAGGGAGATGTAGGGCTCGGAGGTGTACTTCTTGAGCCCTGCGGACAGGGGCAGGTAGTACTCCTTGAGGGAGTGGTCCGCCCCGCGGGGCGCGGGGTGGTAGATGAAGCGCTTGGTCTCGGAGATCTTCTCCGGGTTGCACACGCTGGACGACACCTGGATGCCGTGCTCGTCCAGGATGTAGAGGCACTCCAGGTCCTGGTGCGCGGAGACCGCCTCGGCCAGCCGGCGGTCGAAGCAGTCGGGCTCGCAGCACACCAGTTGGGCGATGGTGTTCTCCAGCACGATGTCGTAGAGCTTGTGCTGGAGTTTCTTGGCGTTGATCTTCTCAACCATGTACGCCTTGAAGGTCTCCGCGGTCTTGCGCACCCGGGGCAGGAAGGTGAAGCGCGGGGCGTCGAACTCCCGCGGCTTGCAGAAATAGAATCCCTGGAAGATGTCCACCCCCAGCTCCATGAGGGTGAGGACCTCGGCCTGGGTCTCCACGCCCTCGGCCACGGCCATGGCGCCCACGTTGCCGGCCAGGCGCACCAGGGACTTGGCGATCTCGTACTTGTGGTGCTCGCGGTCGATGTGGCGGATGAGCGTCTTGTCGATCTTGATGATGTCGGGCTTGATGGTGGAGATGCGGTCCAGGTTGGAGTGGCCCGCGCCGATGTCGTCCAGGGCGATGAGGAAGCCGTGCCCGCGGTAGGCGCAGATGAACTCGGCCAGGGCGGACTCGTCCTTCACGTTGGATTCCAGGATCTCGATGATGACGTTGTTGGGGTTGACCCCCATGTCCCGGACGCTGTTGAGCAGGTGCCCGGAGCCCACGATGGCCCGGTAGAGCACCCGGGTGTCCAGGTTCAGGGAGAGGAGCAGGTCGCGCTTGGCCTGGTACAGGGGGGCGAAGCGCTGCACGGCCTTCTTGCGGCACAGCCGGTCCAGGGCGAGGCGCTCCTTCTGGGTGGTGGCGAGCTGGAACAGGACCCCGGGGGGCACGGCCAGGTTGGCGCCCTCCAGCACGCCGCGGGACAGGGCCTCCAGGCCGATGACCGCGCGGTTCTTGATGGAGACCAGGGGCTGGAAATGGGTGAGGATGCTCTCCGCGGAGATGATGGCGTCCAGGTTCAGCTCGAGGGGCTTCATGGGGTGCGCGGGGCTGGGTGGGTTGGAGGGAATGGACCCGGGCCGGCAAGGGCCGGCCCGGGTCCGGTCGGGTGTTAGATGTCGGTGTCGCCGGTGCGCACGCGCACTGCCTTGACCATGTCCAGGACGAAGACCACGCCGTCGCCTTCCTTGCCGGTCTTGGCGCCGGAGTTGATGGCTTCCAGGGCGGAGTCCACGAGGTCGTCCTTGAGGCCGATCTCCAGGCGGACCTTCTTGAGCAGGTTCACTTCCATGACCACGCCGCGGTAGGTCTCGGTGAAGCCTTTCTGCCGGCCCGCGCCCAGGATGTTGGTCACGGACATGCTGTAGATGTTCTTGGCGTAGAGCGCCTGCTTGACCGCGGTCAGGCGTTCCGGCCGGATGTAGGCGATGAGGAGTTTCATAGTGTTGGCCTCCTTGGGGACTTACTCGTTGGAGAAGATCTGGAAGCCGCTGTAGGCTTCGGAGCCGTGCTCGGTGATGTCCAGGCCCTTGAGCTCTTCCTCGGCGCTCACGCGCAGGCCGAAGACGGACTTCAGGAGCTGCATGAGGATGAAGCCCGTGCCGAAGGCCCACACGAAGACCGAGGCCACGCCGATGAGCTGGGTGATGAACTGGCCGATCTCGCCGCCGTAGAACAGGCCGGTGGCGCTGCCGTAGTCCGGGGAGGCGAACAGGCCGACCATCAGGGTGCCGAAGGCGCCGCACACGCCGTGCACGGACACCGCGCCCACCGGGTCGTCGACCTTGAGGACCTGGTCGATGAAGACCACGGACAGGACCACGAGGATGCCCGCGCCGAAGCCCACGATCAGGGAGCCGATGGGGGACAGCTCGTAGCAGCCGGCGGTGATGGCCACCAGGCCGGCCAGGGCGCCGTTCATGGCCATGGACATGTCGGGCTTGCCGAAGCGGATCCAGGCGGTGATCATGGCGGCGACCATGCCGGCGCAGGCGGCCAGGCTGGTGTTCACGGCGATGTAGCCGATGGTGCCGTCAGCGGTGACCGTGGAGCCGGGGTTGAAACCGAACCAGCCGAACCAGAGGATGAACACGCCCAGGCCGGCCATGGGGATGTTGTGGCCGGGGATGGCCTTGGCCTTGCCGTCGGGGGAGTACTTGCCCAGGCGGGGTCCCAGGACCATGGCGCCGGCCAGGGCCACCCAGCCGCCCACCGAGTGCACCACGGTGGAGCCGGCGAAGTCGATGAAGCCCATGCCGGACAGCCAGCCGCCGCCCCAGGCCCAGTGGCCGGAGATGGGGTAGATGAGGCCCGTGACCACGATGGAAACCAGGATGTAGGTGCCGAACTTGGTGCGCTCGGCCATGGCCCCGGACACGATGGTGGCCGCGGTGGCGGCGAACACCGACTGGAAGAACCAGAAGGTGAGGGTCCACTGCCCGTCGGCCTCCAGGCCGGTGGCGCCGGACAGGGCGAAGCCGGAGCTGCCCAGGAAGCCGCCGATGTCGTCGCCGAACATGAGGGCGTAGCCGATCAGGAAGTAGATCGGGGTGCCGGCGGAGAAGTCCAGGAAGTTCTTCATCATGATGTTGCCCGCGTTCTTGGCGCGGGTGAAGCCGGCCTCCACCAGGGCGAAGCCCGCCTGCATGAACATCACGAGCACGCCGGCCAACAGGGTCCAGAGAATGTTGGCGTTGGCCTGGGAGAGCATCTCGGGCGCAGCCTCGGCGGCCTCTTCGGCCAGGGCCGGGATGGGCGCCAGGGCCAGGGCGGCGACGGCCGCGCACCCGAGGGCCAGGGACAGATAACGGGTACCGGGGGACGTGGGTTTGAACATATGACCTCCTTGCTCCTGCAAAAAACGTCTAGCGTGGTTAGGGCCCGGCCGAACGAGGTCCCCTTGAGCAAGGACCGGGCCAAAGCACGCATCCCCTGTAATTATTGGCATAATTTTTACACCCCCCGAATCGCGCCGCACACTTTTGGTATTTTTTTGCAAAAAAGAAAAAAACCGCCTGGTACATTTTTCACGTATTTGTTATTTTCATGCTGTTTCTCGGTGGGACCTCGGCGCGGTCCTTTTCCGCCCCTGAAAAAAATTGTCTTGACAATTTCCCGGCCCACGGCGTAGAGCCCGCAATCATGCGCACCGAAAGCTCCGCCCCCATGTACTTTTGGTATTTTTGGTTTATGCCCGCCTGTGGCCGGGAGGGGTGCGGACTGCTCTAAGGAGCGCGCAACAGACCAACCCCGAAGGGCCGCAGGCAGCACAAGCCGGCGGCCCTTCGTTTTTAGGACCTCTCGCGGGGCCGCCGGGATACAGGACAGGGCCGCGGGACGACGGGACAACCGAGCAAGGAGGAAACCCATGCTCCTGGGCAAGGCGGTGCGCCTCGAGCGCATCTTCAACCGCAATACCGGACGGACCATCATCGTCCCCATGGACCACGGCGTGTCGGTGGGCCCCATCTACGGCCTCATCGACCTCAAGGGCACGGTCAACGACATCGCCGAGGGCGGCGCCAACGCCGTGCTCATGCACAAGGGAATGCCCCGCTGCACCCACCGCGGCCGCGGCAAGGACGTGGGCCTCATCATCCACCTCTCGGCCTCCACCTCCCTGTCCCCCTACCCCAACTCCAAGGTCATGGTCGGCACCGTGGAGGACGCCCTGCGCCTGGGCGCGGACGGCGTGTCCATCCACGTGAACCTGGGCGACGAGAACGAGGGCCACATGCTCCAGTGCCTGGGCGAACTCACCTCCCGGGCCACCGAGTGGGGCATGCCGGTGCTGGCCATGATGTACGCCCGCGGCGAGAAAATTACCAATCCCTACGACCCCGACGTGGTGCGCCACTGCGCCCGGGTGGGCGTAGAGCTGGGCGCGGACGTGATCAAGGTGCCCTACACCGGCGACATCAAGAGCTTCGCCACGGTGGTGGACGCCTGCTGCGTGCCCGTGGTCATCGCCGGCGGCCCCAAGATGGACTCGGACCTGGACCTGTTGCGCATGGTGCACGACTCGGTGCAGGCCGGCGGCGCGGGGCTGTCCGTGGGCCGCAACATCTTCCAGCACGACACCGTGACCAAGCTCATGCGGGCCCTGAACGGCATCGTGCACCACGACTGGGACCTGGACCAGGCCGAGGAGTTCATGAGCTCCGGGGAGACCCGATGAGCGCGGCCAAGAAGATCTTCGTGCGGGCCATCCCCTTTGCCAAGAAGCTGGTGACCCTGGCCCTGGAGTCCGGGGTGGACGGCCTCCTGGTGGAGGCCAAGGACGCGGACAAGGTCACGGCCCTGGGCCGCACCACGGTGCTCACCCCCGAGGACCTGGCCGAGGTGGCCATCGCGGCCAAAGCCGACGAGGAGACCGCCGCCCGGGCCCTGGCCGCGGGCAAGCCCGTGTCCCTCAAGCAGGGCTGGGAGATCATCCCGGTGGAGAACATCCTGGCCCAGGCGGGAACGCCCGCCGGCCTCGGGGTCGGGGCCGAGGTGGAGTCCCTGGACCGGGCCGTGCTGGCCGCGGGCATCCTGGAGCGCGGGGTGGACTTCCTGGTGGTGCTGCCCGAGGCCGCGGCCGAATTGAAGCAGATAGTCGCCGAGCTCAAGCTCTCCCAGGGCTCCCTGCCCCTGGAGAAGGCCCAAGTGACCGCGGTGCGCCACGCCGGCCTGGGCCACCGGGTATGCGTGGACACCCTGTCCATGCTGCGCACCGGCCAGGGCATGCTGGTGGGCAACTCCAGCGCCTTCACCTTCCTGGTGCACGCCGAGACCGAGTCCAACCCCTACGTGGCGGCCCGGCCCTTCAGGGTCAACGCCGGCGCGGTGCACGCCTACTGCGTGCGTCCCGGGGACAAGACCTCCTACCTGGAGGAGCTCTCCGCGGGCAGCGAGGTGCTGGTGGTGGACGCCGCGGGCAAGACCTCGCTGGCCACCGTGGGCCGGGTCAAGGTGGAGGTGCGGCCCATGCTGCTCATCTCGGCCCGCACCAAGGACGGCCGCGAGGGCGCGGTGTTCCTGCAGAACGCCGAGACCATCCGGCTCACCACCCCCGGCGGCAAGCCGGTATCCGTGGTGTCGGTCAAGGAAGGGGACGAGATCCTGGTGCGCACGGACCAGGCCGGCCGCCATTTCGGCATGCGCATCACCGAGGACATCAAGGAAGGCTAGGCATGGACAAGACCGCCATTGGACAGCGCCTCGCCGAGCTGCGCACCGAGATCGACGCCATCGACCTGGCCGTGCTGGACCTGCTCTCCCGCCGCGCCGGGTGCAGCCTGGAGGTCGGGCGCATCAAGGCCGGCACCCGGGACATGATCTTCAAGCCCTTCCGGGAGAAGGAGGTCATGGACAAGCTCCTGGCCGTCTCGGACGGCACCCTGCCCGAGAAGCACCTGCGCGCCATCTACCGCGAGATCTTCTCCTCCAGCCGCCGCCTGCAGCGGCCGCAGCAGGTGGCCTACCTGGGGCCCGAAGGCACCTTCTCCTACTTCGCGGGCGTGGAGTTCCTGGGCCACAACGCGGACTACCTGCCCAAGCCCAGCTTCGAGGACGTGTTTTCCGCGGTATCCGCGGGCGAAGCCGAGCTGGGCATCGTGCCCCTGGAGAACTCCCTGAACGGCACCGTGGGCCAGTGCCTGGACCTCTTCTTCCGGCACGCGGTCTACATCCAGTCGGAAATCTTCTGCAAGATCAGCCACTGCTGCCTGGGCAAGGCCGAGCGCCTGGCCGACGTGAAGGTGGTGTACTCCCATCCCCAGCCCCTGGCCCAGTGCAGCGGCTGGCTCAAGGCCAACCTGCCCAGCGCCAAGGTGGTGCCCGTGGAGAGCACCGCCGCGGCCGCGGCCCGGGTGGTGGAAGACCCGGGCTCCGTGGCCCTGGGCCACCAGGCCCTGGCCCCCATGTTCGGCCTCTCGGTCCTGGCCGCGGGCATCGAGGACCTGCCGGACAACTGGACCCGGTTCGTGGTAATCGGCCTGGACCCGGCGGACGACGGGCACCGGGACAAGACCTCCCTGCTCTTCACCCTGCCGGACAAGCCCGGCTCCCTGGCCGCGGTGCTCAACGTGCTGGCCGCCCGGGGCATCAACCTGAAGAAGCTGGAGTCCCGCCCCATGCGCGGGGAGAAGTGGAAGTACGTGTTCTTCGTGGACGTGGAGGCCGACCTGGGCCGCGACGAGTACGGCGTGGCCCTGCGCGAGCTGGGCGAGAGCTGCCACACTTTGCGCATCCTGGGCTCCTACCCGGCCGGCCCGTCCCTGGACGTGTCCAACACCGCCCCGGCCCCCAAGGCCCCGGCGGGGGAATTGTAAAGTACGTGTCATCTTAAGGAGTTCGCCATGCAACTCGCCTACGATCCCGAAACCGACGTGCTGCGCATCGTGCTCGGCCACGAGCCGGTGTGCCGCCGCGCCGACGGGGAGGCGCCCGGGGTTTCCCTGGGCCTGGACGACCACGGCGGGGTGGTGGACCTGGAGATCACCCAGGCCAGCCACCGCATCGACAACCCCCGGTCCCTGGACTTCAGCGTGGCCGGCCGCTGCGTCCGCGGCATGCGAATGCTCTAAGGAGGACTCATGACCTACTCGCCCGTCACGGTCACGGCCCCGTCCAGCAAGTCCCTGTCGCACCGCGCCCTCATCTGCGCGGCCCTGGCCCCGGGGGTGAGCGAGCTCACCGGGGTGCTGGAGAGCGACGACACCCGGCGCACCATGGCCTGTTTCATGGCCTGCGGCGCGCAGTTCTTCCCGGCCGGGTCCATCCTCAAGGTGGCCGGGGTGGGGGGTCGGCCCCAGGGCGGGGCGCACCAGCCCGTGGACTTCAACGTGCACGAGTCCGGCACCACCTGCCGGCTCATGACCGCGGTGGCCGCGGCCGGGACCGGCAGGTTCCGGATCCACGGCGCGCCGCGCATGCACGAGCGGCCCATCGGCTCCCTGGCCCGCGCCCTGGCCGGCCAGGACGTGCGCTTCGAATGGGAGGGCAAGAAGGGCTTCCCGCCGTTCGTCATGGACAGCGCGGGCCTGCCCGGCGGCGCCATCGCCATCGACGCGGAGGAGAGCAGCCAGTACCTCTCGGGCCTGCTCCTGGCCGCGCCCCTGGCCCAGGCCGAGACCGTGGTGGAGCTGGTCGGGTCCCGGGTGGTGTCCTGGCCCTACGTGTCCCTGACCCTGCAGGCCATGGAGGACTTCGGCGCGACCTTCGCGGCCGAGGTCACCGACGGCCAGGCCTGGTTCTACACCCCCTGGCGCGAGCTCCGCGCGGTGGAGCCAGGCAAGGTCCGGTTCCGGGTCAAGCCCGGCGGGTACAAGCCCGTGTGCCTGCGGGTGGAGGGGGACTGGTCCAACGCGTCGTACCTGCTGGCCGCGGGCGCGGTGGGCCAGCGGCCGGTGCGCATCAAGGGCCTGCGGCCCGACTCCCTGCAGGGGGACCGGGCCATCCTGGACATCCTCGCCCGCATGGGCGCGCAGGTGGAGTGGGACCACGACCTGGTCACGGTCTTCCCCTCGCGCCTCAAGGGCATCGCGGTGGACATGGCCGCCTGCCCGGACCTGGTGCCCACCGTGGCGGTGCTGGCCGCTTTAGCCTCCGGCGAGACCGTCATCTCCGGCGCGGCGCACCTGCGCATCAAGGAGTGCGACCGCCTGGCCGCCCCGGCCGGGGAGCTGGCCAAGCTCGGGGTGCGGGTAGAGGTCCTGGACGACGGCCTGCGCATCGTCCCCTCGCCCATGGACCCCACCGCGGCGGCGGAGTTCTGCACCTTCGGCGACCACCGCATGGCCATGAGCCTGGCCATCCTCACCCTGGCCGGGGTGCGGGTGGGCCTGGACGACAAGAGTTGCGTGAAGAAGTCCTTCCCGGGCTTCTGGGACGAGTGGGCCAAGATCGCGGAGGCCGGCGCGTGAAACCTTCCTGCGTGGCCATAGTCGGGACCTCGGGCCGCATGGGCCGGCTCTTTGCGGACCGCTCCCGGGAGCAGGGCGTCGCGGTGCGCGAACTGAACCGGCCCCTCTCGGCCGAGCTCTTCGCCCGTGAACTGCCCGGCGCGGACCTGGTGGTGCTCTCGGTGCCCGTGGACGCGGTGGAGGACGTGGCCTGGATGGCCGCGCCCCACCTGGACGGGTCCCAGGTCCTGGCCGACGTGTGCTCGGTCAAGGTGCGGCCGGTGCAGGCCATGCTGGAGGCCTACGCCGGGCCGGTGGTCGGCGCCCATCCCCTGTTCGGCCCGGACCCCGGGCCGGGCCGCAACCGGGTGGCCCTGGCCGGCGGCCGGGGCGAGGCGGCCGTGGCGCTGGCCGAGGCCTGGTTCACGGCCATGGGCTTCCCCTGCTTTTGCACCGACCCCGAGGCCCACGACCGGGCCATGGCCCAGGTGCAGAGCCTGAACTTCGTGACCACCGTGGCCTATCTGGCCACCCTGGCCGAGGACGAGTCGCTCCTGGATTTCCTGACCCCCTCCTTCGACCGCCGCCTGGTGGCGGCGCGCAAGATGCTCACCGAGGACCACGCCATGTTCTCCGCCCTGTTCGAGGCCAACCCCTTTGCCCAGGACGCGGTGCGCCGCTTCCGCACCATGCTGGGCATCGCCATGGGCGGGGACGTGGACCTGTTGTGCGAGCGCGCCGGCTGGTGGTGGCGAGAGACAAAAAAACGGGGAGAGGCCTAGGCGGACGGAAGTGTCGCAGGCCGCGCTCCCCAGGGGACGCGGCCTTTTTTTCACCATCGCGCAGTTTCGCCTTGAAACAAGGCGCGAAGCTGAAATAATGTCCCATTATTTCAGCAAACTGCACAAGAGCATCTACACTTTTTCAAAGTAAAGATGCTCTAGGAGGGACCACGATGCACAGCGTGACGCTCAAGCAACACGGAGCCTGGATGCCCGCGGACATCCAGACCCCCATCAGCCTGTACCTGGGCCTGGTGGGGAGCAAGCAGGGCCTGCTCCTGGAGAGCGCGGAGGTGGACGGCCGCCTGGGCCGCTACTCCATCATCGCCTGGAACTTCGCCCTGCGCCTGTCCTGCCGCGACGGCAAGCTCCTGGTGGGCGCGCGCGACGAGCGGCTGGCCTCCTTCAAGGAGCTCTCGGGCCTGCCCTTCCTGGAGGGCGTGCGCCAGGCCATGGCCGGGCTGCACATCCAGCCCGCCGAGGGGTTCGAGGACCTGCCGCCCATCACCCGCTCCCTGGTGGGCTACTTCGGCTACGGCCTGACCGGGGCCTTCGAGCCCAAGCTGGCCCCGGTGCTGCCCCCGGAGCGGGCCGAGAGCTGCCTGGTGCTGCCCGGCAACGTGGCCATGTTCGACCACCTCACCAGCCGGCTGTGCTTCCTGACCCTGAACGAGGGGGTCAAGCCGGTGCTGGACCACAAGCTGGTCTCGGGCGCGGGCGACCCGCCGCTGCTCGGCCGCATCACCAACTACCCGGACGAGAACGGGTACAAGGCCGCGGTCTCCGCGGCCAAGGACCTCATCCGCCAGGGCGAGTGCATCCAGACCGTGCTCTCCACCCGGTTCTCGGCCCCCTTCTCGGGCGACCCCTTCGTGCTCTACCGCCGGCTCAGGCAGGTGAACCCCTCGCCCTACATGTTCTTCCTGCGCCTGGCCGACGTGACCCTGCTCGGCTCCTCGCCGGAGCTCCTGGTGCGCTGCACCGGCGGCAAGCTGGAGACCTGCCCCATCGCCGGCACCCGGCCTCGGGGCGAAGACCTCCACCAGGACCACGCCCTGGCCGAGGAGCTCAAGGCCGACCCCAAGGAGCGGGCCGAGCACGTGATGCTGGTGGACCTGGGCCGCAACGACCTGGGCCGCATCGCCAAGCCCGGCTCGGTGAAGGTGGAGAAGTTCATGGACGTGGAGCGCTTCTCCCACGTCATGCACCTGACCTCCTACGTGGAGGCGCAGCTCAAGGACGGCATGGACGCCATCGACGTGCTGGCCTCCACCTTCCCGGCGGGCACGGTGTCCGGCGCGCCCAAGGTGCGGGCCATGGAGATCATCGCGGACATGGAGCGCATGGACCGCGGCCCCTACGCCGGCGCCATGGGCTGGATCGGCCTGGACAAGGACCGGGTGGACCTGGACACCTGCATCACCATCCGCTCCCTGTGGGTGCGCGACGGGCTGGTCACCTGGCAGGCGGGCGCGGGCATCGTGTTCGACTCGGACCCGGACAAGGAATGGCAGGAATGCCAGAACAAGGCCAAGGCGCTCATGA
>DKEU01000210.1:12001-28056 GCA_002452635.1 Desulfovibrionaceae bacterium UBA6814 | reverse complement strand
ATGGCCGCGAACTCCTGGATGACCTTGTCGCGGCAGCGGGTGAAGTGCAGGGCCTCGTCCCGGCTCGCGTAGTGCCAGTCGGTGTTCACGTTCTTGATGGCCCCCGCCGGGCAGGCGTCGGCGCAGTTGGTGCACCCGCCGCAGCGGTTCCTGATGCGCGGGTCCGCCTTGACCTGGGCATTGGTGAGCACGGTGGTGAGCCGGATGCGCGGCCCGTGCTCCGGGCTCACGGCCAGCAGGCTCTTGCCCTGCCAGGCCAGGCCCGCGGCCACGGCCACGGCCTTGTGCGACAGGAAGGAATAGCAGGCCTCCCGGTCCAGGGTCTGGCTGGCCGGCAGGGGCAGGGCCTTGGCCCCCCGCTCCTCCAGCCAGTTGGCCAGGCGCACCCCGATGTCGTCCAACAGGGCGTTCACCTTCTGGTAGTGCTGGGCATAGAGCGGCGTGGGCCGGTCGACCACGGTCTCGATGGCTGCGTCCGAGATGCGCACCGCCACGCTCACCGCCCGGGTGTAGCCGTCCAGCAGGTCGGCGGGATGGGTGGCGATGCCCTCGAGCAGCGCCAGGTCCGCCACCCGCACCAGGCTCGCGCCCCACCGCCGCGCCGCCTGCTTGATCCCGGCGCTGTCCACTGCCCGCCCTTTCGCCTGAGCCATGGGTCCTCCCCCAGGACGCGGATTGCGTCCGCCCGCTGTCGCGGCAACTGGTTCATGGTATCCGCCGCCCACCCTAACGCGCCGGAGAAAGTTGAGCAATTCCCGGCAACGCCCAGGAGCCGGGCCTGGGAGGCATACCGGACAGGCGTCGTATCCCTGCCGCATTGCTGACCTATCCCAGTGAGAAGCCCGATGCGGGTGACCATCCGCCGCATCCCCGCGTCATCCGGTCATTCGGGCAGGGACTTTTTGCCGTTTTCCGGTCCGCCCTGCCCGAAACCCAGTAGAACCAGCTTTGCGACCCGATATGCCACGGGCGTACAACGGGGCCGTAACTTGTGCAAAATTTCACAGAGTGCGGAGGCACCCATGGAACTCTCGGTCACCATCATCGGCCGCTGCTGCGATCTGGCCTTGCACCCCGTATCCGACAAGACCGCCGGCCTGGTGCGCAAGCTGGGCCGGGACATCTACAAGAAGAAGTACCTGGAATGGTGGCGCAAGGGCAACACCGGCTCCACGGGCATGAAGTACGACCAGGACACGGTGCTCCAGGTCCGCCTGGGCCGCAAGCTCATGGACTTCGACCCCGCGGCCATCACCCGCGCCGCGGTGTCCCTGCGCCGGCGCATGTACCTGGCCACCCCGGTGCGGCACATCTGCATCCTGGGCTACGACGACGAGCTGTGCTCCAGCACCTGGCGCTGGGACCACGTGGCCGGATACGACCCCGGCCTGTTCGAGTTCTTCGTGCACCGCTGGGACCGCATCATGCACCAGCCCGACTACCTGGTGGTGGACGAGATCCGCTACGCCGGCCGTTTCGCCGACAGCCACACCTGGGGCGAGAGCGCGGGCTTCACCCTGCGCGACCCGGAGCTCATCGACCTGGAGGACGTGCGCCGGGAGATCGCGGAGGAACAGGCCCGCCCCAACTGACACACCCATCCTGCCGCAGGGGCCGGGCCCAGGGCCCGGCCCCCTTCCCTCTCCCGGCCGCGCATACGCAGCCATACTCCCGCATACCCCGGCATACCCGCGCATACTCGGGAACGCCCCGGTTCTTCGTCCATCCTGCCCATTAGGCCGGATTAGCGCCAATTAGCGGCCATTGCCTTCCGGACGGTCCCAATCTAGAAGCCGGATTAGCCAAAACCCCAACCCGTCGAACCCTCTTACCTGGAAGGAAGACCATGGCCTTCACCCTGCCCGCCTATACCCCCCCGGATTTCCCCGCCCTGGGCCTGGCCGCCGCGCCCTTCTGCCGCTTCCTGGCCTCGGGCAAGGACGGCGTGGCCCCCGAGGGCTACCACGCCACCTCGGTGTTCCCGGAATACTTCCACGTGGAGGGCCGCGGCTGGGTCCTGGCCCCGGACTCGCGCATGGATGCGGTGCCCGTGCTGCGGCCCGGCGGGGCCCTGGACATCGTGGAGTTCCGCCGCCTCAAGGCCGGCGACCAGGTGGCCGTGGGCCGCACCGAGGACGGCCAGGAGGGCATCTTCGTGCACACCGACGGGTTCGACTTCCCGGCCCACACCAGGGAGAAGTTCGCCTTCCGCACCAGCCTGACCCGGGAGACCTCCTTTTCCATCGACTACGACGAGCTCTTCGAGCTGTTGCAGCACGAGCGGGAGCACGGCTTCACCGCCTGGGTGCTGGGCCCGGCCACGGTGTTCGACTCGGACTCCCGCGACGCCTTCTCCCGGCTCATCGCGGCCGGGTACGTGGACGCCATCCTGGCCGGCAACGCCCTGGCCACCCACGACCTGGAGGGCGCGCTCTACGGCACGGCCCTGGGCCTGGAGATCTACCACAAGCGGCCCGCGGCCCTGGGCCACTACAAGCACCTGGACGCCCTGAACACCGTGCGCCGGGCGGGCTCCATCGAAAACGCGGTTCGGCAGGGCCTGGTGGGCAACGGGGTCATGCACGCGGCGGTGCAAAAGGGCGTCCCCTTCGTGCTGGCCGGCTCCATCCGCGACGACGGCCCCCTGCCCGAGGTGGTCGGCGACGTGTACGACGCCCAGGACGCCATGCGCGCCCAGGTGCGCCGCGCCACCACCGTGGTCTGCCTGGCCACCCAGCTGCACACCATCGCCACCGGCAACATGACCCCCTCCTACCGGGTGCTGGATGACGGCACGGTGCGGCCGGTGTATTTCTACTCCGTGGACATGTCCGAATTCGCGGCCAGCAAGCTGGCGGACCGCGGCTCCCTCACCGCCCGGCCCATCCTGACCAACGTGCAGGACTTCGTGGTGATGGTGGAGCGCGGCCTGCGCAAGAAGGAGCAGGGCGCATGAACCACGAGCACCGGCCCATCACGGTCCTGGGCGTGCCCCTGGACCTGGGCGTGTCCAAGCTGGGCGTGGACATGGGCCCCACCGCCATCCGCTACGCCGGGATCTTTGAGGCCCTGGCCTTTGCCGGACTGGAGTACGTGGACGCGGGCGACCTGGACGTGGTGCGCAACTTCGCCCTGGACCACCTGCCCCCGCGCGAGCGGGAAAAGGCCAAGCTGGACGAGGTGATCCGGGTGTCCGGGGAGCTGGCCACCCGGGTGGGCAACGCCCGGCGGCGCGGCGAGCTGCCCGTGGTGCTGGGCGGCGACCACTCCACGGCCATCGGCTCCATCGCCGGCGTGGCCGCCACCTGCGAGCGCCTGGGCGTGCTGTGGATAGACGCCCACCCCGACGCCAACACGCCCCAGACCAGCCCCAGCGGCAACATCCACGGCATGCCCCTGGCCGTGTCCCTGGGGCACGGCATCCCGGAGCTGGTCAACTGCGCCGGGTTCGCGCCCAAGGTCCGGCCCGAGGACGTGTGCATCGTGGGCGCGCGGGACATCGACCCGGGCGAGGCCGCCTTCCTGCGCCGGCACGGCATCCGGCACTTCACCACCTACGACATCCAGAACATGGGCCTGCACCCGGTCATGGACCAGGCCCTGGAGACCGTGTCCCGCCGGACCGATGCGGTGTACGTGAGCTTCGACACCGACGTGATCGAGGGCGCGGTGGCCCCGGGCACGGGCATCGTCACCCGGGGCGGCCTGTCCTACCGGGAGATATCCTACGTCATGCAGTACATCGGCCAGAACCTGGAGTTCGCGGCCCTGGACGTGATCGAGGTGAACCCCCTGCTGGACAAGCGCAACCAGACCGCGGAGCTGGCCGTGGAGCTGCTCATGGCCGCCCTGGGCGTGCGCTACTCCGAGTACGAGAAGTCCTACCTGGCCAAGAACCGCCCGGTGGGGTGCTGACGCCCCTTTGCCCCGGCCCGGGGATGGGCTACAACGCGGCATGGGCGCGCGCTACAGCCATTTCCCGCACAAGGCGGACATGGGGGTCCGGGGATTCGGGGACACGGTGGAGGCCGCATTCTGCGCGGCGGCCACCGGCATGTTCGCGGTGGTGGCGGACCTGCGCCGGGTGCGGCCGCGCGATGACGTCTCCGTGACCTGCTCGGCCCCGGACCTGGAGCTGCTCCTGGTGGACTGGCTCTCGGCCCTGCTCCGGGAGGCGGACACCCGGGGCATGCTCTTCTCCCGTTTCTCGGTGCTGATCCACGAGCAGAACGGCGGCTTCGCCCTCTCGGGCGCGGCCCGGGGCGAGGTTGTGGACCGGGAGCGGCACCAGCCCCGGGTGGAGGTCAAGGCCGCCACCTGGGCGGAGCTGGCCGTGGGCCAGCTGCCGGACGGCAGCTGGGTTGCCCAGTGCGTGGTCGATGTGTAGCCGGCCGTTGAAAATTCCACGATTGCTGCGTTGCTTCAAAAATACCAAATCCTCGCGTATGTTGAATACGCGTCGGCCTTGGTATTTTTTCGCGCCTTGCCCTCGCGGCTTTTGAACGGCCTGCAAGAAAAGGCGGGGCTTTTCCCGGGCGGCGTTTTGTGCTCTAACCCCGGCCATGCCGGAACCACTACGCTCAGAAGAGGACTTCCTGGCGCTCATCGACGCCTGCTTCCCCACGGCCCACCCGGACCTCCTGGTGCCCCGCGGCGACGACTGCGCCCTGCTCCGCTCCCCCGGGGACCTGCTCATCTCCACGGACCTGTTCCTGGAGCACATGCACTTCAGGCGCTCCTACTTCTCGGCCGGGGACATCGGGCACAAGGCCCTGGCCGTGAACCTCTCGGACATCGCGGCCATGGGCGGGCGGCCCCACAGCTTCTCCCTGAGCCTGGCCGCGCCGCCCGACCTGCCCCGGGCGTTCTTCCGGGAAATGTTCGAAGCCATGGCCGAACTGGCCGGGCAGCACGGGGTGTTTTTGTCCGGCGGCGACCTGTCCAAGGGCAAGACCCTGGGCGTGTGCATCACCATCCTGGGCCAGCCGGCCCCGGGCGGGCAGGTGCTCCTGCGCGGCCGCTGCCGGCCGGGCGACCTGCTGGTGGTGCTGGGCCGGCCGGGCCTGGCCCGGGCCGGGCTCCTGGCCCTGGAGGCCGATCCCCGAGCTGCGCGCCGGGACTTTCCGGCGGCCGTGGCCGCCCACCTGCGGCCCCTGGCCCGGGTGGACGAGGGCCTGAAGCTGGCCGCCCTGCCCGGGGTGCGCGGGGCCATGGACGTGTCCGACGGCCTGGCCCGGGACCTGCCGCGCTTCCTCTCCAATCCCGGAGGCCCCAATCTCGGCGCCCATCTGGCCCTGCCCCCGCACTTCGTGCACCCCGAGGTGGAGGCCTACTGCGCGGCCAGCGGCTGCGGCCCGGCCGACCGCTTCGCCCTGCTCGGCGGCGAGGACTACGCGCTGCTCACCGCCGTGGACCCGGACCACCTGCCGGGCCTGCTCAAGATCCTGCCCCGGGCCCTGCCCATGGGCCAGGTGTCGTCCCGGCCCGGCCTCGTCCTCAACGGCCAACCCCTCGGCCTGGCCGGGTTCGACCATTTCAGCAACGGGAACTGACCATGCCCCTGCTCTCCGAAACGCCCCCCCTCGTCGTCATCGGCCACGTGCGCTCGCCGCTTGCGGACGTGCGGGACTGCCCCAAGCAGTACACCGAGGGCGCGCCCCCGGCCGAGATCCACGTGCTGCCGGAATTCGCCCCGGCCCTGCACACGCTGGCACCCGGCCAGGACGTCATCCTGCTCACCTGGCTGCACGAGGCGGACCGGGACACCCTGTCCGTGCACCCGCGCGGGGACGTGAACCGGCCGAAAAAGGGGGTGTTCAACACCCGCTCGCCGGACCGGCCCAACCCCGTGGGCCTGCACCGCTGCACCCTCACCGGCATCGCGGGGACCGTGCTCAGGGTGGCGGCCCTGGAGGTGCTGGACGGCACGCCGGTGATCGACATCAAGCCCGTGTACCACGAGTGCCCGGGCCACACGAACTGGGGCGCGGGCATCCCGGGCGAGGTGGGGACCGCCATCCGCGACGCCTGCGCCCGGGCCTGGGCCCGGGGCCTGCTCACCGGGCTGGACGGCAACGCGTCCCTGCGCCTGGGCAGCGCCATGGCCATCACCCGCACCGGCACGGCCAAGGGCCGCCTGGCCCCGGGCGACCTGACCTTGCTGGACCTGGAGACCGGTCGGGCCCTGGGGCCGGACGCGGCCTCCACCGAGGCCCTCATGCACCTGGAGGTCTACCGCCGCCAGCCCGCGGCCGGGGCCATCCTGCACACCCACCCCCCGCACCTCATCGCGCTCAGCCTGCGCCGCGGCCCCAACCCCTTCTCCGCGCCCCTGCCCGAGGCCGACTACCTGCGCGCCCGCCTGGCCACGGCGCCGGCCCTGCCCCCGGGCAGCGCCGAGCTGGCCAGGGCCGTGGGCCAGGCCGCCACCCTCTGCCCGGCGGTGCTGCTCCTGAACCACGGGCTGCTCTGCTGGGCCGAGACCCTGGCCCAGGCCGCGGACCTGGCCGAGCAGCTCGACTCCCTGGCCCGGGTGGAGCTGCTGGCCGCGGGCTGAAAACGTCAACAGCGGGGAGGGGCCGGGCTACTGCCCGGTGGTGGTTTCGGCCTCGCCCTTCCCGCCCTTCTTGCTCTTTTTTTCCTTCTTCGCCTTCTCGTCCTGCCGCTCGAGATGCATCAGCTCCCGGGCCTGCTGCTTGTCCTTCAGCCCGTCCTGCCGCGCCTCCCGGAACTTCCTCAGGAGGGCCTGCTGCTCCTCCTGATGGCGCTTCTGCAGGGCCCGCAGTTCCGCCTGCTGCCGCGTCTTGAGTTGCAGCATCTCCCGGCTCTGGCTCTCCTGCAGCGTGGGCTCGATCGTCGCCGCCGGGTCGGCGGCTCGGGCCGGGACAGGGGCGGACCACAGGACCGCGGCCAGCAGGCCGGCGGCCAGGCAGCATCGCTTCACGTTCTCCAGGCGTTGCATGGGGCGCTCCTTGGGTGCGGTTTCAGGATGCGGCCATTCTACCCAGGCCGGGAAACCCTGGCGAGAACTTTCCGGAATTCCCTTGACCTCTCCCCTCCCATCGTTTATCGTCGAATAACGATGAAAGAGCCCATGCCCCCTCTGCCGCCCGGCCCTGCTGCCGGAGAGAGCCCGGAGCACGCCGAACTGGCGGCCCTGTGCAAGGCGTTGGGGCACCCGGCCCGGGTGCGCATCGTGGAGCACCTGGCCGGGGTGGGCTGCTGCATGTGCGGCTGCATCGTGGAGAACCTGCCCCTGGCCCAGTCCACCGTGAGCCAGCACCTCAAGGTGCTCAAGGAGGCCGGCCTGGTGCGCGGCACGCTGGAAGGGCCGCGCACCTGCTACTGCCTGGACCGGGAGCGCCTGGCCCGGCTGGCGGCCCTGGCCGCCGGGCTGGCTGAACGCGGAGACCCGGACCTCGACCTCGGGAGTTGCGATGAAGGAACGTGAGCCCCTGCGCCCCCTCGAACCCCTGATCCCGCCCTCGGCCTGCGGGCCCGCGTGCGGCCCGGCCCCGGCGGACGACGGACCCTGCTGAGGCCCTCCCGGGGCCCCCGAGTTCGGGGACGCGCACCGGCCGGGCTTCAGCCTGTGCCACTATGTGGAGGGATTCGCGCAGAGCGCTGCGGGGCCGGTGCCCCGGGTGCGCACGAAGCCCGACCTGCAGGACCGCCTGGGCGCGCTCATGGTGCGGGTGGGCATCCGGCGCATGGCCCACCTGGTGGTGCCGGGCCTGTACTGCGTGGGCCAGCCCGACCCCGCCTCCCC
This sequence comes from Desulfovibrionaceae bacterium UBA6814, assembly GCA_002452635.1. Lineage (GTDB taxonomy): Bacteria > Desulfobacterota > Desulfovibrionia > Desulfovibrionales > Desulfovibrionaceae > UBA6814. The sequence goes on along the minus strand of DKEU01000210.1, from coordinate 20,288 downwards.
GGTGCTGGTCACGGCCAACTACAAGCTCTCCTTCGACGCCCTGCGCTTTGCGCTGCACGGCGCCAGCGCCTGGATTCTGGTCCTGGACACCCGCGGGGTGAACGTGTGGTGCGCCGCAGGCAAGGGCACCCTGTCCACCGCCGAGGTGGTGCGCCGGGTGCAATCCTCCCGCCTGGCCGAGGTGGTGTCCGGCCGCGAGCTGGTCCTGCCCCAGCTGGCCGCCACCGGGGTGGCCGGGTTCAAGGTGCGCCGGGCCACGGGCTTCTCCGTGGCCTGGGGGCCGGTGCGCGCGGCCGACCTGCCCGCCTTCCTGGCCGCCGACCGGCAGGCGGACGAGCCCATGCGCCGGGTGACCTTCACCCTGGCCGAGCGCCTGGTGCTCGCGCCCGTGGAGCTGGCCCTGGCGCTCAAGCCCCTGGCCGCGGCCCTGGCCGTGGCCTTCCTGCTGGGGGGCGTCGGGCCCGGGGTGTTCTCCCTGGGCGCGGCCGCGGCGCGCGGGACCTGGCTGGGCCTGGCCCTGCTCGGCGGGGTGCTCCTGGGCTGCGTGGGTCTGCCTGCGCTGTTGCCCTGGCTGCCGGGCCGGCTGTTCAGCCTCAAGGCCGGGCTGCTGGGCCTGGCCGGGGGCGCGCTCCTGGCCCTGCTCGCCCCGGCCGGCGGCCTGGAGCGGCTGGGCCTGGTCCTGGTGGCCACGGCCGTGGCCTCCTGGCTGGGCATGAACTTCACGGGCTGCACGCCCTACACCTCGCCCTCGGGCGTGGAGTGGGAGATGCGCCGGGCCATGCCGGCCCAGGCCCTGGCCCTGCTGGCCGGGGTCGCGGCTTTCGTGGTAGGGGCCTTTTAGGAGGGGACCCGCGTGAAGAATTTCCGCTACCTGGAGGACAAGGCCACCCTGGCCCTCGACCGCGACCTGTGCGTGGGCTGCGGCGCGTGCGCCACGGTCTGCCCGCACGGCGTTCCGGTCATTGCGGAGGGCAAGGCCCGGCTGGCCGACCCCGGGGCCTGCATGGAGTGCGGGGCCTGCGCCATGAACTGCCCCACCGGGGCCATCACCGTGACCCCGGGCGTGGGCTGCGCCTCGTACATCGTGTCCGCCTGGCTGCACCAGGCCGGGCTCCAGCGCAAGGGCCCCGGCTGCTGCTGAACCGGCCATGACCCGCAACGGCAAGCGCCTGTGCATCGCCCTGGTGGGCCTGCCCGCCCGGGGCAAGTCCAGCCTGGCCCGCAAGCTGCGCGAGAACCTGGCCGGCCAGGACCTCACGGTGCGCATCTTCAACAACGGCGAGCTTCGCCGCGAGCTGCTGGGGGCGGCGTCCTCGCACCCGGACTTCTTCTCCCCGGCCAACCAGGAGGGCCGCGACCTGCGCGAGGCCATCGCCCGCACCAACATGGCCGCGGCCCGGGAGTTCCTGGACGCGGGCGGCCAGGTGGCGGTGCTGGACGCCACCAACGTGACCCGCTCCCGCCGCGCCGCCATCCTCGCGGCCATGGCCGGCATCCCGGTGCTCTTCGTGGAGTGCGTGACCCACGACGAGGAGATCCTGGGGCTCTCCATCAGCCACAAGACCCGGCTGGACGAGTTCGGGCACCTCACCCAGGAGGCCGCGGCCCGGAGCTTCCGCGACCGCATCGAGCTGTACCGCGCGGCCTACGAGCCCCTCACCGACGAGGGGAACCTGGTGGTGCTGGACACCCTGCACAACCGGGTGCTGCGCGAGCAGACCGGGCCGTCCCTGCCCTGCTACGCCCTGGTGCGCGACGTGCTGGTGTCGGACTGGGTGCGCAACCTCTACCTGGTGCGGCACGGCCAGACCTTCTACAACCTGGAGGACCGGCTGGGCGGGGACTCGGAGCTCACCGAGACCGGCCGCTCCCAGGCCCGGAACATGGCCGAGCACTTCCGCCACACCGGCCTGCCCTTCATCTTCTCCAGCCGCAAGCGCCGCGCCCTGCAGACCGCCCGGCCGCTCCTGGACCTGCAGCCCGGCTGCCGGCTGGTGGCCCTGGCCGAGTTCGACGAGATCGACGCCGGGGTGTGCGAGGACCTGACCTACGCCGAGGTCAAGGCGCGCATGCCCGAGGTCTTCGCCACCCGCAGCCGCGACAAGTACAACTACGTGTACCCCGGGGGCGAGGGCTACGCAGACCTGGCCAAGCGCGCCGAGCGCGGGCTCAAGAAGGCCCTGTACCTCTCGGGCAACGCCGAGCACATCATGATCGTGGGCCACCAGGCCGTGAACCGGGCCATCCTCTCCCTCTTCCTCTACCGCCGCACCGAGGACGTGCCCTACATCTTCGTGCCGCAGGACGGCTACTTCCACATCACCGCCACCCAGACCAAGAAGTTGTTGGAAATGCGCAAGTATTAGTACCGCCCTTGCCTTTGCCGCCTGCCTCGCATACCACTCTGCGCATGGTCACGTTCTTCGCCCTGCCTCCCCTGCCCAAGCCCACCGGCGGGCTGGCGGTGCTGCACCGGCTGGCCGCGGCCCTGCACGCCGCCGGGCAGGACGTGCGCCTGGCGGCGCGGGAGGAGCGGCACTGGGCCCCGGACTACAGCCAGGACGTGCCCGCGACGCCCTGGGACCTGGCCCGGCCGGGCCGGGACGACGTCTGGCTGGTTCCCGAGGGCTGGGTGGGGCTGCTCTCGCCCGGGCTGAACGCCCGCGCCCGCTGCCTGGTCTACGTGCAGAACTGGGCCTACCTGTTCTCGGCCCTGCCCGAGGGCGTGACCTGGGACCGGCTGCCCGTGGAGTTTGTGGCCGTGAGCCGGCCCGTAGCCTGGCACCTGGCCCAGGCCACCGGGAAGGAGCCGCCCCTGCTGCGGCCGGGCATCGACCTGGCCCGGTTCTCCCCGCCCGCCGAAAAGCCCGCGGCCTTGCCCGTGCGCGTGGCCTGGATGCCGCGCAAGAACAGCGCCCAGGGCCGCATGGTGATCGACTTCCTGGCCGCGCGCCAGGCCCGCGGCCTGTGCCCGCCCCTCACCTGGGTGGAGATCGCGGGCCAGGACCAGGCCGGGGTGGCGGACCTCTTGCGCTCCTGCCACCTGTTCCTGGCCACCGGCTTTCCCGAGGGCTGCCCCCTGCCGCCCCTGGAGGCCATGGCCTGCGGCTGCCTGCCCGTGGGCTTCACCGGGTTCGGCGGGCACGACTACATGCGCCAGGCCGACCCGGACCTGGCCGGCGCGGCGCGGCCTTGGTGGCCCACGCAGCACGCGGACGAATTCCCGGGCAACGGCCTGTGGGTGAACGACGCGGACGCCCCGGCCGCGGCCCTGGCCCTGGAGCGCGCCGCCTGCCGCGTGCTCCCGGGCTCGCCGGAACACGGCCTGCACCGCGCCGCCCTGGACGGCGCGGCGGCCACGGCCCGGGCCTTCTCCCTGGAGGCCCAGGCGGCCGCGGCGGTCAAACTCTGGCAGGATTGCCTGTGCGCCGGCCCGACCGGGGAGAACCCGGCGTGAGCAAAAGGAAGAAGACCGAGCGGCCGGACCCGGCGACCCTGGGCCTGCCCTCGGGCGGGGTGGACTCCCACGCCCACCTGGACCTGGAGCAGTTCGCCGAGGACTTCGACGCGGTGCTGGCCCGCGCCGCCGCAGCCGGGGTGGCGCGCTTCGGCCAGGTGTTCCTGGGGCCCGAGGCCTACCGGGCCAACTCCCCGCGGTTCGCGGACGTGCCCCAGGCCTTCTTCATCCTGGGCATCCACCCCCACGACGCCACCACCGCCTCGGACGCGGCCCTGGCCGACATGGAGGCCCTGTGCCGCGCGGACTCCCGCGGCCCGGCCCGGATCCGCGGCCTGGGCGAGGCCGGGCTGGACTACTACTACGACCTGTCCCCGCGCGACGTGCAGCGCAAGGCCTTCGCGGCCCAGGCCGAGCTGGCCCGCAGCCTGGGCCTGCCCCTGATCATCCACAGCCGCGACGCCATCTACGACACCCTGCGCATCCTCCTGGACCAGGGCATGTCGCGCAAGTGGCCGGTGCTGTGGCACTGCTTCGGCGGCGACGCGGACCTGGCCCGGGAGATTCTGTCCCACGGCTGGCACATCTCGGTGCCCGGCCCGGTGAGCTACCGCAAGAGCGACGAGCTGCGCGCGGTGGTGGCCGAGATTCCCCTGGACCGGCTCCTGATCGAGACCGACTGCCCCTTCCTGGCCCCGGACCCCTGGCGCGGCAAGCGCAACGAGCCCGCCCTCCTGGCCTTCACCGCGCTGGCCGTGGCCCGGGCCCGGGGCATGGACCCGGCCGAGCTGTGGCTGGCCACGGGCAAGAACGCCGAACGGTTCTTCGGGATCTAGCATGCCCCGCTTCATCCACGCCGCGGACCTGCACCTGGACAGCCCGCTCAAGGGCCTGGCCCGCTACGAGGGCGCGCCCGCGGACGCGGTGCGCGAGTCCTCGCGCCGCGCCCTGGAGAACCTGGCGGCCCTGGCCATCGCGCGCAAGCCGGATTTCGTGCTTCTCGCCGGGGACCTCTACGACGGGGACTGGAAGGACTACAACACCGGCCTGTACTTCGCGGCCCAGATGTCGCGCCTGGGCGCGGCGGGCATCCCGGTGCTGCTCATCCACGGCAACCACGACGCGGCCAGCGTCATGACCCGCGGCCTCCGGCTGCCGGACAACGTGTTCACCTTCCCGGCGGACCGCCCATTCTCCCGGATTCTCAATGAGTTCGGCACGGTGGTGCACGGCCAGAGCTACGCGCACCGTCAGGTCATGGACAATCTGGGAGCGAACTATCCGGACCCGGTGCCCGGGGCCTTCAACATCGGGCTCTTGCACACCTCCCTGGACACCTCGGCTGCGGACAAGCGCTACTCCCCCTGCGCCACCCCGGACCTGCTGGCCAAGGGCTACGACTACTGGGCCCTGGGCCACCGCCACAACCATCAGGTGCTGTCCGAGGACCCGCCGGTCCTGTTCTGCGGCACAACCCAGGGCCGCGACGCGGGCGAGCCCGGGGCGCACGGCTGCGTGTGGGTGGAGGCCGCGGAGGGCAGGATAACCCGGGAATTCGTGCCCCTGGACGTGCTGCGCTGGGCCGTGCTCGCGGTGGACGCCACCGGCGCGGCGGACCGGGGGGAGGTGCTGTCCCGGGCGTCGGCCGCCCTGGCCGGAGCCCTGGACACCGCGGACGGCCGCGCCCTGGCCGCCCGGTTCCGGTTCGCCGGCCCCTGCCCGGCCCACGCCCGCCTGGCGGCGGACCCGGCGGGCTTCGCCGCGGACCTGCGCGCCGAGGCCCAGGACCTGTCCGGCGGCCGGGCCTGGGTGGAGAAAATCACCCTGGACACCGCCCCGGCCCAGGACCTGGACGCCCTGGCCGCCAGCGACACGCCCCAGGGCGACCTCCTGCGCTTCCTGAACGGCCTGGAGGCCGACCCGGCGCAGCTGGCGGCCCTGGACCCGGGCCTGGACGACCTGTGGCGCAAGCTCAAGGAGCAGCGCGGCCCGGTGGCCGCCCTGGCCCTGGAGGACCCCGCCGCCCTGGCCGAGCTCCTCCCCCGGGTCCGCGACCTGCTGCTGCCCCTGCTGTTGGAGCAGGCGGACGGGGAGGGGGCGTGATGCTGCCCGCTGCGCAATCACAGCCCTCGCCGCGCGAGCCGGTCCAACTCTCCGCCTGCCTTCCGCTGCGCGCGGCTTCTTTTAATCGGGGGGGTATCCCCCCGGTTGGAATCCCCCCGCAGCAAGGCCGGACAGGCGAAGTTCTTGCTTCCTCCTTGCCTGCGCCCCGCGAGATAATGCACGGCATGGAATCCGGCTCCAGGCGCGCGGCGGGAAACGAAATCCCGGAAATTCCCCGGTGTGGGAATGCGGACGGGAATCGCGCTACCGCCTTTTCTCTTTCGCCGCGCGAGGAGCGCCTGCGCACGGGCACGGAATCCAGGCGCGCGGCGGTGTGCGAACTCCCGGGGACAACTGCAGGCGGAAATATCCCAACCCCCTGCTTCCTTCTTTCGCCGCGCGAGGAGCGCCCGCGCACGCGCTCAGAATCCAGGCGCGCGGCGGATAAGACAGGACATCGGCGGGAAAGATCGGTGACAGGTACTCCCACAAAGAGCGTTGGCCTCCGGAGCCAACGGCCAGGGGGCCGGCCGTGAGGATCGAGCGGCTGGAGCTTGTGGCCTTCGGGCCGTTCACCGGCGCGGGGCTGGATTTCTCCGCGGGCGCGCCGGGGGGGCTGCACCTGGTGCTGGGGGCCAACGAGGCGGGCAAGTCCAGCGCCCTGCGCGGGCTCCTGGGGTTCCTCTACGGCATCCCCGAGCGCACCGCCGACGGCTTCCTGCACGACAACAAGAAGCTGCAAATCGGCGCGGTGCTCACCTGCGCCGACGGCTCGACCCTGCACGCGGTGCGCTGGAAACGACGGCTCAACGCCCTGACCCGCCCCGACAAGCAGCCCCTGGGCGAGGAGGGGGAGGCCCGGCTCCGGGCCGAGCTGGCCGGACTGCCCCAGGCCGTGTTCGAGGCCCTGTTCGGCCTGGACCACGCCCGGCTGCGCCAGGGCGGCCGGGAACTGGCCGAGGCCCACGGCGGGCTGGGGCAATCGCTCTTCGCCGCGGCCGCGGGCCTGGCCCGGCTGCGCGCGGCCGACGCCCAACTGGCCGAGGAGGCCGACACCCTGTTCAAGCCCCGCGGCCAGAACCAGCGCATCAACGCCGCCCTGGCCGACTACAAGCGCCTGAACGCCGAGGCCGCGGCCCTGGCCGCGCCCCCGGCCGAGCACGAGCGCCTGAGCCGGGAGCTGGCCGCGGCCGAACAGGGCCGCGACGCCCTGGCCACGGCGCACGACGCCCGCGCCCGGGAGCTGGCGGAACTCACCCGCATCCGCGCGGCCCTGGACCCCCTGGACCGCCGCGCCCTGGTCCTGGCGGACCTGGCCCGGCTGGGCGACGTGCCCCTCCTGCCCCCGGACTTCCGGGAGCGCCGCTTCGCGGCCATGGCCGGCCTGGAGCAGGCCCGGGGCCGCATGGAGGCCGCGGCCCAGGCCCGGGACCGCGCCCGGGCCGGACTGGACCAGTTGCCCGAGCCCGGGCCGTGGCTTGCGCACGCCCGCCGCATCGCGGCGCTCCAGGAGGACCTGGGCGCGCACCGCAAGGCCCACAAGGACCGCGCCGGCCTGGTCCTGGACTTGGCCGGCCTGCGGGGCAAGGCCGAGGAGAGCCTGTCCCGCCTGGCCCCGGGCCGCACCCTGGACCAGGCCCCGGACCTCTTCCTGCCCGAGGCCGGGCAGCAGCGCATCGCCGCTCTCATCGCCGAGCGCCGCAGCCTGGACCAGCGCCTGGACCGGGCCGGCTCGGACGCGGCCAAGCTCGCCCGGGAACTGGCCGACGCCGACGCCGACCTGGCCGCCCTGCCCGCGCACCGCGACGCTGCCGGCCTGGCTGCGGCCCTGGACGCCGCCCAGGAAGAGGGCAAGCTGGACCAGCGCCTGGAGCAGGAGCGCGCCACCCTGGATGCGGCCAACACCCGCGCGGCCACCGGGCTCTCCCGCCTGGGCTCCTGCCGGACCACCGCCACCGGGGACCTGGATGCGGCCGTGGCCCTGCCCGCGCCGCCCGAGGCAGCCCTGGAGCGGTTCGAGAAGCTGTTCGACGCCCAGGACGCGGACCTGCGCGACCTTGATCGCCGCGCCACGGAGATTTCCCGGGAGCTGGACCAGGCCCGCGCGGACCGCGCCGCCCTGGAGGCCGGGGGCGCGGCCCCGTCCGAGGCCGCCCTGCGCGAGGCCCGCGCCCGCCGCGACGCGGGCTGGACCCTGGTGCGCGCCCGGCTGGAGGACCGCCCCGACCCCACGGCCGAATCGGAATTCCTGGCGAGGTCCTCTCCCGCGCCCAATCTCCCTGCGGCCTTCGAGGCCGCCCAGACCGCCGCGGACTCCGCCGCGGACCGGCTCTGGCTCCAGGCCGACCGCGCGGCCCGGGCCGCGGCCCTGGACGCGGCTGCGCAGCGGCTGGACCAGGAAGCCACCGCCCTGGCCCGGAAGCGGGACGAGGCCGCGACCCGCCGCGCCGCCCTGGACGCGGACTGGGCCGCGCTCTGGCAGCCCGCCGGCATCGCGCCCCTGTTGCCGCGCGAGATGCGGCCCTGGCTGGCCAACCACGCGGCGCTCTGCGCCCTGGTCAAGGACCTGCGCACCCAGGCCGCTGCCCTGAAGAGCCTGGAGGACTCGGCCAAACGGCTTTCCACTGGACTTTCCACTGCCCTGGAGGCCCTGGGCGAGGCCGGCCCCGCGGGCGAGAGCCTGGACCAGGCCATCCGGCGCGGCCAGGCCGTCCTGAACCGCCTGGG
>DKEU01000210.1:0-11961 GCA_002452635.1 Desulfovibrionaceae bacterium UBA6814 | reverse complement strand
GGCGGCCAGGCGCGAGTTCACCGCCTGGGCGGACCGCTGGGCCGCGGCCGTGGCCCCCCTGGGACTGCCCGCCGACGCCGCGCCCGACGCGGCCGCCGCCCTGCTCTCCGGCCTGGCCGGCCTGGCCCGCACCCTGCACGACATGCAGGAGATCGAGCGCCGCATCGCGGGCATCGACCGCGACGCCGGCCAGTTCGCGGACAAGGTCCGCCGCCTGGTGGAGGAGCTGGCCCCAAACCTGGCGGACCTGGCGGACATGGCCCGGACCGCGCCCGCCGAGGCCGCCGCAGCCCTGGCCGACCGGCTGGACGCGGCCAAGGAGCGCAGCCTCAAGCGCCAGGCCCTGCAGACCCGGTTGGACGAGGCCCGGGAGGAACTGGAGGCCGCCCAGGCCGAGGCCCGGGGCCACCAGGAGGTGCTGGGCCTGCTCTGCGCCGACGCCCGCTGCCCGGACCCCGCGGGCCTGGACGCGGCCGAGCGCGCCTCGGACGCCCGCGCCAGGCTGGAAAGCGACCTGGCCCTGCTCACCGAACAGCTCCTGCCCCTGGCCGCGGGCCAGCCCCTGGACGCCTTCGCCGCCGCGGCCCTGGCCCGGGACCGCGCCACCCTGGGCAGCGACATCCTTGCCCTGGAGACCGGCCTGGCCGACCTGGCCGCCCGCCGCGACGCGGCCAACCAGCAGGTCGGGGCCCTGGGCGAGCAGCTCTCCCGCATGGACGGCTCGGCCAAGGCCGCGGACCTGGCCCAGGAGGCCCGCGCCTGCCTGGACGGCCTGGCCCCGGACGTGGAGCGCTACGCCGCCCTGCGCCTGGCCCGCGCCATCCTGGCCACCCAGATCGAGCGCTTCCGCCAGGAGCGCCAGGGCCCGGTGCTGGCCGAGGCCTCCCGCGCCTTCGCCAGCCTGACCCTGGGCCGCTACGCCGGCCTGGACCTGGACTACGACGACCGCGACCAGCCCCTCATCCTGCCCATGCGCCCCGACGCCGAGGGCAAGGCCGCCGCGGTGCCGCTGGCCGCCCTGTCCGACGGCACCGCGGACCAGCTGTACCTGGCCCTGCGCCTGGCCTACCTGCACCACTACCTGGGGGCGAACCCGCCCCAGCCCGTGATCCTGGACGACATCCTGGTGAACTTCGACAACGAGCGCGCCAAGGCCGCCCTGGCCGAGCTGGCCCGGCTGGCCGGCCGCACCCAGGTGATCCTGTTCACCCACCACCGCCACCTGGCGGACCTGGCCCGGGCCACCCTGCCCGCGGACGCGCTCTACATTCAGGAACTCTGACCGCAACAGCCCCGAGGGAGGCCCCCATGCCCTACATCCCGGCCGAGCGCCGGCCCCGCTTCGACCCGCACCTGGAGCAGGCCGCGGCCGCCATCGAGACCGAAGGCGACCTGAACTACTGCATCACCAAGCTGGCCGCCCTGTTCCTGGAACGCATCGGCACGAACTACGCCAACCTGGCCCTGTGCGCCTCGGCCATGGAGCACGCCAAGCTGGAATGGTACCGCCGCCGCACCGCTCCCTACGAGGACAAGAAGATCCTGGAGAACGGGGACGTGTAGGAAAGGGCTGACTGGAAGGGCAAAAGCATGGGCGGTTCACGAACCGCCCCTACACAAGAGAGCCGCGCCAGTGCGACCGGCAGAGCCCTCTTAGGTAGGGGCGGTTCGCGAACCGCCCTTCTTTACGGTGCGTCGCAGGCGCCCCCTCAGGCCTCGTCCACCGGCGCGGTCTCCACCGTGCGGCCCCAGAGCCGGGCCAGGAGCGCCTTCACGTCCTCCAGCACGCAGTACAGGCACGGCACCAGCAGCAGGGTGATGCCCGTGGCGAACAGGATGCCGAAGCCCAGGGAGATGGCCATGGGGATCATGAACCGGGCCTGGCGCGAGGTCTCCAGGATCATGGGCGTCACCCCGAAGAAGGTGGTCAGGGTGGTCAGCAGGATGGGCCGGAAGCGCGAGCGGCCGGTCTCCAGGATGGCCTTGTACAGCCCGTCCCCGGCCTTGCGCCGGCGGTTGGCCGTGTCGATGAACACCAGCGAGTCGTTGACCACCACCCCGGACAGGGCCACCACCCCGAACATGCTGGGCACGCCCAGGGAATAGCCCATGAGGATGTGCCCCAGCACCGCGCCCACGATGCCGAAGGGGATGCTGCTCATGATGATCAGGGGCTGGGCGTAGCTGTTGAAGGGGATGGCCAGCAGCGCGAAGATGGCGAACAGGGCCAGCAGGAGCCCGCTGAACAGGCTCTGCATGCTCTCGGACATGTCCGCCTCGCGGCCCTGGAAGCTCCAGTCCAGGCCCGGCACCGCGGCCATGAGCCGGGGCAGGATGTCCGTCTTCAGGGCCTGCTGCACCTGGGTGGCCTGGGAGTCCGGGGTGGCCTCGGCCACCACCTGGATGGCCCGGCGGCCCTGGCGGCGGGTGATCTTGGTGTAGGCGCGGGAACTGGTGATGCGCACCGCCTCGGACAGGGGAATCTCGCCCCCGTCCGGGGTGCGCAGGATGAGGTCCTCCACGCTCTGGGCCGTGGCCCGCTCGGCCTTGGTGAGCTGCACCCGCACCGTGACCTCGTTGAGCCCGCGCTGCTGGGACAGGGCCTCGCTGCCCTGGTACGCGGCGCGCACCTGCGCCGCCACGTCCTGGGCCGTGAGCCCGGCGGCCAGGCCCGCGGGCAGCATGGCGAAGTCCATCTGCCGCTTGCCGTCGGCCGAGCCGTCGTCGATGTCCGAGACCCCGGCGAACCTGGTCAGCTCCGCGGCCAGGGTGCGGCCGGCCGCGTTGAGGGTCTTGGTGTCCCGGTGGGTCAGCTCCACGTCGATGGCCGGGTCGGACCCCGGCCCGCCCTGGTCGGACTTGAAGGTCAGGGTCTCCAGCCCCGGGATCTCCCCGGTCTCCTCCCGCCACATGTCCGTGAACGCGGCGGTGCTCACGGGCCGCACGTCCGCGTCCGTGAGGTAGGCGCGGAAGGTGATGACGTTGTCGCTCACCACCGCGAAGTTGGCCGTGCACTCCTTGTCCCCCCCGGTCTTCTCCACCACCGCGGCCAGGGCCGCGGTGACCCTGGTGCGGACCTCCTCCAGCCGGGACTTGGGCGAGCCGTAGGGCAGCACGGCCTCGCAGTAAGCCTGGTCCGACTCGGCCTTGGGGAACATGGTGATGCCGATGCGCGAACTGGCCACGTAGGCCCCGGTCACCACCAGCAGGGCCAGGCCCGCGGCCAGCACCGCGTACCGCCAGCGGATGGCCGCGGACAGGATGGGCGTGAAGCGCCAGGCCACGAACACGTCGAAGGCCCGCTGGAAGCGCTTGTGCAGCCGGCCCAGGGGGCCGTCGCCGTTGCCGAAGCCCTTGGTGTGGGCCATGTGCGCCGGCAGCACCAGCAGGCTCTCCACCAGGGAGATCAGGAAGACCGTGATGACCACCAGGGGAATGCTGAGGAAGATCTTGCCCGGGACCCCGGGCACGAAGAGCAGGGGCACGAAGGCCACCACGTTGGTCAGCACCGAGAACACCACCGGCACCGAGACCTCCCGGGCCCCGTGGATGGCCGCGGCCAGCGGGCCCATGCCCCGCTGCCGGTGGGTGTGGATGTTCTCGCCCACCACGATGGCGTCGTCCACCACGATGCCCAGGGCCACGATGAAGGCGAACATGGAAATCATGTTGATGGTCACGCCCAGGCTGGGCAAGAACAGGAAGGAGCCCAGAAAGGACACCGGGATGCCCAGGCTCACCCAGAAGGCCACCCGGATTTCCAGGAACAGGGCCAGCAGGGCGAACACCAGCACCAGGCCGAGCCGCGCGTTGGTCAGCAGCAGCTCGGCGCGCTGCAGGAACACGTCGGACATGTCGTGCTCGATGGCCACCCCCATGCCCTCGGGCAGGCCGGCCGCGAACTCCGCGATCACGGCGCGCGCCGCCTCGGCCACCGCGCCGGGGGTCTGGCCGCCGGTGCGGTAGACCTCGATGCGCACCGCGGGCTGGCTGTTGTACACCGCGTAGTTGTTGGACTCCTCGAAGTCCTCGCGCACCTCGGCCACGTCGCGCACCAGGACCTTGGACCCGTCGGCGGCGGTGATGAGCGGCAGGCTCCCGAACTCCCAGGCCCAGTCCCGGCGCTCCTTGACCCGCACCAGGATGTCGCCGCCCTCGGTGCGCACCGTGCCGCCGGGCACGTCCACCGCCGCGGCGGCGATGGCCGCGGACACGTCAGCGAGCGTCAGGCCGTAGCGCCGCAGTTGCGCCTGGGACAGCTCCACGTGGATCTCGTGGTCGCGCACGCCCTCCATCTCCACCTGGGTGATGGAGGAGCTCTGCAGGAGGTCGTCGCGCAGCTGCTCGGCCTTGTCCCGCAGGGCGCGCTCCCCCAGGCTGCCGTACAGGGCGATGTCCAGCACCCCGTGCTTGTGGGAGACCTCCATGATCTCCGGCTCGTCCGCGTCGTCGGGGAAGGTGGTGATCTGGTCCACCTTGTTCTTCACGTCCTCGGTGAGCTCCCGGCTGTCGGCGTCCTCCAGGGCGGTGATCAGCACCGTGGCGCTGCCCTCGCCGGCCGTGGAGGAGACCTCCTTGACCCCGTCCAGGCTGCGCACCGCGTCCTCGATGGCCAGGATGACGCCCTGCTCCACCTCCTCGGGGCTGGCCCCGGGATAGGACACCGTGATCTGCACCTGGTCCTCGGCAAAGTCCGGGAAGACCTCCTGCCGGATGGTAAAGGACATGATCAGGCCGCCCACCAGGCAGATGAACATGAGCAGGTTGGCGGCCACGGAATGGCCCGCCATCCAGGCCAGGGGCCCCCGCTGCGTGCTATCGGGCATCGTCGGCCTCCGCTGCCGGGGAGGCCGACTCCCGGCTCTGGACGCCGCCCGCCGCGCGCAGCTTCATGCCGGCCAGCGGGGAGGCGATGTCCGAGGTCACCACCTGCTCCCCGGGCGACACGCCCGCGGCGAGGTACACCGTGTCGGTATCGCGCCAGGCCACGGTCACGGGCCGTATCTCCAGCGCGCCGTCGCGGTCGATCCAGACCTGGGACTCCTCGCGCAGGGCGGTCCGGGGCAGGGCCACGACCCCGCGCAGGGTCCGGCCGCCGATGCGCACGGTGACATACTCGTCCAGCAAGAGCGGCGGCCCGTCCCGGTGCAGGCCCAGGGGGTCGGGCACCCTGATGAGCACCTGGGCCATGCGGCTGGACTCGATGAGCCCGCCCTCCAGGCGCAGCACGCGGCCGGGAACCGGCGCGGCCTGGCTGCGGGCCGCGACCTGCACGGCGCTGCCCGCCGCGTCCCCGGACGGGAACTCGATCCAGCGCAGCCTGTCCACGGGCACCGCAGCCTTGACCCAGTACTCGTCCGTGCCCACCAGGGTGGCCAGGGTGTCCGAGGTGCCCACCTGGGCCCCCACGTCCACCGAGCGCGCGGTGACCAGGGCGTTGAAGGGCGCGCGCACCGTGGTGCGCTCCAGGTTGAGCCGGGCCTGCTCCAGGGCCGCCCGGGCGTCCTCCAGGGTCGCCCGGGCCTGGGCCAGCTGCGGCTGGCGCAGGGCCAGGGAGGTGTCCCCGTCCACCGCGCCCGCGGCCTCGGCCAGCAGGTCCAACTGGGCCCGGGCCACGCGCTGCTGGCCCATCTCCAGGTCCAGGTCCGCCTGCGCCGAGTCCACGGCGCTCTGGGCCTGGCGCAGGGCCAGGCGGTAGTCCGCGTCGTCCAGGGCCAGGGCCTTTTCGCCCTGGCGCAGCAGGCCGCCCGGGGTGAAGCGCTCGGACAGGGAGGAGACGTAGCCCGCCACCCGGGAGCGCAGGGTCACCTCGCGGGCCGCGCTCACGCTGCCCATGGCCTCCAGGACCACGGCGTGGTCCGAGACCGCGGCGGGCATGACCTCCACCAGGGCGCTCTTGGCCTGGGGCGCGGCCTTGCCGGCCACCGGCCGGGTGGCCAGGAGCAGGGCGGCCACGGCCACGCCCAGGGCCACGATGGCCAGGGGCACGAACACGTACAGGACCCGGCGCGTCCGGGTCGGTTTGGCAGGGGGGGTATGGGTCACGATGCGTTCCTCTGGGAAGAAGTGCTGTCGGGGTCGGCCAGGCCCTCGGGGGTGAGGGCCCCGGTCCAGTCGCCGCCCAGGGCCACGTACAGGGCCACCCGGTTCTTGAGCAGGCCGGCCTTTTCCTGGATCAGGGTGAGCTCCAGGCCCTGCACCGTGGAGCGGGCCTGCAGATAGGAGAGCACCGACTCGTCCGCCCCGCCCAGGTAGCGGCGGCGGGCCTCGGCCTCGGCGCTGCGGGCCGCCGCGAGCTGCACGGCCAGGGCGGCCAGGAGGTCGCGCTGGCCCTTTTCCGTGGCCAGGGCGTCCTCCACCTCCCGCACCGCGGTGAACACGGTCTGCTCGTAGGCGGCCAGCCGCTCCTCGGCCACGGCGCGCACCCGGTCCACCTCCGCGGCGCGCTGCCCCCCGTCGAGGAGGGGCAGCGCCAGGCTGGAGGCGAGCTTGAGCACCCAGGCGTCGAACACGTCCTCCAGCCGGGCGCCGGAATAGGCCCCGCTGCCGGAGAGGGTCAGGGCGGGCAGGCGGTCGGCCCGGGCCGCGGCGATCTCCCAGTCCGCGGCGCGCAGGGAGAGCCCGGCCCCGCGCACGTCGGGCCGCTTGGCCAGGAGGTCGGCGGGCAGCCCGGCCGGCGGGGCCGCGGGCAGCTCGGGCAGGGTGTCGCCCGGCACCTCGCCCAGGGTCCCCGGGGCCTGGCCGGTCAGGACCGCCAGCTGGTTGAGCAGGGTCCGCTCCTGGGTCGCCAGGCCGGGCAGCTTGGCCTGCACCGCGGCCAGGCTCTCGCGCTGCTCCAGCACGGACAGGGCCGTGGCCCCGGAGGCGGCGAACAGCAGCACCTGGGTGCGCAGCACGTCCTGGGTGGTGCGGATCTGGCTGCGCACCAGGCGCATCTGCTCGCGGGTGGACAGGAGGTCTATCCAGGCCGCGGCCACGGACTCGGCCACCGAGGCCGCGGCGGCCTCCAGGTCCTGGCGCGAGGCGGCCGCGTCCAGCCCCCCGGCCTGGGCCTGGGCGCGCACCCGGCCCCAGAGGTCCAGCTCGTAGGAGGCGGACAGGCCCAGGTCGAAGTCCTCGCTCAGGGTGAAGGTCTCCTCGCCCTTGGCCTGGGACCAGGCGCGGGTGTGCGCGGCCGAGCCGGTGGCGGACAGGGAGGGGGTGAGCCCGGCCCCGGCCTGGCGGGCCACGGCCCGGGCCTGCTTGAGCTGGGCCCAGGCCTGGCGCACGCTGAAGTCGCCGCTCAGGGCCCGGCGCATCAGGGCGTCGAGCTCCCCGCCCCCGAGCTGCGCCCACCACCGGTCCGTTGCCGGGGCGGATGCGTTCACGGCCCAGTCCTCGTACAGGCTGTAGCCCAGGGGCAGGCCCTGCGGCGCCAGGTCGCGGGGGCCCGGCGCAAAGGGGGCGCACCCGGCGGCCGCCGCCAGCAGGACACCCAGGATGAATGATGCCAGAACCTTCATGTTTCCTCTTTCATGCCCCGGCGGGGCGGGAATGTTGCCCGGGGATGGCCGGCCGCAGGACGGGCCGTCCGGCCGCCCGGCCCGGCGACCGCGCCGCGGCCCGCGGCGCTGCCGGAAGTGTCCGGGTCCCGCTTCCTCTTTCGGCCCGGCGGGCCGCCATGTTACATTGCTTTACACTGCGCCCGGCATCCGGGCGCGGGGACGGGGCGCGGGACGAAGGGCGCGGGAAACCCGAGGCGGGCCGTCCGGCCGGTCCGGCGCCTAGTCGGCCACCCCGTAGCGTCGCAGGATCTCGGCGTAGGCAGGGGTGGCCTTGAACCCCGCCAGGGCCCGGGAGAACTCCTCCGCCAGCCCCTGGCGGCCGGCGGCGCGGGAGAAGCCCACGTAGAGCTTCTGCTCGTGGATGGGCGGCTCCAGGAAGCGCAGCCGGTCCCGGACGCCCAGGCGGATCGCCGAGGCCTTGGCCACGCATTCGTTCTCCGCGGCCAGGGCGTTGTGGCCGTGCAGCACCCGCCGGATCAGGGTGTCCGCGTCCACCGCCGGGTCCTTGTCCAGGAAGTCCGCCCGGTCGAAGGCCTCGCCGTAGCTGAAGCCCAGGATCACCCCGATCTTGCGGCCGGCCAGGCTCTTCAGGTCGCCGTCGTAGCGCAGGCCGCTGTCCGCGGCCGTGAACAGGACGGTCCGCGAGACGCTGATGGGCTCGTCGGGAAAGGCCGCGAACCGCTCCCGCTCCGGGGTCCGCAACAGGGAGACCAGCAGGTCGGCGCGGCCCTGGGCCAGGCTGGCCAGGCACCGCTTCCAGGGGAGTTCCGTGAAGCTGGCCTCCCTGCCCATGCC
Organism: Desulfovibrionaceae bacterium UBA6814; assembly: GCA_002452635.1. Classification (GTDB taxonomy): domain Bacteria; phylum Desulfobacterota; class Desulfovibrionia; order Desulfovibrionales; family Desulfovibrionaceae; genus UBA6814. Next base: position 3,622 of record DKEU01000210.1, on the reverse strand, counting down.
GCGCAGCACCTGCCTGAGGATGTCCACCTCGAAGCCGGCGGCCGTGCCGTTGTCGGTGTAGGTGTAGGGGAACCACCTGGTGTAGACCACGTCCAGCTTCGCGCCCTGCGCCGCGCCGGCGATTCCGGCAGGGACGGCGAGCAGGGCTGCCCACAGGGCCAGACAAGCGATGCGGCGCATGCTGTTCCCCCTGGCGGATCCGATTCAGTCACCCCGGGATTGCAGGAGTTCCTGGATGCGCTCCACCAGGCGCTCCAAGTCGTTGGGCTTGATGAACACGTCCTGCTCCGTGACCCCCACGGCGAGCAGTTCGTCGGACAGGGTGTGGTCCACGGAGCCGGTGTGCAGGAGAAAGCGCCGGCACAGCCCCTGCGCGTGGGCGGCCAGGATGAAGGCCTCGCCGTCCATGCCCGGCAGGCGCAGGTCCACCACGCAGAGTTCGGCGGGCGCCTGGGCCAGGGCCTCCAGGCCGGCCTCGCCGGAGCCCGCGCCGCGGATGTCGAAGGCGTCGTAGTCCTCCAGGAACTCCATGATCAGACGCCGTATCTGCTCCTCGTCGTCCACGATGAGCAGCCGGGGCAGGGGAGCCGTCATGTCCGCGCATCCTCCGTGGGCAGGTCCATGGTGAAGAGTGTACCACATCCCGGGGTGGACTCAACCCGCATCTTCCCGCCGTGCCCCTTGGTCACGATGAAGTAGGACACCGAGAGGCCCAGGCCCGTGCCCACGCCCGGGGCCTTGGTGGTGAAGAACGGCTCGAAGACCCGGCGCTGGACCTCGGGGAGGATGCCCGGCCCGTTGTCCTCCACCTCGATGCGCACGCCCCGGTCCAGGGCGGACAGCCGGATGCCGATGCGGGGCTCGGCCACGGGCGGGTCGGCCGCGGCCATGGCCTGGGCCGCGTTGCGCAACAGGTTCAGGATGACCTGCTCGATCTCGGTCTCGGTGCACTGGATCTCCGGCAGGCCGTCCCCGATCTCCATGTCGATCCGGATGCGCTTGAAGTCGTAGCTCCGCTTCAGGTCGTAATCGCTCTTGGCCAGGTCGATGGCCTTGCGCACGATGCCGGGCAGGTCGCAGACCGCGCGCTTGGACTCGCTGCGCCGGCTGAAGTCCAGCATGTGCCGGATGATGGCCGCGGCCCGCACCGCCGCGGACTGGATGTCCCCGATGAAGACGTCCAGCTTGCGCGCCTGCAGGTAGCGGCGCAGGAGGCCCATGTCCAGGCCGAGCTCCTCGGCCGCCCTGACGTTCCGGGGCAGGCCGGGGTCGGTCCGCCGGACCAGGTTCTGGGTGGCCTGGAGGATGATGCCCAGGGGGTTGTTGATCTCGTGGGCCACGCCCGCGGCGATGCCCCCCACCGAGATCATCTTCTCGGTCTGGACCATCACCTCCTGCATCTTCTTGGTCTCGGTGATGTCCCGGGTCATGGACAGCATGTGCGGCCGGCCGTCGATGTCCAGCACCTGGGCGGACAGGGCGCAGGACACGGGCGCGCCCTGCCGGGTGCGGGCCTCGAACTCGTAGTTCACCACCTTCCCGTCGCGCTGCAGAAGCTCCATGATCTCCCGGCGGTTGGCGGGGTCGGCGAAGATGCCCATCTCCACGGCGTTGCGGCCCAGGACCTCCTCCCGGGTGAATCCGGTGGTCGCGACGAAGCTCTCGTTCACGTCCACGATCCGGTCGGCCACCAGGTCGGTGACCACGATGTTGTCCGGCGAGAGCCGGAACAGCCGGGAGAACTTCTCCTCGGACTGGCGCAGGGCCGCTTCGGCATGCTTGCGCGCGGTGATGTCCTCGATGGTTCCGTTCAGGAACGCGGGGTTGCCCTGGGCGTCGAACTGGAGCGAGGCGTTGATGATGGCGTAGATGGGGGTCCCGTCCTTCTGCTTGAGCTCGATCTCCATGCTCATGCCGCCCGGCGACGCCAGCAGGGCGTCCAGCATGCGCCGGCGCTCCCCGGGGCCGGCATAGACGTCCGCGCCCAGGTCCCCCACCGCGGCGAACAGTTCTTCCCGGCTCGCATAGCCGAGCATGCGGGCCATGGCCGGGTTGGCGTCCAGGAGCCGCCCCGGGAAGCTGGTGCGGAAGATGCCCACGGGCGTCGTGTCGAAGATGGCCCGGTATTTCTTCTCGCTGGCGGCCAGCGCCGCCTCGGCCTGCTTGCGCGCGGCGATGTCCACGATGACGCCGATGAGCCCGCCGGGGGAGCCGTCGGCCGAGGGAAAGCCGCTCACGGAATACAGCGTCTGGTGCACCACCCCGTCGGCAAAGGGGATGGGCATCTCCTTCTGCACCCGGCCCCCGCAGGCGATGACCTCCTCGTCCTCGGCCTGGTAGGCCACCCGGTCCGCGCCGGGCAGGTACTCCAGGTCCAGCACCCGCTTGCCCAGGAGCTCCTCGCGCCGCACCCCGAACATCTCCTCGTAGGCCGTGTTGAACCCCAGAAACCGCGTGTCCGCCCCCTTGTAGAACACCGCGTAGGGGATGGTGTCCATGAGCGCCTGCTGGAAGGCCAACTGGTCGGCCAGGCGCAGCTCCAGCTCCTTGCGCGCGGTGATGTCCACGTGGGTGCCCACGAACCGCTTGGCGCGCCCGGCCAGGTTCCTCTCCACCACCTTGCCCCGGGTCAGGATCCAGCGCCACCGGCCGTCCTTGTCGCGCATGCGGAGCTCGGCCTTGAACACGTCCAGCACCCCCTCGATGCAGGAGGCCAGGGCCCGCTCCACCCGCTCCAGGTCGTCGGGGTGCACCCTGCTCCGCCAGGCCTCGTAGCGGCCCTCGAACTCCCCGGGCTGGCAGCCGAGCATGGTGTAGTAGCGGGGGCTGAAGAAGGTCGCGCCCGAGGCCACGTCCCAGTCCCACAGGCCGTCGTTGGCCGCGTCCATGGCCAGGGACAGGCGCTCCTGGCTCGCCTTCAGGTCGTCCATCTGGCGCTGGATGGTGCGCCCCATGTCCGCCAGCAGCCGGAACAGGGGCGCGAACTCGGCATAGGGGGCCGGGGGCGGCGGGGACGAGAAGTCGCCCGCGGAGTACGCGGAGACCATCCGGTCCAGGGAGGAGAAGGGCGTGTCCATGAGGGGGCGGAAGTAGAACCGGTGGAGCAGGTACTGCAGGAGGAGGATGAGCCCCGCCAGTCCCGCCCCGGTCAGGACCAGGGGCCAGAGGGTCGCGCGCAGCCCCAGGTCGTTCAGGCCCACGCGGACCCAGCCGATGACCTGGCCGTCGTGCACCACCTTGGCCCGGCGCTCCATGAGTATGGCGTGCTGCGTCCGGTGGACGTAGAGCGCCTCGCCCAGGGTTCCGGTGACCTCCACCAGCCCCACCTCGCGGTCCTGGGCCAGGGCCTGGCCGATGGCCTGCACCGCCTCCAGGTCCAGGTTCCACAGGGGGTATTCCAGGGACTCGGCCAGGAACGCGGCGGAGTTCCGGGCGTTCTCGTCCATGGAGGAGTGCGCGCGCTGGAAGTACAGCACTGCCACGAGGCCCAGCACCAGCATGCTCAGCACGGCCGAGGACAGCCCCATGGAGAGCGAGAGGCGGGTGGCCAGGGAGCGGCGGGAGGGAGGTGTGCTCATGGCGCGTTTTCCATGCGGGTCCTGTGCATTGCCGGGACAGCCGG